>CADBSD010000014.1 GCA_902797225.1 uncultured Ruminococcus sp. | reverse complement strand
TAAGGGTACTACATCCTGTAAGTTCTGGGGTCTCGGTGCTGACGGTACTGTAGGCGCTAACAAGAACTCAATCAAAATCATCGGCGACAACACCGATATGTACGCTCAGGGTTACTTCGCTTACGACTCCAAAAAGTCGGGCGGTCTTACAGTTTCCCACTTACGTTTCGGCGATACACCTATTAAATCAACATACTACGTAAGCAAGGCTGACTTTGTTGCTTGTCACAACCCCTCTTACGTTGATAAATATGATATCGTAGACGACCTCAAAGAGGGCGGTTCATTCCTTCTCAACTGCGCTTGGGACGTTGACGAGCTTTCGAAGCGTCTCCCCGCTAAGATGAAGAAGATTCTCGCTGAGAGAAACATCAATTTCTACACAGTTGACGCTATCAAGATCGGTAAGGAAATCGGTCTCGGAAGCCGTGTTAACACTGTATTACAGTCCGCGTTCTTCAAGATTGCGGATATCATCCCCGCCGACCACGCTAAAGAGCTTATGAAGGCGGCGGCTAAGAAGTCCTACCTCAAGAAGGGCCAGGCTATCGTAGATATGAACTATGCCGCTATCGACGCGGGTATGGAGAATTTAAAGAAGGTTGATATCCCCGCGGAGTGGGCTAACGCCGAGGGCGAAGCGGCTTGCGATAAGGCTGAAGGCAGCGGCAAGCTCGTAGAGTATGTTAACAAGGTATTAAAGCCCGTTAACGCTTACAAGGGTAACGAGCTTCCCGTATCAGCGTTTATGGATTACGTAGACGGCACATGTCCTCAGGGTTCAGCCGCTTTCGAGAAGCGCGGAATCGCTGTTGACGTTCCCGAGTGGAACCCCGACAACTGTATCCAGTGTAACAAGTGCGCTATCGTTTGTCCTCACGCTGTAATCCGTCCCGTTATTATGACGGACGCTGAGGTTGACGCCGCTCCCGTTGATACAAAGACCGCTGTTGCTACAGGTCTTAAGGAATATAAATTCGTTATGACAGTTTCTACTCTCGACTGTACAGGCTGCGGCGCTTGCGCTAACGTATGTCCCGGTAAGAAGGGCGAGAAGGCTCTTACAATGAAGCCTATCGACAGCCAGAGAAAGTACCAGGCTGTATTTGATTACGGCGTAAGCCTCGATCCCAAGGAAGAGGTTGCCGCCAAGTTTAAGTCTAGCACAGTTAAGGGCAGCCAGTTCAACCAGCCCTTGCTCGAATTCTCGGGCGCTTGCGCGGGCTGTGGTGAAACACCTTACGCTAAGCTCGTAACTCAGCTGTTCGGTGACAGAATGTTTATCGCCAACGCTACAGGTTGTTCGTCAATTTGGGGTGGTTCCGCTCCCGCTACACCTTACACAACCAACAAGAAGGGTTACGGCCCCGCTTGGATGAACTCACTCTTTGAGGATAACGCTGAGTTCGGTCTTGGTATGACTCTCGGTCAGAAGGCTATCCGTAACAGACTCGCTGAGTACGTTACTGAAATCGCTGACAAGACTTCCAAGGATTCCTTAAAGGACGCTTGCGGCGCTTATCTTGATACATTTAATGATTCAATGGCTTCACGCGCGGCTACAGACGCTCTTATCGCTGAGCTCGAGCAGGCTGACGACGCTGTTGCGGATCTCGCTAAGAAAACTCTCGTTGACAAAGACGAGCTCGCTAAGAAGTCTATGTGGATCTTCGGCGGCGACGGTTGGGCTTACGATATCGGTTTCGGCGGTCTTGACCACGTAATCGCGTCGGGTGAAAACGTAAATATCCTCGTATTCGATACAGAGGTTTACTCCAACACAGGCGGCCAGGCTTCCAAGGCTACACCTATCGGTTCTATCGCTCAGTTCGCCGCGGCAGGTAAGGCTGTTAAGAAGAAGGACCTCGCGGCTATCGCTATGAGCTACGGCTATGTATATGTTGCTCAGGTTGCTATGGGCGCTAACAACAACCAGGTTCTCAAGGCTATGGTTGAGGCTGAAAGCTACAACGGACCTTCTATCATCATCGCTTACGCTCCCTGTATCAACCACGGTATCAAGGGCGGTATGGGAATCGCTCAGGACGAGGAGAAGAAAGCGGTTGACGCCGGTTACTGGAACCTCTTCCGTTACGATCCCAGACTCGCTGACGAGAACAAGAATCCGTTCATCCTCGACAGCAAGGCTCCCACAGCTTCTTATCGTGACTTTATTATGGGCGAAGTTCGTTACAACGCTCTCTCACGTAAGTTCCCCGAAAGAGCTGAGGAACTCTTTGAGAAGGCTGAGTCAGGCGCTGAGAAGAAGTACGCTCACCTCGCTAAGCTCGCAAGCTTCGAGGACGCTACCTGATTCTGAGTTTCGACTTAGGCGGATAAAACATAATAATTACGGTCGGGAAAGCTTTTTCCCGACCATTTTCTTTACTTTTTACAGTTTAATGTGTTATACTTAGAAAAAGGAGTGATTTATTTGGATTTTATACTTGGTTTTGATTTTGGAATACTTGATTTTATCGCGCAAAACATACGAAATGATATACTTGACCCGATAATGACGGGATTTTCGATGTTTGCCGATAAGGGAATCGGACTGTTGATTCTGGGGCTTATACTCTTAATTCCCCGAAAAACACGTCCCGCCGCGGCGACGGCGATATGCGCTATGGCTGCCGCTTTACTGTTCGGCGAGTATTTGATAAAAATAATCGCCCAAAGACCGCGCCCGTTTATAACGTACGAAGCTTACCACGGCTATTTGATGCCGTTTGCGCTGAATATGGGCAAGGCGTCGGGCTACAGCTTCCCCTCGGGACACACATCGGCTTCGTTCGCGTTCGCGACAGCTATGTTTAAGATTAATAAAAAAGTTGGAATAATCGCGGTCATCATCGCTTGTATCGTAGGCTTTTCCAGAATTTACAACTACGTTCACTATCCGACCGACGTTTTCGCGGGAATGATTCTCGGAATAGCGTTCGGACTTCTGGCGATTTTCCTGTTCAAGAAATTCAGCATAGACGATAAGCTTCTTAAAACAAAGAAAAACAAGGTGAAAGAATGAAAAAGCGAATTTCAGTTATTTTGTCGGTCTTGATTGCCGTTTCGTCTGTTGTCATTTTCCCCGTGTTCGCGGCGGAGAAAGGTTACGAAAAAGGTCGGACGGTAAAGCTTGAATTCAGAATTGACGAAATAACACAGCCTTTTACGGGCTTTGAGGGAAGTCTTACTTTTTCCGATAAGCTCACAATCAACAAGGAAAGCGTAACCTTTCCGCATATAGCGGGAATTAATTACAGCGTCGGCGAGGGTAATGTGCCTTTTAACGCCACAAGCCTGAGTAATTTCGATATCTCCTCGGATAAGGTTTTTATGAAAGCCGAGTTTACGTTTAACGAGGAATCGGAAAGCCTGCCCGTAAAATGCGTGCTTGACGATATTTATATTATCGAAAACAAAAAGGATTTTGTCGTTCCCGACAATATAGAGCTGCCTTACACCCTAAGCGTGTATGAGGTTGAGTCCGAGCAGGCTTCGACAAGCGAGTTTACCTCTGAAACACAGCCGACTACCGCGGCGACAGAACCCGCGACAGCTCATATAGAGCCGACAGAGCCGAACGTTAAGCCCGAAAAAAAGAATAATCCGATTAAGCTTAAAGCAAAAACAAAAACAGTGAAAGCCAAAAAGCTGATTAAGAAATCGAAGATTATTAAGCCTGTTACGGTAAAAAACGCCAAGGGCAAGGTAACTTACAAAAAGCTTAAAAAAGGTTCGACGGCCAAGCTGTTCAAAAATGTGACCGTAGGCAGAACGTCGGGAAAGATTAAAATAAAAAAAGGCGTATACAAAAAGAAAACCTATAAGCTTTCCCTAAGTGTAACTGCTAAGGGCAATTCACTTTACAAACCAAAAACACAGACGTTAAAGCTGAAAATAAGAATCAAATAAAACTCAAGGGCAGGCTCAAACTGAAATTTGAACCTGCCCTTGCCGCAAGAAAAAGCATATTACGGATTCCCTTGAATCCCGTTAAAACTCAATACCGAACCGAGCGGTCGTACCCTTGTCGTACGGGTGCTTTATTTTTTTCATCTCGGTTATATAGTCCGCGAGCTCCATAATCCGTTTTGGCGGATTATGTCCCGTCATAACGACCTCAAGATTTTTCGGCGCGTTGGAAACGAACTCGTACACGTCGTGCTCGCTTATCATTCCCGCCTCGATAGCCGAGAAAATCTCGTCCAGCACTATCATATCGTATTTCAAGGTGAATACCTTCGTTACGCTCTCGTCAAAAATATGCCTGAAAAGATTCGAGGCGTGAGCTTTCTCCGATTCGTTCATATCATATGTGAACTTAAGCTCAATCGGAGCAAAGGTGAGGGTAATATTTTCGGTATGGCTGAGGGTGTGGCGCTCGCCCGAAAACTCGGTCTTTAAAAACTGTACGAAAAGCACCTTCATTCTGCTTCCCGCGGCGCGTACCGCCAGGCCGATAGCGGCGGTGGTTTTACCCTTGCCGTCCCCGTAGTAAATATGTACCATAAATCTCACCTCTTTTTTATAATCCTTATTACTATAATATCTGAGAATTCCAAAAATTTCAAGTAGGAAACACAAAATATTTTTAAATTTTTAACAAAATTACACAAAAAATTCATATAATTTCTTAGAATACTATTGATATTTAAGCGTAAAAATAAACGACAGGGTAAAAACATATAAATTGAATAGGCGTTTTTATCTTGTTTTTATCTAATTAATGGAATGATTCGAAAACTTATTGACAAAAAAGCGAGAGTCTAGTAAAATCTAGTTGTAAACTTAATTTGAATAGTTATATCTATCAGTTGACCATAATATATAGATTGTAGAATTTATGGAGGAAGGCGCTTGTTGATGAAGAAGTTTTTTATTCCTTTCGCGTTTTTGCTGGCGACGATAATCTGCGTTGCCGTTCCTGTCGGCGTTACGGCGGTTAACTCGTCCGCGACGAGCGACGAGGCTGTATCGGTAGCGAAGCTCGTAAACCCCACCAGCGCGGTTGAGCCGCTTACTGAGGCGAGAGTGGTTCCCTCTGATATAAAGGGGCTCAAGGCGAGTGAGGTTCAGTCCGATTCTCTGCTTTTAAGCTGGGATAAGAGCAATAACGCTTCGATTTATACTATTTACCGCGCGAGCGAAACCGAAAACGGAAAATTCAGCAGATATCAGAAGTACAAAACCGTAAAGAATACCGCTTTCAGAGATACGGGACTTGACGAGGCGAAGGTTTATCAGTATAGAATTTTTGCCTATAACGTAAAGAATTCTTATATTACACAGAGTAAGCCCGCGGTCACTTCCGTAATGACTAAGCTCGAAAATATCTCATGGGTTAAGATTGTCGAAAAGACAAAGTCTTCCTTAACAGTGAACTGGCAAAAGAGCAATAAGGCAGACAAGTACATAATCTACAGAAGCGATGAAAATAAAGACGGCTCATTTACCAAGTATCATAAAATCCGTGAAACAAACGACGGAGATACCGTAACGATTAAGGATAACAACCTTATCGACGGTACAGTATATAAATACAAGGTTTTATGTGAGCGTACCGAGAACGACGTTTCAGCTGTCAGCGCCGGTACGGCTACAAAGGGTATGACGCGCTTCAGCGCTCCCGAACATTTCAAAAAGCTAAAGGCTTCCGAAACCGCGATTAAGCTCGGTTGGGACGGCGTTACTCACGCCGACAAATACGAGCTCTATCGTAACGGAGTAAAAATAAAGACCTTAAAGGAAACTCAGTTCACCGACAGAGGACTTTTGAGCGGTTCCAGTCACTATTATACGGTAAGAGCCGTGCGAAAAGTGGCGAAAACGGTAAGATACGGCGATTACGCGGGCGTTAACGCGTCGTGTAAGATTCCCGCCAACAGAATTGAGGTTTCACTTGCCAACCAGCATTTGAAGGTTTACAGAAACAACAAGGTCGCGTACAGCACAGACGTTATTACGGGAGCTCCCGGCGACAGAGCCACAACCCCCGGACACCACCACATCTTAAGCCATAAGTCGCCCGCTATCTTAAAGGGCTCTTACGGCGGAAGCAAGTGGACGACAAGGGTAAGCTACTGGATGGGCTTTACCTACAGCGGTCAGGGTATCCACGACGCTACGTGGCAGAGCGCTTTCGGCGGACAGCTTTACCGTCAGGGCAGAGGCTCGCACGGATGCGTAAACGTATCCCTCTCCTCGGCAAAAAGAATTTATGAGCTTTCCTACGCGGGAATGCTTGTAATCGTAAAATAATAATTAAATAAATATCCGTAACATATATTGTGTTATGGATATTTTTTTATTGCCCGCGTTTTTCGGCGGGCTGGCTTTTTTTCTGTTCGGTATGAACATAATGTCTGAAAGTCTTAGGAATCTCGGCGGGGGGAGGCTTGAAAAAGAGCTCGCGAGAATAACCGCGGCTCCGCTCAGCGCGCTGGCTTTCGGCACTGTTGTCACCGCGGCGGCGCAGTCGTCCTCGGCGGTAACTGTTATGCTTACAGGGCTTGCGGACGCGGGGATAATTGAACTCGAAAACGCCGCGGGAGTTATAGCGGGCGCGAATATAGGTACGACGGTTACTGCGTGGCTGACGAGTACGGCGGGAATTGAGAGCGATAATATATTCTTAAACGCTTTAAAGCCTGAAAACTTAGCTCCGCTTGCCGCTATAGCGGGTATTTTCCCCGTTATGATTTCAAAAAACACAAAATGGCAGAATACAGGCAACGCCCTGCTCGGGTTTGCCGCGTTAATGTACGGTATGGAGCTTATGAAAAGCTGTGCCGCTCCCTTGGCTGATTTACGGCAGTTTAAAAGCCTGTTAACCGCCTTCGACAATCCGATGATCAGCGTGCTCGCAGGAGCGCTGTTCACAGCTTTGGTGCAGTCGTCGTCCGCTTCCGCGGGAATTTTACAGTCGCTGTCATTATCCGCTCCGCTTTCTCTGAAAATCGCTGTCCCCATAATAATCGGGCAGAATATCGGCACATGCTTTACCGCGTTTCTCGCTACGATCGGCGCGACAAGAAACGCCAAGCGCGTCGCGTTATTTCATTTTTTCTTCAACGCCGCGGGCGGTGCGGTGTTTCTTGTTCTGTTCTATATTGCGGACAGTTTATTTGCGTTCTCGAGCAGGAACGCTTCAGCGGTTATGATAGCCGTGATTCACACGCTTTTTAATGTTGTGACCGCGTTGGTGTTTGTGCCGTTTTTTCTAAAAAGCCGTAAATATGCACAAAAACAGAGGGCAAACTTTGTGCAGTAAGGAAAAAGGATTTGTGGTATAATAATTTCCATAGCTATTCTGCCCGCAAATAGTCCACTAAAGTTATTTACAACCTTACCGTGGTAGATAAGGCGTAAATGGAAACTCAGTCGTTGCTCGTTGTTTTGAAGGAACAAACTGAGCGGACAATACAAATTAGAAATAGCGTGAATTTTCACACTAAATTCTATGAAACGTAAATCTAGGAGAGATCATATGAAAAAGCTAACCGCAGTAGTTTTATCGCTTATAATAATTATGTCGGCGCTTGCTCCCGTGTACGCGTCGGACAGTAAGCCCGATATCGCGCGTATCACATTTAAAACGGAAAAAGGAAACGGTATATCACTCAAAAAATCCGACGGATATATAAACGCCGAGGTAAAGGTTGAGGACGTTGACGGCTTAGAGCTTTCCGATAAGGTTATTATGAAGGTGCGCGGCAACAGCACCGCCTTCGACAGCATAGGCAAGAAGTCCTACACCTTTAAGTTCGAGAAGAAAAAGAGCCTTTACGGTATGGGCAGCGGCAAAAAATGGGCGTTGATCTCCAACGTATGCGACCCGACTCTGGCGAGAAACTACGTGGCGTTCAGCCTTTCAAAGGAGCTCGGTATTCAGTACGCCTCCGATTTTAAGGTGGTAGAGGTGTATCTTGACGGCTCGTTCAGAGGCTGTTATCTGCTTTTAGAGCCCGTAACAGACGGCAAGGAGAGAGTCGATATCGACACGAAGGGTAACGACGGAAAGAAGGATTTTCTTTTGGAGCTTGAAAAGCTCAGAGAGGAGGACGACGTTACCTATATTAAATCGAACGGAATACGCTTCGCGATAAGCGAGCCCGACCCGCCGAGTGAGGAGCAGACAAGCTATATCGGCGCTGTTATGGACGATATAATATCTACAATCAGAACGGGCACAAAAGAGGAAATCGAAGCGAAGGTCGACATAGCTTCTTTCGCTCGCTTCTATGTGCTCAACGAGTTTTTAAAAACTGTCGACTTCGATTTCAGTTCCGTGTTCTTCTATTATAAGGACGGCAAGCTTTACGCGGGCCCGCCGTGGGATTACGACTTGAGCACGGGCAACGTCAATAAGGATTTCTCCGCTAATTACGCCGAATCTTATAAGACGGAGGATTTGTTTATCACAAATAAGAATCTGTTCAGATTTCTCTGTGATTACGACTGGTTTAATGACGAAACTAAAAAGGTCTACTCACAGCACAGCGCGTATTTCAACAGCATTCCCGAAAAAGGCGGCGTTATAGATACGTTCTATAACACCTACAAAAAAGCGATAAAGCGAAATTTCGGCGACAAAGGCTGGGACGTTAAGAGATACTATGTAAACGTGATGAAATATCCTCTGAACACATATGAGGAAAACTATGATTTCTACGTGAACTGGTGTAAAGAGAGAGTGAACTGGCTTAATAGTTATTACAAAATTGACGAGCCTACAGAAGAAACCACTGAACAGACCGCGACCGAAACAGCGGCGCTTGAAACGAAGGCGGCTACAGAGCCCGAGTCGACCGCGGAGCCGACAACGTCGTCAGCTTATACCTCAGAGCCTGTAGAAACAACGGCTCAAGCTACGGCGCAGACTACCGCTCAGGCTACGACTCAACAGATTACAACAGAAGTACCGGAGCCCGCGCCGACTGTAGAACCGACGACAGAAAAAACCGCTACAGAACCAATGGAAACCACAGCTCCACTGGAACAGCCGACAAGCGAGCCTCAGCCCACAAAAGCTACGGAGGAACAGCCGACGACAGCTCCTGAGCACAACGAGCTTCCGCCGATAACGATTACAAATAATTTATCTCTTAACGCGGGACAAACTAAGATTATCGCGCTTCCCTTTGCCGCGGATTGTAAAAGCTCCGACGGTAAAGTCGCTAAAGTTAAAAACGACGTTATAACCGCGCTTAAAAAGGGTACGGCTGATATCACGGCGAATGTATTCGGTGTTAAAGTTGTATTCAAGGTTAAGGTAAATACCTCGCCCAAGCTCAGCAAAAAGTCGCTGACTGTGAAAAAAGGCGGAGTTAAAACGATAAAAATTTCGGGTAAAGCGAATTCTGTAAACAACAAATACAAGAATACGAAATACGCGAAAATAATCTCAGGGAAAACCGCGAAAACTCTGAAGATCAGAGGGTTAAAACGCGGTAAAACCGTGCTGAAAATAACGGTTAACGGAGTAAAACTAAAGCTGAATGTAAAAGTAAAATAATCGAAAGCCGAGACAGGGGACGCCTGCCTCGGCTTAGTCATTATATACAAACTTCACTATGAAATTTTGTGCAAAAAGCTTTTGAGATATGTGGTAAAATATAATCACAACAAATATGGGGGAGAGAATATGCGGAAATCGGTTTGTTTTATCTTAGCGGTAATAATATGGCTGAGCGTTGTGTGCGCCTACGCTGTTACCGCCGAAATGCGTACAGAAAAAATATATACTCCGAATAACCGATTATTTGACGTGCCTGTTTATTTTAACACCTCAAAGCCCCTCAGCGCGGCGACCTTCAGTGTTCGGTATAACCCCGATAAAGCCGTGTTCAGAAAAGCGGTATCGAATGTTTCCGAATCTAAGGTTAAATGCAGTGACAAAAACGGCGTGGTGAAGGCGGTGTTTATTTGCCCGAACGGCGTTAAGCTGAACAAAAACTCTCTGCTTCTCGTTTTCCGCTTTAAGGCGGTTAACAGCGGAAGCTCCGAAATAAAAATCACCGCCGACGACTGCGTCGACAGCGACGTTAAGAATTTTACCCCTCCAAAGGCGGTTAGCTGTATAGTAGAAACAGGAGGGAAGTCTTCTGCCTATTATGCCCGAAAGAGCAGGAGTTACCTGATAAAAAGTGATGATAAGGCTGATGACGACGATATCGGCGAAAATATGCCCGAAGAAATAATAGACGATAATAAGAACTCAAAATCGAGCGGACTGTTTTCACAAATGGACGTGACGGGCAACGGCGGAAACCCCTCGCTTTTAATAATAATATGCGTTATGATACTGGCGGTGATTATTACCGCGGGCGTGATATTTAATCAAAACCGACTTGAACGGAAAAGAGAAGATAAAAAAGACGAAACAGATTCATAATACTGCTTGCTAAAAAACAAGGCAGAAAAACTCAGCGGTTTTTCTGCCTTTTATTGTTATTGTGTGGAAAGCGAATTATTTAAGCCCTAATTCCTCAAGACTTTCCGCGATAAGCTCGCGCTCGTCCATATGGTACTTAACGCCCTTGATTTCCTGATAGTCCTCGTGACCTTTGCCCGCGAGTACAATAATATCTCCGTCCTGAGCGTTTTCGATGCAGTATTTAATCGCGTCCTTACGGTTGGGCACGACAACATATTTACCGTCGGTTTTAGCGAGCCCTGTCTTTATGTCCTCGATAATATCCATAACGTCCTCGAAACGGCTGTTGTCCTCGGTTATAACGCTCAAATCCGAAAGACGTCCGCTTGTTTCTCCCATTTCATATCGGCGTACCTTGGGACGGTTTCCGCCCGCTCCGAACATTGTTACAAGGCGGTTCGGCTTGTACTGACGGAGTGTTGTGAGAACGTTTTCCATAGAAAGCGCGTTGTGAGCGTAGTCGATAAGGAGGGTGTAATTGCCGGGTACGGGTACAATCTCTACTCTGCCTTTAACGGCGACGGTCTTTAAGCCCTCGAGTATACTCTCGTTGTCAATCCCCATTTCGGCGCAAACGCTGATTGCCGAAAGCGCGTTGTAAACGCTGAAATGTCCCGGGATAGCGACGTCAACCTGCATTTCGCGTTCGCCCGAAAGCTCGAACCTCGCGCCCAGAAAACCGGGGGTGGAGAGAAGGCTGTCGTTTGAGGCTATGTAGTCGGCGTCCTTCGAGAAGCCGTAGGTTTTGTAATCGCAGGTCGCGCCTTTTAGTATATCCTGCCATTTCTCGTCGTCGCGGTTGATAAGTCCGAGCTTACACTTTTTAAACAGCATAGCCTTACACTCAAGGTACTCGTCCATATCCTTGTGCTCCGCTCCGCCGATATGGTCGTGCGAGAAGTTTGTGAAAATGCCGTAGTCGAAGTCTATGGCGTCAACCCTGTGCCACTTAAGACCGATTGACGACGCTTCTATAATCATCGCCTTACAGCCCTCGTCAACCATTTGGCGCATAGCCTTCTGGATTTCAAAGCTCTCGGGAGTTGTGTTGTTTGTCGGGATAGTCTTATCTCCGATAATGATTCCAAGCGTGCCGATCGTGCCGCTCTTTATACCGGCGCACTCGAGAATTCTCCTTATCATAGCGACGGTTGTGGTTTTGCCCTTTGTGCCCGTTATCGCGATAGTTGTAAGCTCCTTGGCGGGATTTCGGAAGAACTCGGCGCTTACTTGAGCGAGCGACGCTCTGGTGTCCTTAACCTTTACGACGGCGAGGTCTTTTGTATCTATATCGAGGTCGTCGCTTATTAAAATTGCCGAAGCGCCTTTCTCGACCGCCTGACAGGCGTAGGAATGTCCGTCCGAGTTGTAGCCCTTAAGGCATACGAACATTGAGCCCTCGGTAATTTTCCTTGAGTCGTAAACAATGTCTTTTACCTCGGTTTCGGGACTTCCGCTGATTGTTTCGTAATTAATTGCAGATAATAACTCTTTGAGCTTCATTTTCTCACCCTCCGCTCATATATATTATATATAGATTATAGCAATTTAAACTGAAAAATACAACAGGAAATAACACCGTATTTTAAGAAACTTTTGTTTTGTGTGAAAATGTACAAAGAAATAAAAAATCTCAGAAAAATTTGCCGAAATCAGTAACGCAGATTTTAGGTTTTGTGGGAAAGAGCCAGAAATTTAAAAAACTAATGGTGATTTTGCACAATAGCCCTATAGATAATATGCACAAAAACAAAGGGAAGCTTTTGTGCAATACGCTGTATTTTCAAAAATTCATTGTCAAAGTGCACAAATGTACACGCTCTATTTGATTATTTAGACAAAAAGTACAAAGGGAGTTGTATTTTTGTGTTAATTTGTGGTATTATTTATGTAGTGACAGGATTGCGTAGTCCCCAATTGTGAGCAGTCCCACTTGGCGTCTTTCGGACGCTAATAATATTATATTTTTATGAAAGAAGGAATTCAAATGAAAAAAATTATTGCGCTTTGTTTAGCTGCAATGATGATGGTTGGCGCTTTCGCTAGCTGCGGCGGCGGTTCAACCAGCTCCGGCGACGGTTCAGGTGACAGCGGTTCCAAGGTAACTACTGACACTACAAAGACAGGTTTTGACAACGTTGTTTCCGAGGCTGACTTCGGTAAGGAAAAGAACGCTAAATTAAAGGTTTGGGGTCCTGACGCTTACACAAAGCTCCTCAAAAAGCAGTGCGAAGACTTCAAAAAGCTCTATCCTAAATATGTAAGCAAAATCGAAGTAGTTGTACAGGCTGAGGCTGACGCAGGTACACAGATGCTCGCCGATCCCGAGGCAGGCGCTGACGTATTCGGTTTCGCTAACGACCAGCTTAACAACCTCGTTAACGCGGGCGTTATCGCTCAGATCGCTCCCAAGTACGCTGCTGACATCCAGGCTACTAACCTTAAAGAGGCTGTTGACGCTTGTACTTTAGCTAACCCCAAGACAAAGAAAGATACTCTCTATGCTATGCCCGAAACAGGAAACGGTTACTTCCTCGTTTACGACAAGTCCGTAGTTTCCGATAAGGACGCTGCTTCTTTCGAGAAGATTCTTGAGGCTTGTAAGAAGAACGGCAAGACATTCATCATGGACGCCGGTAACGGTTACTATTCCTGCATGTTCGTATTCACAGGCGGACTCAGACTCGAAGGCTTAAAGGCTGACCAGAAGACTCAGATCTTCAATAAGTACGACGAGAAAAAGGTTGTTGCTTCGATGAAGGCTTTCTCAACTCTTATGCACAAGTATAAGGGCACATTCAAGAGCCTCAACGTTTCCAACATTCCTTCAGGCTTTACTTCTTCCAAGACAAGAAAGTCAACCTGCGGTGCCGGTATCGACGGTAACTGGGATACAGCAGCTATCAAGGCCGCTTTAGGTAAGAACTTCGGCGCTGCCAAGCTTCCTACAATCAACATCGACGGAAAAGACGAGCAGATCGTTTCTATGTACGGTTACAAGTCCGTTGCTATCAACGGTACTTCCAAGTATCCTCGTACAGCTCAGGTTCTCGCTTACTATCTCGCTTCCGAGAAGTGCCAGAACGAGAGATGCGAGCAGTTAGGCTGGAGCCCGACAAACAAGGCTTCCGTAGATACAGACGCTGTTAAGAAGGACGTAGCTATCACAGCTCTCCTCGACCAGAGTAAGTATTCCGTAGCTCAGGTTAACATCGGTAAAATCTGGGATCCGTTCGCTAACCTCGGCAGCAAGCTTTGCGCTGACAGCACTGATCCTTCATCTTACGACTTCAACGCTCTCTTCAAGAAGACTATCAACAATATCTTAGATCAGTAATCTTAAGAGAATTAAGTTTAGGTTTAAAATTCAACAGGCGGCCCGATTTTCGGGCTGCCTGAATAACGACGTTATCGTGTAATTTTGAAAATTATTAAGTTTAAATAATGATTTTTAAAATAAAAGGGGAACAGGATAACGAAATTATTATTTAAATTTAATACATTATTAAAAATTTTTACATTAAAAAAGGAGAGTGATTTGATGAGATATATTGATTATATGCAGCTGAATCCTTTCCAGAAGTTCGGTTATAACTTTTCTAAATTCTTTAAGAAACTTCCCTCTAATCTCGCCCGCTTCTTTAAGATGCTGGGCAGGGCGATAGTGGCATTTTTTGTAGGAATCGGCAAAGGTTTTGCCAACTACGGAAAAAGATTTGTTAAGGGCGATATCTTCGTGAAATTGTCCTATCTCATCTTCGGCGTCTCCAATCTTGTGAGGGGCCAGATTATAAAGGGATTATTATTCCTTTTGTCCGAAGCAGCGTACATATGCTTTATGATGTTCTTCGGAGTTACTTACATTTCAAAGTTCGGCACTCTCGGTAATGTTGAAACTACTGAGAAGCTCTCAGCCGATGGATTCAACTACGTAAAGGTTTACGGCGATAACTCAATGCTTATCCTCCTTTACGGCGTACTTGTAATCGTTGTTACTATTCTTATCTTCGCTATTTATATCGCTAACACAAAGAGCGCGTATAAGGTTTACGAAGACAAGCGCGACGGACACAAGATTTATACTTTCAGAGAAGAAATGAAACAGTTCTTCGATGAGAAGTTCCACATTACTCTTATGAGCGTTCCTTGTATCCTTATTGGATGCTTTACAATCCTGCCGCTCATATTTATGGTGCTTATCGCGTTCACAAGCTACGATAACGCACACCAGCCCCCGGGCAACCTCTTTACATGGGTAGGTCTTACAAACTTCCGTGACCTCGTATCGATCACAGAGGGCGCGACAAAGGCTAAGACATTTATCAACCTCGCTGAGTGGACGATTATCTGGGCTATTTTTGCCACATTCTCGAACTACATCGCGGGTATGATCGTTGCTCTTATGATTAACAAAAAGGGTATCAAGCTTAAGTCCTTATGGAGAACCCTTTTCGTTGTTGTAATCGCTGTACCTCAGTTCGTATCCCTTCTCCTTATGAGCCAGATGCTCCAGGAGAACGGCGCTATTAACCAGTTCTTAAGCTTAATCACAGGTCAGAACATCGGTTACAAATTCCTTGATACGGCGCTGTCGGCGCGTATCACGGTTATTATCGTAAATATCTGGATTGGTATTCCGTACACAATCCTTATCACATCAGGTATCCTTATGAATATCCCCGCTGACTTGTACGAGTCGGCTACAATCGACGGCGCGGGTCCTGTTAAGAGCTTTATGAAGATCACACTTCCTTATATGCTCTTCGTTACAACCCCGTATCTTATCACAAGCTTTATCGGTAATATCAACAACTTCAACGTTATCTACCTTCTCACGAACGGCGGACCCTCGACCGAGGAATACTATGAAGCGGGTCATACCGATATCCTTGTAACGTGGCTGTTCAAGCTTACTATGGGTCAGACGCATGACTACAACCTTGCCGCCGCGATAGGTATTCTTGTATTTATTGTTTGCGCGAGCTTGTCGCTGATTACATTCAACCTGACTAAGTCCGCGAAAGACGAGGAGGCGTTCTCATGATAAAAAGTTATAAACTAAGACGTACTCTCGCAAATACAGTTATCTATGTTATTCTCGCTATTTTGGGTATTATCTGGATTTCTCCTCTCGTATACCTCGTAATCCAGTCGTTCAGTGCCGATCCCGGTGCTGTTCCTCAGACGCTTATTCCCGAGACATACGGTTTTGATAACTATATCAGACTCTTTACGGAAACCGAAAGCCTTAACTTCCCGAGATGGTACTTAAACACATTCGTTGTAGCTATATTCAGCTGTGTAATTTCTACAATCAGTGTTCTTATGGTTGCTTACGCTTTCTCGCGTCTGCGCTTTAAGAGCCGTAAGAAATTCATCAACGTTGGTATGATTCTCGGTATGTTCCCCGGCTTCATGACAATGATAGCTATTTACTATCTGTTAAAGGCTATGGGTCTTACACAGACTCTCGTTGCTCTCGTAATCTGCTACTCAGCAGGCGCGGGTCTCGGCTTCCAGATTTCCAAGGGCTTCTTCGATACAATCCCGAGAGCTCTTGACGAAGCGGCTACAATTGACGGCGCGACAAAGAACCAGGTATTCTGGAAGATTATTCTCCCGATGTCTAAGCCTATCGTAGTTTATACCGTACTTACCGCGTTTATTGGACCTTGGACAGACTTTATCCTTGCGAAGATTATCATGGGTGATAAGGTTGACAACTACACCGTTGCTATCGGACTTCAGAGAATGATTGACGTTGACCACGCTAACCAGTGGTTCAAGCGCTTCCTCTCAGGTTCGGTTCTCGTTGCGGTTCCGGTTACACTCCTGTTCCTCAAGATGCAGAATTATTACGTTGAAGGCGTCACAGCCGGCGGCGTTAAGGGTTAATCCCCTTTTATCTATGACTTTTGGGCTGGCTCAATATTTGAGCCGGCCTTTTGTCTTTCTCCGTTATATATCCTGATTTTTAAAAGGTATAATCTATGAAAAAATTTATCTCAATTTTACTTGTTATTATTATAAGCGCGTCGGTTTTATGCTCCTGCTCAGCCGGGTATAAGGACCCGACAGAGAGCGTAAAGGTACAGAAATCCTCCGACAACTACAGGAACTACTACGAAATATTCGTCGGCTCGTTTAACGACAGCGACGGCGACGGTATCGGCGACCTGAAAGGTATTATAGAAAAGCTCGATTACCTCAACGACGGAAATCCGAAAACGGATACCGACCTCGGAGTGGACGGAATCTGGCTCACGCCCGTAATGCCCTCGCACTCCTACCATAAATACGACGTTAAGGATTACTTTAATATAGACAAGTCCTTCGGCACGCTCAAGGTCTTCGACAAGCTTGTGATAGAGTGCCATAAACGAGGCGTCAAGCTAATAATAGATATGGTGCTTAACCACAGCTCAAAGTTCCACCCGCTGTTTGAGAGCGCTTGTAATCAGGCTCTGAACGGCGATTTAAAGCACGACGCGAAATACTACGAAATCGCTCATTATGATTCAGACCCGGGCGATAACTATACGGCTATCGGCGACGGCTACTACTATGAGTCGAATTTCTCTCCATATATGCCCGAGTGGAATCTGTTCGAAAAGAAAACGCGCGATTATTTTGTGAAAATTGCGGACTTCTGGCTTAATAAACACAACGTAGACGGCTTTCGACTCGACGCCACCAAGTATTACACCTGCCACAGGGGCGAGGGTGTGGACTTTCTCAGGTGGTATTGCGAGGAATGTAAGAAAATCAAACCCGACGTTTATATCGTGGGCGAGAACTGGACGGGAAATTCCGAAATCTACGATATGTACGAGTCAAAGGCGGACAGCTTCTTTGCTTTCGGCTTCGCGGACTCCACAGGCGCGTTTGTAAACTCTGTTCGTAATCACAGCAGTATGGGTATTGTGTCCTCAGTCGTAAACTACGAGAAAAAGACGAAAAACGCCAACGATAAGAGAATCAACGCGTTCTTCCTCTCGAATCACGACCAGAAGCGAAGCGCTAACTTCCTGAAAACCGTAGGCTTAAAGGGCACAAAAATGGCGGCGGCTCTCTATATGATGATGCCTGGTAACCCGTATATTTACTACGGCGAGGAAATAGGGCTTTGCCAGGACGCTTTCGCCGAGGGCGACGAGTATAAGCGCGAGCCGATGATATGGGACAGCAAAAAACTTCCCGATATTAAGGTCAACAACAAGACAAAGGCTGAGAAAAGCCAGGCTCAGTTCGGCGGAGTTTCACAGCAGGAGAGCGACAAGAACTCGCTTTTGAGCTATTACAAGCGTATTATTAAAATCAAAAACCAGAACCCCGAGCTTGCCCGCGGAGAAATCTCGGAATACGAGGTCAAGGACGACGCGATTGTCGCATTCACCACGGAATACAAGGGCAAAAAGGTTTATGTTTTTCACAATCTCAGCGACGACAGCTCAAAACAGCTGGAGCTTAAGGACGATTTAACCCTGCGCGGTGATTTAGTCGCCTCGAACGACAGCAAAACCGACGAGCATATCACGCTCAGCGGAAGAAAACTAACGCTTCCGCCTTATTCAACAGCGGTTCTGGTATGACGGAATTTGAGCGGGGAAGCTTTAATATCATAAGCTTCAAGGCTTAATCAACGAATTATGATATAAATTAAAGAAACGGGAGCGGTACAGTTTTGTACCGCTCCGTTTTACGTTTCAGAAATTCTTATCACCACAGCGGTGATATCGTCGTCGTGACCGTCGCTTCGGCGTTTGATTGCCTCGTTGACTACGGCTTTCGCCAAGTCGGCGCAGGCGTCGTTTTCCTTAAAGCTTTTTATTAAGTCCTCAAGCCACTTTTCATCTTTCAGTGTTGCTCCGTCAGATACCATAACTATCACATCTCCTCCCTTGAGTTTAACGCTGTCGCTGGCGAATTTTACGTCCCCGAGTATTCCGACGGGCAGAGATTTCGCGCTCTTTTTTAACAGGCGGCCGCCCTTTTTGATGTAGGTGAACGGCGCTCCCGCCTTGTTGAGTGTAACGCTCCCGTCAAATAAATCGAGCTTTACCATATCGACGGTGGAAAGGCTCTCGTCCTCGCTTTTTACCATAAGCGCGGAATTAACGACCTGCAGGGCACAGTTTTCGCCGAGCCCCGACTTGAGCAGCTTCGTAAGGATAGAAACGGTCATATTGCTGTCGACAGCGGCGCGTCCGCCTGTTCCCATACCGTCGCTGATAAGGGCGACGAACTGACCGAAGCCGTTGAAAAAACAGTTAACGCAGTCGCCGCAGAGCTTACCGCCTCCGAAAACGTGCTGAAAAACGCCTACCTCCACGTCAAAAACGGGAATTTCGCTGAGCACTATCCTGCGCCTGTCGCCGATTTCGGTAATCAAAGGCGTGTCGAAGCACCGACCGCAGACGGCGGAAATATCTCTGGACAAATTGTCCCTGTTTATTTTCGTGCGGGCAGAGGCGAGCTGGATTTCGACCGTCATTCTTCCGTTTGTATCAATCATACATCCGCATTCCACAACGGCGAGCCCCTGCCTTTGGAGATACTCACGTACCCTTGCGGCGCAGTCTGAATCGAAGGTTTTGTAGTTTTCTATTTCGCAGGCTAAATCGCCGAGAATTTCCGAAAGTCCCGAAAACTGTCCCGCGACTAAAGCGCGTATCTGCGTTACTCGGTCAGCCGCCTCAAGTCCGCTTATATAGTCGCGGTAGCCGAGGTTTACCGCGTCCGCGATTTCAATTGAGCGGCAGCATTTTTTAGAAAATAGGCTCTCGACGTCGCTCTGTGTTACGTAGCCCTGGGATTTTAGCGTTGAGGAAAGACGCTTAAAGTCCTCCTCGGTGCTTTTTTTATTGCGCTCCCAGCAGTAAGCCGCCATTCCGCAGTTCTCACAGACGTCCTCAGCCGCGGTTTTGTAGATGTACTCAATATTCGGCGCGTAAAGCTTTTTCAGCTGTCGGCTGACGGAATTAACACATCCGCTGACGTTTTTCAGCGCGTTCGAGGCAAAGTCAAGGCGCATAACGATTGAGTTACGAAGTGATTTTTCGCCCTTTGTATTCTCTCTCGGCAGAAAAATCGGCGTAATATACCGCTCAATATCCCTCGGCAGAATCATAAACGCCGCGGAAGCGATAAGCGTTTCCACAAAAAGCGGAAGGATAAGCGAGGTATCGCCCGCGGAAAGAAGCATAATCGCGTTGCAGATTACGAAACCGATCGCCGTCGCCGCCTTTCCGAACGGCGCGAAAAGCCCGCCGACCAGTCCGCCGAAGCTGTAGCCAGCGCAGATAAACGCAAGATCAACAGAGCTCATTCCGAAAATACCGCCGACTGCCGCGCCCGACACAGCGCCGCCCGTCACCGAGCCGTATCTCGCGCAGAGCAGAATAATAATCGAAGCGGCTATTCTTCCGAGCGACACTTTTTCAAATTCAAAGCTGCTCAGCGACAGTATAAGCACACACCCGCTCAGTACGATACACGCTGTTTCCGACTGGGAAAACGCCGCGGGACGCCTGCCCGAGGAAGTCAGATATACGGCACGCGAAAAAAAGTAGGCTATCGCTCCCGCGACAACCGCCTCTATTGTCACCTTGGATAAATCCGTTATCGTGCTGGTGCTCACGAACATCAGCGCGACTCCCGAGGCGAAAATCGGTAAAAACGCCGCGGCGGGCTGATACAGCGCGGTTTTTGAAATAAGCTTATAATCCTCGACAAGCCACCTCAGAAGCGCCGCGGAAACCGACACCGCCACATAACGAAAGCAGTTTTCCGGCATAAGTATCACATACCCCAGCGCCGTGCCGAACGTAGCGAAAAACAGCGATTTTCTCGGTACAGCCGCTACATAGCTCGTTCCGAACGGAGCCAGAGAGCCGAATATCCTCCCTCGGCAAATCACAATCCCGAGCAGAATATAGACGGCGTTTTCCAGAAAAGCCCAAACCGCCCTTTCGTCCTCGCTCTTTTTCCTTAACGCGGTTCTTTCAAATTCCATATCGTTTAACATCCTTTTTCAGAAATTGTAAGACAATTATAATTAAGCGGGAGAAAAACTTTTGTCATAATATGGATTTTACATTTATTTGGTAATATTGCATAAACACGGTATTAAAACTTTGTGCAACAATTTAAGCCGTATCACCTTTAGGGGTGATGTGCAAAATAAAAAAATATGATACACTAAGCTCGACAACGGCACGCTCGAAATCTCGAAGTACAGAGGCGCGGACAAGGATATTACGCTCCGCTACAAGTACAATAAAATGGATATTACCGCTATCTATATCGCCGTCGTATTTTTTGACGATTCTTTTAATGCTCCTTGTTCCGATTCCGTGAAACGGGGAGCTTTTTGTCGTTTTGAGCTCGCCGTTTTCGTATTCGGGCTTGACGTCGCAGGAGTTTGTCAGGCGGATGATCAAAAAGTTTTTGTTGCGGATGTAGGCGGAAAAGTCTATGCTCCTCTGATCTGACGCGCTTGCTGATTCATAGGCGTTTTCCAGCAGATTGTCAAACAGCGCGGTTATGTCGGGCGCGGTCATAAAATCGAGTCTTGCTTCCCTGATGTTTACGTCAAAGCGTATATTCGCACAGTTGCATTTTTCGTAAAAACGGTGTGTAATAAGATTGAGAGTGGCTTTAACTAATAGAGGGGAGGTCAGCATGAAAAAGGAATCTATAGATTTATTTAAGAAGCTTTATCTTGAACACAAGGATTTGTATGATTTTTTGACTACACCTGTAAAGACTACTGATTATTTCATAATTATTTTAAAAAATATGTCACAAAAGTGTCGTTTTTGAGGTTATAATATATAGAGGACAATATTTATTAGTCAGGAGAGATTGTTATGAAAAAAATAGTATGTATAATTTCCGTAATTGGTTTATTGGTACTTAATTATGGTACTGTCGTTTTTGCGGAAACAACAGAAAATCTAAGCAATCCGCCAACAGCTGATTTGATGATTGATTATAAAGACGCGTTGAATTACGAGGTTGCGAACGCAAGTATGGTGGTTGAAAGCGTTGAATATTTTGGCAGTCTGTATCTGAATTATTATGAGTTTTATTCCGCTTTTAGAAAAGGTATGGAGATTCTTTATGATGATAATGCGACAGAAGCTCAGTATAAAGAGGCGTACTATAATCTCAACGATGCGGAATCTAAGCTTGTTACAGTTAGCGGATTATCAAAAAATCCCAGTGAACCATTCGGAGCAATGGAATCATATAAAGTAAAAATGGCTGAAAAGTTTTATGATTACTGCGGAGGCAACAAAATAGATTGGGATAGCGGTAATGTTCCTAAGTATAATAATCAAATAAGATTTTATGATTATAAAATGGTTGATGATATTGTTTATTTTTCAGCTGTAGCCTGTTGGTATGCTCCCGGAGCTATGGCATGGACAGAAACATTCGATAAATGGAGAGTTTATTCTCCCGCTGCTAATCATCCTTCGAAATTAAGCCTTTATGTTATGATTGACGATAACGTGTATTCAATAGAGGAAGCGTGGGAAAAGGGATTAGTTACCGATTTAACTTCCATTGAGGATTTTTCTAAATATACTAAAGTTTCTCGTGTTGAGAATACGGAAAGTGAACAGCCTACTTCTGTATTATCAACAGAAC
>CADBSD010000013.1 GCA_902797225.1 uncultured Ruminococcus sp. | reverse complement strand
TACAATCGTGGCACGCCGGAAGGGACTCGAACCCCCGATCTCGCGGTTCGTAGCCGCGCACTCTATCCAGCTGAGCTACCGGCGCATCTTTGGGCGGAATATTTTCCGCCCGTATATAATAACACTTTCGCGTTGAAAATGCAAGTGTTTTTTTATTTTTTAATACTTAATCCTTATAAAACGAAAGAAACGCGCGGTACGCTTCGTATACGTCAACCTTGCTTACGAGCTCGAACGGCGCGTGCATCGAGAGCACGGGCACGCCTAAATCCACAACGTCCACGTTCATATTCGCTACATACTTGGCGATCGTTCCGCCGCCGCCGATATCGACCTTGCCTAGCTCGCCTACCTGCCACATAATGCTGTTGCTCTCAAGCATAGAACGTATCTCGCCCATATACTCGGCGGAGGCATCGGAGGTATCGTACTTTCCGCCGTGTCCCGTGTATTTTGAGATGATAACGCCGCGGTTGATATAGCTCGAGTTCCTCGCTTCGTACGCGCTCGCGTAAATCGGGTCGAACGCCGCGTTGACGTCAGCCGAAAGGCACTTGCTCTTTGAGAGCACTCTGTAGCCTTCCTCTCCGTCGGCTTTCGCCAGGTCGTAAATAAAATATCTCAAAAAGTCGCTCTGCATACCTGTGTTGCCGTCGGAGCCCGTTTCCTCCTTATCGGTGAGATAGGTAATGCAGGTGTTCTCGGGCGTTTCCACGTCAACCGCCGCCATTAAAGCGGGATAGGAACAAACCTTATCGTCGTGGCCGTAAGCGCCGATAAGTCCTCGGTCAAAGCCTACGTCGCGGCTTTTCTGAGCGGGTGTCAGGCACAATTCAGCCGACAGGAAATCGCTCTCGGTTATACCGTATTTTTCGTTTAGTATCTTGAGCACGTTAAGCTTTACAAGCTCGCTTTCCTCTTCGTCTGTATCGAGCGGACGAGAGCCGATAAGCACGTTGAGGTTTTCGCCCTCTATCGCCTGAGAAAGCTTTTTCTGAGCCTGCTCGCGAGCAAGATGCGGGAGCAGATCCGTAATGCAGAAGCAGGGCTCGCTCTCGTCTACGCCGTATTTAATATCGACCTTAGTTCCGTCGAGCTTGACTACAGTGCCGTGAAGCGCTAAAGGCATAACCGTCCACTGATATTTTTTAAGCCCGCCGTAGTAGTGGGTTTTAAAATACGCGAGATTGTTGTCCTCGTAAAGCGGGTTCGGCTTCAAATCAACTCTCGGCGAGTCTATATGAGCTATCGAGAGCTTAACTCCGTCTTTAGTGCCTTTTTTTCCGATTACGGCAAGGGCTATCGCCTTTCCCCTGTTAATGTAATATACCTTATCGCCCGCCTTATACTCCTTGTCCTGCTCAAATTCGACAAATCCGTTCTCCTTGGCGAGCTTCAGGGAATAAGCCACTGCCTCGCGCTCAACGGGCGAGTTGTCGAGAAATTCCTTATAGCCCTCGCAGAACTCGTCCGCCTTTTTTATCTCGTCGGCGGATATCGTCGCGATACCTTTCTTCTCGGGAACACAGAGCTCCTCTTTTAATGCTTTTATCTTGCTTTTTTCTTCCATATTCACAGAACCTTTCTATAACTATATCTTAACTGAAATATAATTTTTTATACATTGACTTTGCTTTTTCGACCTTTTGTACGTATTTGCTCGTTTCCTCGTAGGGGATTTTATCGAGCGTTTTACCGTCGGAGCTGTAGTTTTTTTCCTTTAGCCATTTTGTCACTACGAACCCCGCGTTATACGCGGCTACGGCGCATTTTTCGTTGCCGTAATGATCAAGAAAATATTTTAGCAGATAACAGCCGTAGTCGATATTTACAGAAGGCTTTTTAAGCTCGTCGTCGTCAAGCGACGTACCCCTGAGCTTCTGAACCCATTTAAAGCTCTCGGGCATCATCTGCATCAGTCCCACGGCGCCCACGTGGCTCTCGGCGTTGGGGTCGAAATTCGACTCGGTTTTTATTACGCCGTAAATAAGCTCGCGGTCAAGATTGTAGTCCGCGGCGGCTTTATCCACATACTCGCTGTATTTTATCGGGTAGAAGCTCTTTTGGAGCATATTGTCGGCTTTCTTGAAATTGCCGCTCAACACCCATATTCCCCCGCCGATAATCGAAACCAAAAGTAAAAACAATACAAAGTTTCTGAAGCGGTGAGTTTTTCGTTTATATCGTCTGCCTCGTTTTCCTCTTTGTGCCAAAACACACCTCAGATTTGAGAAAGTAATTTCTCAAGATTAGTTTTTAATTCTATTTCAGAATTATTATTTTCTAAATAAAAATCGCTGTTTTCCCTGAAAAAGCTGTCGGAAAGCTGAACGCTCAGCCTTTGCTCAGCCATTTTTCGGGAGATATTATCGCGCTTCATTATCCTTTCAATACGCAGGCTGTCCTCAGCCGCTACGGCTATAATATAATCGCAGATCGTATCGAGCTTCGCCTCAAAAAGCTGAGGCGCGTCAAACAGGATTTTTGTTTCTCCGTTATCCACAAGCTCCCTGAGCTGCCCGAGGAAGATAAAAACTATCATCGGGTGCATAATCGCGTTGAGGGTATTTACCCCCGCGCTTCCCGAAAAAGCTCTTTTGGCGAGCTCTTTTCGGTCGATTTCGCCGTCTTTCAACAAATCGACTCCGAAGGCGGCGAGGATATCGCCCTTTACGATTCGGTTTTCTATCGCCCTTCTGGCGAGCGTGTCGGCGTCTATTACCTTGTAGCCGTTTTTCTCGAAAAACCCGCGTACTACGCTTTTTCCCGAGCCTGTACGCCCCGTAAGACCGATAAGCTTATAGTTCTTCAAGAGTAATCACCTCGAATCCCGCGGCACGGATAAGACGGTTATAAACCGCCATTCCAACCCCGTCGGGTTTTGGACAACGCGCGTAGACTTTTTTGATTTCGGGATTGCCGTCGATTTTTCTGAGCATTTTAAACAGCCTGTGCGCCTGTGACTTGTAGTCGTCCTTATCGCCTAAAGTATAGGTTCTAAGCTTTATAAATTCCGCGTCGCCGTTATAGCAAAGCGCGGCGGTATCCTTTTCGTTCTTTTCGTTGACAAAATCTATGTACGCTTTATCGGACGAAAACACGAGCGTAACTTTCGCCTTAGGCGCGTAGTGCTTGTATTTCATACCCGGGGAAGCGGCTTTTTCGTCGTCCCTGAGCCTGTTCAACACGGCGTCGTCAACTTCAATCTCCCCTATCACGCTCTCAAGCTGTTCCACCGTTATTCCGCCCGGACGGAGCAGACGGGGCTTTTCCGCCGCTAAGGTAATAACCGTGCTCTCGAGCCCCACGGAGCACTCTCCTCCGTCGAGCACAGCGTCAATCCTTCCGTTCAAATCGGACATAACGTGGGCGGCGGTCGTAGGGCTTGGCGAGCCCGAAAGGTTCGCGGAGGGTGCGGCAAGCGGACATCCCGCCGCTTTTATGACCGCCTGAGCCGTCTTATGGGAAGGGAAACGAATGGCGACGGTATCGAGCCCCGCGCTGACCTCGTCGGGTATAGCGGAGCCCTTGGGCATAATCATCGTAAGCGGGCCGCTCCAGAAGCGTTCTGAAAGCTTATAGGCCTTTTCGGGTATCTCGGATACCAGCGAAAATCTTTTTATATCGTCAAAATCAGCGATATGAACAATAAGCGGGTTATCCATAGGACGTCCCTTCGCCTTAAAGATGTTTTTTACGGCGTTTCCGTCGAGCGCGTTAGCGGCAAGTCCGTAGACCGTTTCCGTCGGTATCGCGACAAGCCCGCCGCGGGACAGAATTTCGCCCGCTGTCTTTATATCCTTTTCATTATCGCTCAGTAATAATGTATTCATCAAATCAGCTTTCCATACTCTCTTTGAGCTTTTCGGCTCTGTCGGCGGCGACGAGCGAATCAATAACCTCGTCCAAATCGCCGTTTAATATATCCTCCAGCTTATAGAGCGTAAGCCCTATTCTGTGGTCGGTAAGGCGTCCCTGGGGATAGTTATAGGTTCTTATTCTCTCGCTTCGGTCGCCGCTTCCGACCTGAGATTTTCTCTCGGCGGAAATCGCGCTGTCCTGAGCCTGCTGTTTTTCCTGTAGCAGGCGGGATTTAAGCACCTTCATCGCCTTGTCCTTGTTTTTATACTGGCTTCTCTCGTCCTGACACTCGACAACCATACCCGTCGGCAGGTGGGTAATTCGGATAGCGGAGGAGGTTTTGTTGATATGCTGTCCGCCCGCTCCCGAGCTTCTGAACGTATCTATTTTCAAATCCTTCGGATTAATCTCCATTTCGACCTCGTCCGCCTCTGGGAGCACCGCGACGGTCGTAGTCGAGGTATGAATCCTTCCCTGGCTTTCGGTTTCGGGCACGCGCTGGACGCGGTGAACGCCGCTTTCGTACTTGAATCGGCTGTAGGCGCCGTCGCCGTTAATCATAAAGGAGATTTCCTTAAAGCCTCCGAGCTCGGTTTCACTCGAGTTTATAAGCTCGGTTTTAAAGCCCTTACGCTCGGCGTACATACTGTACATACGATACAAAACCGCCGAGAAAAGCGCGCTTTCCTCGCCTCCAGCTCCGCCTCGGATTTCCACGATTACATTTCTGTCGTCGTTCGGGTCCTTTGGAAGAAGGAGAATTTTAAGCTCGTCGGATATCGTTTCCACCGATTTTTTAGCTTCGTCCAGCTCAACCTGAGCGAGCTCCTTCATCTCGGCGTCCATAGAGGAGTCGTTTAAAATCTCCATACTCTCGTCGATTGTCGAGAGCGCTTCTTTGTATTCTCTGTATTTCATAACAACGGGCTCGAGCTCGCGTATTTCTTTCATAATCTTCTGGTATTCCTCAACGTCCGCGGCAACGCTCGGCTCGTAAATTTTCTTATTCAGCTCGCTGTATCTCTTATCGAAAATCTCTATTCTCTCAAACATTAAAACTACCTCATTCTATAACCTTTCGGATATTCTTCTCTATTTTCTTTCGCGGAGCCATAACCTCGCGTCCGCAGCCCTCGCAGCGGATTTTAAAATCCATTCCCATTCTCAAAAGCGTAAACAGCTTGCTGCCGCACGGGTGGGGTTTTTTCATCTCGATTTTATCGCCGACTTTAAGTTCCATAAGCTTTACCGCCACATTTCGTCATATTACTATCACATTAATATATTATAATTGATTTCGCCTAAAATAGCAACAGTATAAAAAAATCAGATTTTAAGCCTATTTACGTCTGTAATATAACTTAATAAAACTAAGACTGTCGTAAATTATTTGTGTACAATTTATAAAAATAAAAATTATTGAAAAAAAGGCTTGTAAATCAGATGTTTTCAATGTAAAATTGTGATTACAAGTATGTAATTACTATGTATATCAAAAGATTTTTTTCAGAAAGGAAGACAAGCATATGAAGAAATTCGTTTCATTATTACTGTCAGCGGTAATTATCGCGTCTATGGTTCCTCTCGCTGTTTCGGCAAGCGCTTTCTCGGCTTTCGCTGCTGAAGTGAGCTCCGTTCAGACGGCAGAGCCCGACGACGTTCAGGAAACAACCGCGGCTACGGAAGAAACAACCGAGCCCGCTACAGTTGCTCCCACAACCGCCGCTCCCACAACAAAGCCCGTAATCACTCCCGCGGCTCCCAAGACTTTCACAGTCAGAGAAACAGCGAAGGATTACATTATCTTAAAGTGGGACAAGGTAGCTGACGCGACAAGCTATATTATCAGCAGAGCCGACGAGAACGATAAGGGCAATATGGGCTCTTATTCCGTTATCAAGATTATCGATGATATGGAAGTCACAGCTTATAAAAACACCGCTAACATCACAGCGGGCAAGGTTTATAAGTACAAAATCGAGGCTGAGAGAGTTGACGGCGGCACAACAACAAAAAGCTCCTCTAAAACTCTTACAACAATGACAAAGCCCGAGGACGTTTCCAAAGTCAAGGTCGCTAAAAGAACCGCCGATTCTATCACAATCCAGTGGTCAAAGAGCAAAGCGGCTACAAACTACGTAATCCAGAAGAGCTCCGAGGACGCAAAGGGTAAGTTCTCCGAATACAAGACAATCAAGACGGCTAAGTCCACAACAACAAAGCTCAAGAACACAGGCCTTAAGGCGGGTTACATCTACAAGTACAAGGTTATGGTAAAGAGAACCAAGGGCGCTGTATCCAACACAAGCGAGGGTAAAACCGTAAAAGGCGTTGTAAGCCCCGCGGCTCCCAAGAAGCTTATCAACAAGAAATCCACCACTACGGCTATTAAAATCCAGTGGAGCAAGGTTGAAAAGGCTACAAAGTACGAGGTATACAGAAAAGCCGCTAAAGAGAAGTACAAGAAGCTCGCCACAACAGCTTCCACAACCTACACGGACAGAAAAATCGTTACAGGCAAAAACTACAAATACAAGGTAAGAGCCTACAGAACGGTAGACAAGAAGAAATACTACGGCGCGGCTATCGCGTTAAAGACTTCCTCCGCTGTAGCAAGCGTAAAGGGTGTAACCGTAAAGACCTATCTCAGACGCGGTCTTTTCAGCTGGGACGCTATCGGCAACGCTTCGGGATATGAAATCTCCGTAAGAAAAGCTAACGGCCAGTGGCTCCAGAAGGCAACTACTCCCTACAGAAACTATCTTACAGGTAAATTAAAGCTCAACAAAACATATACATACCGTATCAGATCGTACAAGACTGTAAACGGCAACAAGGTTTACGGCAAGGCTAAGACCTTTAACGTAACAGCTACCTCCGACACCGCTTACGGTAAAACCGTATCGGGCACATGGGTAGAGGTTTGCACAGAAACTCAGACAATGTATATGTACGTTAACAACAAGCTTTACCTCACAACTCCCGTAATCACAGGTTATTTCTACGACAGCGCGAGAAAGACAACACCCGGTTACCACCACGTAATCAGCAAGAAATCTCCCGCTACTCTCACAGGTCCTACATGGAGCGTAGGCGTAAGCTACTGGCTCGGCTTCACAAGCGACGGCCAGGGTATCCACGACGCTACATGGCAGCACGGCGACTTCGGCAAGGAGCTCTATAAGCTCTCTGGCAGAGGCTCTCACGGCTGCGTTAACACACCTACTGCCGCTGTAGCGAAAATCTTCGCTAAAGCATATGTAGGTATGCCTGTTATCGTTTACTAAAAATCCCGAAAGACCGCTTAATCGCGGTCTTTCTTTTTTGAAGCTATTGTAAAAATTGTCGAATTATGGTAAAATAACAGTGTATTTGTTTTAAAAACAGATTCATTTTTAAAAGGTAATTTTATTGTAAAAATATGGGGTGCGATATGAGTCATTTTTTTCCTGCCGACATACTTCTTCCGAAGGATAATTTTGAGAAATGGGCTGTAGTTGCCTGCGACCAGTACACCTCCGAGCGAGATTACTGGATGGATGTTGAGAGAATGGTAGAGGGATATCCCTCCGCGCTCAACATTATTTTGCCCGAGGTTTACCTTAAAAAGGACAACTCCAAGCGTATTGACGCGATTAACGAAACAATGGAGGAATACCTCGAAAACGGCGTCTTTAACGAGTTTAAGGACAGTATGATTTACGTAGAGAGAGAGTCGAACCGCACAATCCGCAAGGGCGTTGTCGGTGTTATTGACCTCGAGGAGTACGAGTACACAAGCGGTACCGACGCGCTGATAAGAGCGACTGAGGCGACTGTAATCGACCGTCTGCCCCCTCGTATCGAAATCCGAAAAAACGCGTCCCTTGAGATGCCGCATATTCTGCTTTTGGTGGACGACCCGTCGCTTTCGATTATCGAGCCATTGTCCGAGCACAAGGATAAATACACTCCCGCTTACGATTTCAGGCTTATGAAGGGCGGCGGAATCGTAAAAGGCTGGCTGCTCGACAAGGACACTATAAAGAGAATACAGACCTCGCTCGATAAGCTTCTGGAGAGCAAAAACGACAATATGCTTTTCGCGGTGGGCGACGGCAACCATTCGCTCGCGACCGCAAAGGAATGTTACAATCTCTCAAAAGACCCGAAACAGCGTTACGCTCTCGTCGAGCTCGTTAATATCCACGACAAGAGCATAGAGTTCGAGCCGATTTACCGCGTACTGTTTAACGTTGATCCTATAGAGTTTATAGAACACTTCAAAATCTACACCGACCATATGGGAGGACATCACACCCAGTGGTTTGAGTATGTTTCCACAAAGAAAAGCGGCTTTATGGAGGTCAACGCTACGGCGGAGCTGCCGATAGGCACGCTTCAGGCGTATATCGACCGCTTTTTGCAGGCTCACCCGAGAGCGAGAGTCGACTACATACACGGAAGCGAAACGGTAAGAAACCTCTGCAAAGCTCCGAACACGCTCGGCTTCCTGTTTGACGGTATGAAAAAATCCGAGCTCTTCCCCGCTATCGCGGCGGACGGCTCGCTGCCGAGAAAAACCTTCTCAATGGGACACGCGGCGGACAAGCGCTTCTATATCGAGGCGAGAAAAATAAAATAATAATAAAATTATCAATACAAAGATTAAAGGGGCAACCGCAAATAAGCGGCTGCCCCTCGTTTCGTTATTCTATTCCTCAAACAGCGGCGTTGAAAAATACCTCTCGGCGGTATCGGGGAGCACGGTTACTACCGTTTTGCCCTTGCCGAGCTTTTTGGCGAGCCTTAAAGCCGCCGCCACGTTTGTGCCCGCCGAGATTCCGCACATCAGTCCTTCTTCTCTGGCAAGACGTTTTGCCGTTTCCAGCGCTTCCTCGTCGGTCACAACATAAATATTGTCGTAAATATCGCGGTTTAAAATATCGGGGATAATTCCGTCGCCGATACCCATTTGCAAATGAGTTCCGATTGTACCTCCCGCTAAGATAGCGGCGTTTTCGGGCTCTACCGCCCAGATTTCGATTTCGGGGTACTGAGCCTTGAGCACCTCGCCGATACCCGTAATCGTTCCTCCCGTACCGATACCCGAGCAAAAGCCGTCTATCGGGTCGGCGCACTGCTGCATAATCTCGAGAGCGGTATATTTTTTATGAGCCTTTACGTTGTTGATATTCGCGAACTGCTGGGGCACAAATACCCTGTCGTCCTTTTCTTTCATTTTAAGCGCCATTTTCAGGCACTCGTCAATACAGGCGCCGATATCTCCAGCGTCGTGGATAAGCTTTACCTCCGCGCCGTAATGGCGGATAAGCTTTCTTCTCTCCTCGCTGACGGAGTCGGGCATTATAATGATTACCCTGTAGCCCTTCACGGCTCCCACAAGCGCGAGTCCGATACCCTGATTGCCGCTTGTGGGCTCTACGATTATGCTGTCCTTATTGATAAGCCCCTGCTTTTCCGCCTGGTTTATCATATTCAGCGCCGTTCTGGTTTTTATAGAACCGCCTACGTTGAGCGCCTCGAACTTCACGAGCACGTCGGCGCTGTCGCTGTCGACCATTCTGTTAAGCTTAATAAGCGGAGTTGAGCCTACCGCTTCAAGTACATTATTATATATCATCGTTTTGATTCTCCTAATATTACCTCTTTATCCGAAAAGGATAAAATCAAGCGCTTCGGGATAGATATGTCTCCACCACGCCTCGTTATGCTCGGCTTTTTCCTCGATAACAAACTTAATCTTGTTCTTATCGTAACCGCCCTTTATCAGCCTGTTCTTCATATCAACGATAAACGGATAGAGCTGTTCCTCAAGACCTACCTTACCGTCGTAGATATAGATTTTCGGCATATCCTCAGCCTTTAAATCGTACTTTTTGAGATAGTTGTTCCATACAGTATCGTCAAAGATAATGAACGCGGGCGATAACGCGCCGATAGCGCAGAATTTATCGTGGTGTTCCATACCGATATAGAACGACTCGAGTCCGCCCGAGCTTGAGCCCGCAACGTAGTTATCCTCTCTGGCAGATGAGGAATTGTAGTTCTTTCTTACGTAAGGCATAACGGTATCTACAACGAAATCGGAGAACACCTTGCCCTTGCCGTCTTTATAGTTACCGTAGGTTTCCACGCCCTTCTGGACCTCGCCGATATTCGGGGTGAGCTCAGGGTCGCGGTTTTTGCCTGTTGTTTCGATTCCTACTAAAATCATACCGCGTCCGCCGTTCGACATAAGCGACTCTACAGCGTCGGAAACCTCCCAGCCTCCGTAGGCGACGCCCTTGAAATCAAAGATATTCTGTCCGTCGGGCATATAAACCGTCTTGTACGGCTGTTTGGAGTCGGGATCGTAGTCGGCGGGAGTCCATATCCAAACCTTCTTCTTGTATCCCATAGGATAGTCGAAGCTTACTTCCTTAAGCGTGCCCTTATCAGCTCCCTTATAGGCATATGTACCCGAGAGCTGGAGCTTCGGATTCTTGCTGTCGGAAATAAAGTAACCCGAGCTTGCGCGGCTTAAGGCGATGTTAGCCGTCTGGTTTGTATCGGCGCCGTCGTTGAACACGATACGGTCGTATTTACTCGTGTCGATATTCATCGAATATACCTTTTCGCCGTTGTCGTTGGTCGTATATTTTGTAACCTGAGTTCCGGGCCAGGCTTTAAGTCCCGTACCCTTCTCCGAGTTGTACACGAAGAAATAAACCTTATCCCAGTTCTTGTTGTTTGTAAAATAAATATCTACCTTACTGTCGGGAACAGGGTTGGGAGCCGTAGCCTCGGCCGTGGGCTCGGCAGTAACGGGAGCCGTTGTCGCCTCATCAGGAGAAGCGGGCTTTACAGTAGGCTCTGTATCATCGGGATTTTCGCTTCCCTCGGGAACAGTAGAGGGTTCGTCAATACTCTCGAGCTTAGCTAAAAACTTCTGGATTTTTGTAGCGTCCTTGATATTTAAGTTACCGTCCAGATTACAGTCCGCGAGCTTTTTCTGCTCGTCGTCAAAATCCTTAAGCTTAGCCAGATACTGCTGTATGGCGGTAGCGTCCTTTATGCTTATATTATTGTCCTTGTTAGCGTCGCCGTTTTTATATCCTCCCGAGGAGAACGCGAAAACGGGTATTGTGCAGAACGTTAAAATCATACACAGTGTTAAAGCCAGTATTTTTTTCATTTCAAAACCACCTTTCTGTATTTTATTATAGTAATAATAACAACCGTTGTCAATTAAATATTCGGGGAAAACAGCAGTTGTCCTACGCGGGTTAAATCACGAAAAAAGCCGACTCGGTTGTCGGCTTTACTTTGTATTCTCGACGGTCAGTCTTACCGCTGCCTTTAATCTGTCAAAATGCGAGGTGTTCGGCGGAAAATTTCTTATTTCCAGACGCTTCGGCTTTGTGTTGCTGGCGCTGTGGAGCGTGTGCATACGCATATTGATATTCTGTTCCTTGACAAGCGTAAAGAGGTCGGCTATGGTTTTGCTTTCATCAATCGCTTTAAGAAGCTCTTCTCTATTCATTTGTTTCATAAAACCATACCTCCTCACTTTAAAGATAAGAACTATTATACTAAATAATCACACTATAATCAACAGTAAAACCGAAAATAATCGGTTTACTTCTGAATTATTTTGTGTTAACATTTAAGCGGGTGAAACAAATGAAAAAATTTTTATCGTTAATAATCATAGCGTTCATCGCGTTTTCGGCGGTTTCCTGCTCGAATAAATCCGAAAACTCAGCGACGACAAGTGAAACAACAGCTCAGAAACCGACTGAAAAAAAGCTTAAAAAGCTAAGCGGTATCGACGTAAGCTCCTACAGCGGTGAAATCGACTGGAAAAAGGTAAAAAAATCGGGTATCGACTTCGCTATGATACGAATAGGCGGACGCGGTTACGGCGAAAGCGGCGTTATATACACGGACAAAACCGCGCTTTATAACCTCAGAGAGGCTCAAAAATACAAAATCAAAACGGGCGTATACTTTTTCAGCCAGGCGGTATCAGGCGCGGAGGCTAAAGAGGAAGCAAAATTCGTCATAAAAACGCTCGGCGGAATGAAGCTTGATTTGCCCGTAGCATATGACGTTGAGAGAATAAAAGGCGACTCCTCCCGTATCGACAACATAAAATACAGCGACAGCGAAAAATACGCCAAGGTGTTTATGAAAACGATAGAAAAGCTCGGCTATCGTTCTATGGCGTATATCGGCGAGGACAGCATACTAAAGCTCAAAAGCTTCAAAGACAGCACAATCTGGTACGCCGACTACAGCTATATAGACAACGGCGAAAATCGGTTCTATATGGTACAAACCTCCAAAAACGGCAAAATCGACGGAATAAACACAAGCGTGGATTTGGATATTATGTATGAATAACATAAAACTCGAATAAGTAAGTACGGCAGGCTCAAACTAAAAATGAGCCTGCCCGTTTTATCTGAAAAGATATTGCGCCGTATCGACGAATTGACCGAGGGTGTTTATGGCTCGGTTAGCCTTTTTCTTCATCTTAGGCTTGCTGTCTATAAGCATTTTACCCGCCATACCGACGGCGACGCCCGCGATCATTCCGCCCGCTACGCCTTTAACGATATTTGACATCTGACCTTTTTGCAATTTTATCACCTTAACCTTTCCGCGTTTTCGCAATTCAAATTTTTTATAATATTGACTTGCAAAATTATTATTTACCGTTACAATATATTTAGAGGTGATAAGATTTGGCAACACTGAATATCGTTCTGGTAGAACCTGAAATTCCCGCGAATACGGGAAATGTAGCCCGAACCTGCGCCGCTACGGGCACAAGACTTCATCTTGTTAAGCCTTTCGGCTTTTCACTCGACGACAAGCATTTAAAGCGCGCGGGGCTCGATTACTGGCATTTGCTCGATATAAGCTACTACGAAAATCTGGAAGATTTTTTTGAAAAAACCAAAGGCGGAAAATATTACTATTTTTCAACAAAAGCGCTCTACCGCCACACGGACGCTGAATACGAGGACGGCTGTTACCTTATTTTCGGCAAGGAAACGAGAGGACTTCCCGAAAGCCTGCTCCTGAAAAACAGGGAAACCACCGTCAGAATACCTATGGTCAAGGACGCCAGAAGCCTGAATCTCTCGAACTCGGTAGCGATAGCCGCGTACGAGGTACTCAGACAATGGGACTATCCCGAGCTGTTAACACACGGACAACTGCACAGGCACGAGTGGTAAGCGTCGCGAGCCGCGACAGTCAAAGCCGCCTTAATAATTCGCAATGCGCAATGCGCAATTAAATGTCGGGCAGACAGAGCGGACTAGTGCGAAATCTCGGTATCCCGAGATTACAAGTGGAAAGTGGTAAGTGATAAGTGGTAAGCGTATGTCGGGCAGACAGAGCGGATTTGAAAAAAACTCGGTGTCCCGACAGTATTTTATATGCGCTTCGCGCAAAAAAACAGGAATCAGGAAGCGGGAAGCAGGAAGCGAAGGTCGGGCATAAAAGGCTATTATTCTATCAGCCTTTCTTCCCGACCACAACTTTCCACTTACCAAATATCAAAGGGACGGCGAACCGTCCCTTTTTCGTTTGTTTTTTATTTTTCCAGCTTACTGCTTACATTACTTTCCGTAACCTGATATCCCTGAGCTTTCAGCTCATTAATATAGCTGCTTGTATCCCATTTGGAATCCTTGGGGATATAAACGTATTTCGGAGTTTTAGCGGGGTTAACGGAGTAGTACTCCTTCAATCTCGCGGTAACGCTCTCTATCGGCACGATATTTTCGTCGCCTATCCACGCCGAATAAGTGGCGTAGGGATAGTTGTTCAGCGCGAGATAAACCCAGGTTTCGCCCGAAAGCGAAAGAATATTAGCGGGAGCTTTGCTCTTGTAATACTGTAAATCATTGTACATATTGTTGTATTTAGCCGCGCGGGTGGGATTTGTGTAGATTCCCTTAGCGGGGCCTTTTTTTATCTCCATTGTGAGCTGCTCTGTATTTCCCGTTTCCCAGAAGGAGTGGTTAGCCTTTACGGTGACCTGGAAATAGCCCTGGAGCACAACTACAATCGTGATAAGCACAAGCGCCGAATACTTGTAGAGCTTTGCGTAATCGAGGTTATCCTCGCTCTCTCCAAGCTCTTTAACAAGACGCGCGAGGAACACGAAGCTCGCTGCATTCGCCGTACACATAGCCATTGAAATAACGTAGAAATACTGGTTTGACGACAGACATACCGCGAACGAATAGAGAACACCGAGGCAGAAAAGACTTACAAACAGCTCTCTCGGCTTTTCTTCGCAAAGTACGTATGATGTGATACCCATAAAGAGCATGGGATACATAATATAGTTGTAGCTTGTGGTGGTGAGCGTCGGGAAGAACAGTGCGAAACAGAAAAGCACTATTCCCGAGGTCACGATAAGATACATACTTCTGTGAAGCCTGCGCTTTTTGTCGAACAGCATAACCACTGCCGTAATACCGTAAGCTATGACCGCGTAAATAAACTGCGGGTGGAACGTTACGGAATACTGGAAATACTTGCCGATTTTATCGAATATGGGAATCTGCGGATGTTCGGGGTCGCTCAAGAGCTTCGGAAGTACAGAGAACATCTCGTTGATACCTGTTCTGCTGATTACAAAGGCGAGGAATACGACAGCCATAGCGGCAACGCCGACTGTAAACCAAAGCCAGGTTTTTATCGAGAACAGCTCGCTTTTCAGTACGGATTTCGATTCCTTTTTCTTAAACGCCAAATGAAGCAGAACTAGAATAATATAGAAAGCGTAACCAACGGCAATATACGGACTGCAAAGCACAGAAGCCGCGAAGCATACGCCGCCGATAATAAGCGGGATTTTTTTGCTGTAATTAGCCGTGCCGATAATAACGCCCGTCAGCACGACAAGGTCTATTGCCATTGTGTTGTAGCTGTACGCCATAATATCGTAGGGCGAGTAAATAAAGAAGAACAGCGACGCGAACATCACGATATAGCCGTATTTCCTGAGTCTGGAATACACAACGCAGGTTACGGCGGCGTGAACGATAACGTAGTAAATCCTCGCCGCAAGGATAATCCCGTCGAACGAGCCCGTAAACATACGGAACAGACCGACAAACGGCAAGAGCAAAATCGACGACATCTGGGAAAGATGCCATTCCTGAGTGAACAGCGCGTCGCCCTGGAGAAGTCTTTGGGGAATTGTAAGGTAAAACGCCTCGTCGTTTCCGCCAAAGCCGTAGAAGCATTTCCAAACGGCGAAAATCACACCTGCCGCGAGCAGTCCGATAAACATATAGTCGCGCCATTTTTCTTTATCGTCCTTAGCTCTCTGGCGTTTTATGAACTTAACGAACGACTCGTAAGCCTCGATAAGATAGCTCGAAATGAAGTTTAGAACTATCGAGCCCAAAGCCGAAAGCACGAAAACGATAGGCACTACCACAAAATAATACGGCAGCTTGTCATTAAGATTCGTTATATTTTTATTGAGATAATCGTAGTAGATTATGCGGTCGAAAACGTAGGAAATAAGGTAAATTCCGAGCGCTAAATCCGACAGCTTCCACAAGAACCATTTAGCACCGTTGGGCATTTTCGCCGTGGGTATTCTCGTCAGCAGGATAAACAAGCCGCAGGTGAGAACATAAGACTCGAAGCAGCCCCAGTTAAGAAGCGTGCCGTACTTAAAGGTTGAGCCGTAGTTGCGGTAATGGTTGAACGCGCTGAACAGAAGAAGCGCCGCCGCCATTCCGATAAGCAGAGTACGGGTTTTCATCTTGAAGCCGAACTCTCTTAAGTAAGCGCCTACGAGATAATAAGCTACGGGATAAGTCATAGCCCACCACTGAGGGAGAAGCTTATTGTACTCCTCGCTTACTGTAGGTGTAGCCCACCACTGAGGGTTGGTAAATACGTGGATATTAAAAATATTCGGCAGAATAGTCACCGCGAAAAAGGTGAACACAAGCACCTGCTTCTGACGCTGGGTTTTTAAACCGTTGTACATCAGATTTATAAACGGAGCGATAAGGAACAGTCCGATATACATTTCGATATACCACGAGTAGGTAGCGCCCTTGTAGCTTAAGAAATCAAGTACGAGTTTTCCGAGCGAAAAATCCTCGTGAAGCCAGAACGTCTTGAAAAGCATACACGCGAGCGTCGCGACGGCGTATACCACAAGCGTTTTTCTGATACCCTTGTAATAGCCCTTCGACAACGTTTTCTTCGACATCAGGTAACCCGTAAGTATCATAAACAGGGGTACGCAGGTCGTAAAAAACGCGCGCATTATGCCCATAATAAACATCGGCACACCCGAAACGGTTTCGCTGTAGAAGCCGTTATACAGGAAAAAATGCACCGAGTTCACGAGAAATACCGCCACAACCCTGACAATGTCAAGGGACGTATTACGGCTCTCGAGCTTTTTTACATCCATTTTTTCAGTTTCCTTTCACAGTAATTTTACATACATAATTATTTTATCATATATAATTAATAAAAGCAACAGTAATATTTTAGGTGTAAGGGGTAAGGGCTAAGGGCAAAGGGCAAAGGGCAAAGGGAAGGTCGGGAAGAAAGGTTGATATAAAAATAACGTTTTACGCCCGACCGAATCTATTGAGCGGGAAGCAGGAAGCAGGAAGCCAGTGGTCGAGGAGAAAAGTTGATAAAGCAATAGCTTTTTATGCCCGACTGAATTAATAATTTAGGGTACAGGGCAAAGGGCTAAGGGCAAAGGGAAGGTCGAGGGTAAAGGTTGATATAACAATAACGTTTTATGCCCGACCGAATCAATATGCTCCGCAAGCGGAGCTTGCATATAAATATATTCGGGACACCGAGCTTTCGCACTAGTCTGCTCTGTCTGCCCGACCTTCGCTTCCTGCTTCCTGCTTCCCGCTTCCCGCTTCCTGCTTCCCACTTCCTACTTTCTTGCGCGAAGCGCATATAAAACTGTCGGGACACCGAGCTTTCTCGCTAATCCGCTCTGTCTGCGACATTTAATTGCGAATTGCGAATTGCGCATTGCGAATTATTGCAGTCCGCGCTGTCTGCCCGACCTTCCCTGTGCCCTTAGCCCTTAGCCCTTTCCCCTTTTACATTTTATTGTCACTTTCTTCCAAAAAACTATTGATAAAACCGCGAGTTTATTGTATAATTAACAGTGATTATAAGCACCGATACACACGGGGCAAAAGAAAGGATCTGTTACTATGAAACTGAACAAAGTTACTGTTGACGACATCAATGTAAAAGGTAAGAAAGTTTTAGTCAGAGTTGACTTCAACGTGCCTTTAAAGGACGGAGTTATCACAAACGATAACCGTATCACAGCCGCTTTACCGACAATCAAAAAGCTTATCGCCGACGGCGGAAAGCTTATCCTCTGCTCTCATCTCGGCAAACCGAAGAACGGTCCCGAGGAGAAGTTCTCCCTCGCTCCCGTTGCCGTAAGACTTTCCGAGCTTCTGGGCAAGGACGTTGTATTCGCGAACGACGACGAGGTTGTAGGTGAAAACGCTAAAAAGGCTGTTGCCGAAATGAAGGACGGCGACGTCGTTCTTCTCCAGAACACCCGCTTCAGAAAAGAGGAAACAAAGAACTTAGAGCCCTTCGCGGGCGAACTCGCTTCTCTGGCGGACGTATTCGTTATGGACGCTTTCGGCTCAGCTCACAGAGCTCACTGCTCCACAGCGGGCGTTACAAACCACATCAAGGACACAGCCGTTGGTTACTTAATGCAGAAGGAAATCGACTACCTCGGAAACGCGGTTGAAAATCCCGTAAGACCTTTTGTCGCTATTCTCGGCGGCGCTAAGGTTGCCGATAAGCTCAACGTAATCTCCAACCTCCTCGAGAAATGCGACACGCTTATCATCGGCGGCGGTATGGCTTACACCTTCTTAAAGGCTAAGGGCTATGAAATCGGCAAATCCTTAGTAGACGACACTAAGCTCGACTACTGTAAGGAAATGATGGACAAGGCGGACAAGCTCGGCAAACAGCTTCTCCTCCCCGTAGACACAGCCGTTGCCGATTCTTTCCCCGATCCTATCGACGGACCTATCGACATCGAGGTTGTTGACGCGGATAAAATCCCCGCCGACAAGGAAGGTCTTGATATCGGCGACAAAACTCAGGCTCTTTTCGCGGACGCTGTTAAGAACGCTAAGACTGTTGTTTGGAACGGACCTATGGGCGTATTCGAGAATCCGACTCTCGCCAAGGGCACAATAGCCGTAGCTAAGGCTTTAGCCGATACGGACGCTACAACAATTATCGGCGGCGGCGACAGCGCGGCAGCGGTAATCCAGCTCGGCTTCTCCGATAAGATGAGCCACATCTCCACAGGCGGCGGAGCTTCGCTCGAGTATCTCGAGGGCAAGGTTCTTCCCGGTATCGACGTAATCGCGGATAAATAAGATAAGCTGATATTTCAAAAAGAAAGGATAAGTTTTATGAATAAGGATAAAAGAAAAGCCATTATCGCGGGCAACTGGAAAATGAATAAAACTCCTTCTGAGGCTAAAGCGCTTTTAGAGGAGATTATCCCCGTAGCTAAGGACGCGGGCTGTGAGGTTATCGCGTGCGTACCTTACGTTGACCTCGCCGTTGCTGTAGAAACAGTAAAGGGCACTAACGTAAAAATAGGCGCTGAAAACTGCCACTGGGCTGAGAGCGGCGCTTTCACAGGCGAAATCTCAACAGGTATGCTCAAGGAAGTAGGCGTTGAGTACGTTGTTCTCGGACACAGCGAGCGCCGTCAGTATTTCGGCGAAACAGACGAAACAGTTAACAAGAGAACAAAGGCCGCTTTAGCGGCTGGCTTAAAGCCGATCGTATGCGTAGGCGAGCTTCTCTGGGAGCGTGAGTGCGACATTACCGAGGAGGTAATCGCCCGTCAAATCAAGCTTGACCTTTACGACGTATCCGCTGAGGACGCTAAAAAGTGCGTAATCGCTTACGAGCCCGTATGGGCTATCGGAACAGGCAAAACAGCCACAGCCGACCAGGCTGAGGAGGTTTGCGCCTTCATCAGAAAAGAACTCGCTAAGAAATACGACGAAGAAACAGCTCAGGCTATCACGATCCAGTACGGCGGTTCTATGAACGACGCTAACGCCGCTGAGCTTCTCTCCAAGGAGAACGTTGACGGCGGTCTTATCGGCGGAGCT
>CADBSD010000012.1 GCA_902797225.1 uncultured Ruminococcus sp. | reverse complement strand
TAATCCCTGATTTAGTCGGCGAAAAAGATATGAAATCCGCGTGGAAGAATAAACCATTAAGAGTAATCGGACTTGTGTTATTGTTTTTAGTTGATTTTGCTGTAGCGATAATACCTGCGGGATTGTTGGGAGATTCAATTGAGAAAATTAAGCTTGCCGATAATTTGGAATGGTTAATAAATATTCTTCATCATATAGCTTTCGGAATAGTATTTATTGTATGCTTGGTGCTTCTGATTGTTATTGAGTATTTAATAATAGGTTTAATAGTTTGTTTAAAAAATAAAGAGTAAAAACAACGGCTGCCGAAAGGCAGCCGTTAATTCTTTATTCTTAACTCTTAATTCTTAGTTATTAATGAGTTTATCCTCGTCAGACCAGCTGTAGAGCTTTCTGATTTCCTTACCGATAATCTCGGAGGGATGCTCGCTCGCGAGCTTTCTCATAGCGCGGAAGTGAGCCTGTCCGCCAGCCTCAGACATATCGAGGAGGAATTCCTTAGCGAATGAACCGTCCTGGATGTCCTTAAGAACCTGCTTCATAGCCTTTTTGCTGTCCTCGTTGATAATCTTCGGGCCTGTGATATAATCGCCGTACTCGGCTGTGTTGGAGATAGAATATCTCATACCCGCGAAGCCTGACTGATAAATAAGGTCAACGATAAGCTTCATCTCGTGGATACACTCGAAGTAAGCGTTTCTCGGATCGTAGCCTGCTTCTGTAAGAGTCTCGAAACCTGCCTGCATTAAAGCGCATACGCCGCCGCAAAGTACAGCCTGCTCGCCGAAGAGGTCAGTTTCTGTTTCTGTACGGAATGTTGTCTCTAAGATACCCGCTCTCGCTCCGCCGATACCTGCGCCGTAAGCTAAAGCCATATCTAAAGCCTTGCCTGTAGCGTCCTGATATACGGCTACTAAGCAGGGAGTACCCTTACCTGCCTGATACTCTGAACGTACTGTGTGACCGGGTGCCTTAGGCGCGATCATTGTAACGTCAACATCAGCGGGAGGTACTATCTGACCGAAGTGAATGTTGAAGCCGTGAGCGAACATAAGCATATTGCCCGCCTCGAGGTTAGGAGCGATGTCCTTTTTGTACATAGAAGCCTGTTTCTCATCGTTGATAAGAATCATAATGATGTCGGCTTTCTTGGCGGCCTCGGCTGTTGTGTAAACCTCAAAGCCCTGCTCCTCGGCTCTTGCCCAGGATCTTGAACCCTCGTAAAGACCGATAATAACGTGAGCGCCGCTCTCTTTAAGGTTTAAAGCGTGAGCGTGGCCCTGGCTGCCGTAACCTACTACAGCAATCGTTTTACCGTCTAAAAGTGAGAGATTACAATCTGACTGATAGAAAATTTTTGCGTTTGACATTTTGATTTCCTCCTTGCCGCGTATCGCGGTATTTAAGTAAAAATAAATACATTTATATGTAACTGTGATTAGCCCTGAACCGACGCCTTGCCCTTGTCTATGGCGATAGTGCCTGTTCTTACTATTTCACGGATACCATACGGTTTAACTAAATCTATTAAGGTTGAGATTTGCTCAACTGTTTCGCAGTATTCAAGCGTAATCGTGCTTACCGCGACATCAACGACCTTGGCGTTCATAAGCTCGGCTATTTTGATAACCTCGAAGCGTTTGGCTGCCGCGCAGTGAACCTTTATAAGACACAGCTCACGGCTGATAAACTCGCCGTCAATAAGTCTTTTTACTTTTATAACGGGAATAAGCTTGTTGAGTTGTTTTTCAAGCTGTTCTACAACGTACTCGTCGCCGTCAGCTACGATTGTAATTCTTGAAACTGTAGGGTCGGCGGTTACTCCGACCGCGAGCGAGTCGATATTAAAGCCTCTTCTTGAGAACAGTCCCGAAACCTTTGAAAGCACGCCCGCCTGGTTTTCAACTAAAACTGATAAAGTGTATTTCATAGCGCACCTCACAAAATAGACGGTGTGTCGGGATGAACCTGACATACAAGTACGAACGGTTTATCGCTCTCGACAATTTTATTGATGTATTTCTCGGCGTCCTCGTTGGAGCTTACCTCGGCGCTGTCTATACCGTACGCCTTGGCTAAAGCTACAATGTCAGGGGAGTCGTTGAGAATTGTCATAGCGTGTCTGCCGTTGTATAAGTTGTCCTGAAGCTCTCTTACCATACCAAGACGGTAGTTTCTCATTACAATAATCTTTATGTTAAGATTATTCTGAACGATAGTCGAAAGCTCGTTTAAGCTCATCTGGAAGCTTCCGTCGCCGCAAACCACGACAACGTCACGTTTTTTTAGCCCGAGCTTAGCTCCGATAGCGCAGGGGATAGAGTAGCCCATTGTACCCATACCGCCTGTGGTGAAAAATCTTCCTTCTCGTATACGGAAGTTGTTGGCGCACCAAATCTGGTTCTGACCTACATCGGCGCAAAGTATAGCCTTGCTTTTAAGCATAGAGCTTAGTTTGCCGATTAAGGTTCTCGGCTCAACATAGCCGTCGAAGGTGGAGATTTTGTTCTGGTAATGAGCCTTGAGGTCTTTTACCTCAGCGTCCCATTCGTCGTTTATTTTAAAGTCGCCTATATTTTCTATAAGCTTCTTCATAACGTGGTTCATATCGCCGACAATCGGAATATCTACCTTTACGTTCTTACCGATTTCAGCGGGGTCGATATCTATATGTATAATCTTAGTGGTGTTTTCGCTCATCTGGTCGGGAGCGGCTATGGCTCTGTCGCCGAGTCTGGCTCCGCATACTATAACCAAGTCGGTAGTGTGCAGCGCTTTGTTGGCGCAGCGGCGTCCGTGAGTTCCGAGCATACCGAGATAAAGCGGGTGCTCGCTGGGCATTACGCCTATACCCATCATTGTTGAAAGAACGGGTATCTGAGTCATTTCGGCAAACTGCTGTAGTTTTAGCTTAGCGCCTGAAATCAATACTCCGCCGCCCGATACGATAAGCGGGCGTTTAGCTTGTTTAATAAGCTCAACCGCTCTTTTTACCTGAACGATATGTCCCTTTGTATTTGGTTTGTAGCTCTTGATTTCAACAGTTTCGGGATACTCAAAGCTCTCGATTTCGTTCTGCTGAATATCAATCGGAACATCAATAAGCACAGGGCCGGGTCTGCCCGTAGCGGCAATATGAAAAGCTTCTTTGAAAACACGCGGTAAATCCTCTGTCTTTTTAACGAGGTAGCTGTGCTTTGTAAAAGGCTCGCAGGCGCCTGTTATATCGGCTTCCTGAAAGCTGTCGCTTCCGAGTAAATCCGAACGAACCTGACCTGTGATAGCTACCATAGGAATGGAATCCATATACGCTGTAGCTATACCCGTGATAAGGTTTGTAGCGCCCGGTCCCGAGGTTGCGACGCATACGCCCGGTTTTATTTTAGCGCGCGCGTAACCGCTCGCCGCGTGAGCCGCGTTTTGCTCCTGGCGGACAAGTACGCTGTTAATATCGGAATCGTATAATGAATCGTAAAACGGACAAATGGTAGCCCCTGGATAGCCAAAGACGGTATCAACGCCCTCAGCCTGTAAGCATTTTACCATTATATCTGCTCCGCTAATCATAATTTTCACCCTTAAAATATACTTTTGGACAATAATCCAATATCGTTTAACATTATAATACAATTGGTTTAAAATGTAAAGTATTTATTTTAGACGAGTAAACGATTTCGGATTATTGTATATCTTTGCGAATATAATTGACTATTATATCCGCGAATGGCAGGATAGACACCGCTAAAACGGCAAAAGCCTGAGTTTAAGTTTTCGAAAAAGACAGAAATCCCCGAGAGCCAACCTCTCGGGGATTTGTTGCAGTTTATAAATAATTGTATTGAAATAAAAGCTTTATACTTTCGTTTTTAAAATTCTCGTCGCCCAGAGTACGCACAGCATACATACTCCCGTATCCGCTACAACGCCCATCCAGATTTGCGCCATACCAAATGAAGCGAGTATGATTACCAGAGCTTTTATAATAAGCGCGAACGCGATATTTGTTTTAGCTGTTAGTACCGTTTTTTTCGCGAGCTTAACCGCTTTCGGGAGAGCGTTTAAGCTGCCCGAGGTTAGTACCGCGTCGGCGGAAGCGATAGCCGCGTCCGAGCCTAAGCCCATAGCGAAGCCGCAGTCGCTTGCCGCTATTACGGGCGCGTCGTTTATTCCGTCGCCTATAAAGCAAACGCCTTTTGAAGTTGTTTTCAATTCGTTAACGGTTTTGAGTTTGTCCTCGGGAAGAAGATTCGCTTTTATTTCTGTTAATCCTTTTAGTTCTGTTTTTATCTTCTTTGCGTTATCTACGCTGTCGCCCGTGAGCATAACCAGCTTTTTAAACCCGCTGTTTTTAAGCGAGGTTATTACCGAGTCCGCCTCGGCTCTTACCTTATCCTTTAGCCTGAACGCGCCGATAATCCCGCCGTCGTATATCAGATACGCGTCGGCTTTATCAACAGGTTTTATCCTTAAATCTCGTATTCCAACGCATTTAATCGTTTTGCCATTATAAATGGCGCTTACTCCCGAGCCTGAATGCTCGGTGTAATCGCTCATTTCGAGCAGCTTACCGCGGTACGAGGAGGTTATTGCTTTTGCTATCGGGTGAGCTGAGTTTTTCTCAAGGCTTGCCGCGAGAGCAAGTATATCGTCCTTGCTATAATTCTTATAGGGAATTATGCTCTCTATGGTAAGATTGCCCTCTGTAAGCGTACCCGCTTTGTCGAAAGCGGCGGCGTCAGCTTTAGCGAGCGCCTCAAGAAATCTGCCGCCCTTGAACAGCACGCCGTATTTTGAAGCCGCTCCGATTCCCGAGTAGTAGGAGAGAGGAACGGAAATAACGATAGCGCAGGGACAGCTGGCGACAAGGCAAACAAGCCCTCTGTAAATCCATACGTTTATATTACCGAGAAAAATCGGCGGAATAAACATAATCGCCAGTGATATCAGAATAACAATAGGAGTGTAAACAGACGCGAAACGTGTGATAAGCTTTTCGCTTTTGCTCTTGGTGGTAGAGGCTTCCTCAACGAGCTTTATAATTCTGCTCGCGGTACTGTCCTTTAAAACTTTTGTGGTTTTGGCTTTTATAAGTCCTTCGCCGTTTACCATACCGCTTAAAAGCTCAGTGCCGTTACAAGCGGAAATCGGAATGCTTTCGCCTGTTATCGCCGAGGTGTCAATGTTGCTTTTGCCCTCATAAACAACGCAGTCGAGAGGAATTTTGGAGAACGGCATAATTATAATTTCCGCGCCGATTTTAACGTCCTCGGCGTTTACGGCTTTTTCAACTCCGTTTTCGATTATAATTGCCTCGTCGGCTTTTATATTGGCGAGCTTTTCTATGCTTCTTCGTGAATTTTCAACCGCCTTGTCCTCGAGCGTTTCGCCTATTCCGAAAAGAATAGTTACCATAGCGCCCTCTACAAATTGTCCGAGGCAGAACGCGGCGATAACCGCGACCGTCATAAGCGTTGTTTCGTCGATATGCAGCTTCATAACAGACTTAACGCCCGATATACAAACCTTATAGCCCGACATTATAATCGCCGCGGCGCTGAGTACCGCTGTCGCGATTTCATTTACCTTAAATAAGTCGAGCAGAAGCGCCGCTAAAGCGAAAGCTATCGCCGCAAACAGAAGTATACTCGAGAGCTTGGTCTTGTTATTCTCGTGATTGTGCTCGTGCTCGTGATTGTGTTCGTGATTATGCTCGTGATTGTGTTCGTTGGTATGCTCTTTGTGCTTTTCGAAGCTTACGCTTACGCCGTCCTCAACGCTGTCGGTAAGCTGTTGGACTATTTCTATAATATTGTCGTCTTTAACGTGGCGGAAGTAGAGCGATTTTGTGGCAAAAACCAGGCTGACTTCCTCGAAGCCTTCCGTTTGAGCTATTTTTTTCTCTACTTTTGACGCGCAGTGAGCGCAGTCAAGTCCGTTCATAATAAGCTTGTATTTCATAAAAACCTCATTCCAAAACGTGGTCGAGTCCCATTTCTATAACCTTTTTAACGTGGTCGTCATCAAGACTGTAGTAAATCTGTTTTCCGTCCCTGCGGATTTTTACGAGCTTGTTTGTGCGTAAAACCCTTAGCTGGTGGGAAATTGTGCTCTGCTCCATATTCAGCGCCTGGGCGATTTCTCCTACGGAATGTTCGTCGTCAAACAGAGTGTACATTATCCTAAGTCTTGTTGAGTCGCCGAATACCTTGAATAAATCGGCAAGCTCAAAAAGTATCTCCATTTCGGGTACGTTGTTCATATATATCACCTTGTAATAATATTTGAACATATGAATAATCGTTCATATGTTAATTGTAGTATAACATCAGTTTTATAAAATGTCAATTATTTGATTAATATTTTTTTAAAAAACTTAATTTAGTGAGATAAAATGAGAATAAAAGAGAATTAAAGAGCATAGCGTGTGAAAATACGTATAATTTGACTTTATTTGACTTTGACTTTCCCTGACCTTGCGACTATAATAGAATCATCAAAGGTCAAAGAAAGTCAAATAAACGACTCGACCGCAAGGAGATGATTAAAAAATGCGTATGAGCGATTTAGTAGCCCAGCACATTCTCGCGATGCTGGACGAGCAAAACGGTAACGCGGAGATAAAGCGAAATGAGCTCGCGAACGACCTCGGATGTGTTCCAAGCCAGATTAATTACGTGATAACCTCACGGTTTACTCCCGAGCAGGGTTATATAGTTGAAAGCCGCAGAGGAGGCGGGGGATATATAAGAATTACGAGAGTTAATATGGACAAGAGCTCCGCCGTAATGCATATAGTTAATTCAATCGGCGATACGCTCGATAAGGCGACTGCCGAGATAATGATTAAAAATATGTATAATCAGTCAATAATAGACTTACCCACAGCGAGGCTTATGGCTTCCGCTTTATCGGAAAGAGTATTCAAGGAAATACCTCAGAATATAAAGGACATTCTGAGAGCTAGAATTTTTAAGAATATGTTACTTACAATTATTAATAACTAAATACTGAAAGCGCGAAAGACGCGCGATTCAAAACCTGTATTGTCCTTTTAGTTTGTTTTTATATGACAACGAGCATCGACTGAAAATATATTTACACCTTATACACCCGCTGTAAGGTAGTAAAAAAGTCAATGTCTATATTGCGGGCGGAAAGGTATGGTAATTATTATGAAATGTCAAAAATGCGGAAAAAACGAAGCTAATACACATGTTAAGCGAGTAATCAACGGCGAATTTGAGGAATACCACCTTTGTTCCGAGTGTGCTAAGGATATGGGCTACTCAAATATGTTCTCGGATTTCTCAACAAGCTTTACGGACGATTTCAATTCGCTGTTCGGAAGCTTTTTCGAGAATGCTTTACCCGCCAGAACACAGGCGACGCGCTGTGAAACCTGCGGCACGTCCTACAATGATATCGCCAGAACAGGTATGATGGGCTGTGCTGATTGTTACGACGTATTCGCCGACAGAATTCTTCCGACAATAAGAAGAATCCACGGAAATACAACACATATGGGCAAGAACAGCCCCTCCTATAAAAAGATAGAATTCGAAGAAAAGCCCGACGAGGAAAAAGACGACGAGCTTAATAAGCTAAAAGATGAACTTGAAACCGCGATTAAAAATCAGGAATTTGAGAAAGCCGCGGTATTAAGAGATAAGATTAAGGAAAAGGAGGATAACAATGAGTAAAGTAGTAATGCAGACGAGAATAAGACTCGCCAGAAACTTAAAAAAATATCCTTTTCCTATCAGGCTGAATACAGCGGGTAAAAATAAGGTATGTGAGGATATTATAAACGCGGTAAAAAACTGTAACTCGCCGTTGAGCCGTGAGCTTGATGTGCTCTATGTAAAGGATTTGACCGAAGCTCAGAGAATTTCGCTTGTGGAACAGCATCTCGCAAGCCCCGAGTTTATGAGCGATTCGGCAGGCAGAGCGCTTATTCTCTCCAAGGATAAAACGATGAGTATTATGATTAACGAGGAGGATCACATAAGACTTCAGATTCTGTATAAGGATTTGAGTCTGGAGCAGGCTTATGATACAGCCGATAAGCTCGATACACTTCTTGACGAGAATCTCGATTTCGCGTTTGATAAAAAGCTCGGTTATATTACCCAGTGTCCCACAAACCTCGGTACGGGTATGAGAGCTTCCGTAATGCTTCATCTGCCCGCTTTGAAGAGCAGTAAGGCTATCGGAAGAATCGCGGGTAATCTCTCTAAGCTCGGACTTACAATCAGGGGAGCTTACGGAGAGGGCACAGAGCCCGAGGGCGCTATGTATCAGCTCTCAAACCAGGTTACGCTTGGTATATCCGAGAAAGCAGCGATAGAAAACCTGAAAAATATTACTCAGCAGCTCGTTTCTCAAGAATTACAAGCGCAGAAGCGTATGAGCGAGAGTCTGGAAACTCAGGATAAGATTTGCAGAAGTCTTGGTATTTTGAGGACGGCTAAGCTCATAAGCTGTAAGGAGGCGCTCGAGCTTCTTTCAAATGTACGCTTCGGAATTAACTCAGGAATAATTGAGGGCGTAGATTTAGAAACTGTAGACTCGCTGTTCGGAGAAATCCAGCCCGCTACAATGATAGTAAACAAAAACGAAAAAATATCTCCCACACAGCGCGATAAGCTGAGAGCGGAGATTTTGAACGATAGGCTTAAGGGTTAGCGATTAAGTCTACAGCAGAATGTTTCCCAAGTATCCAAAATTATATAGGACACTAAACGTTTGGGGGATATGGAAACAAAGCAGGAACGCCCACGTATGATGTGGAAATTAAAAAAACACGTTTGACGTGGAAATTTAAAAAGCAGAATGTTTCCCAAGTATCCAAAATTATATAGGACACAAAACGTTTGGGGGATATGAATACAAAATAGGAACGCCCACGTATGACGTGGAAAATCAAAAAAGGAGGAATTCTTATGTATGAGTTCAAAAATTTCACCCAAAAAGCAAATAAGGCTTTAAACCTCGCTATGAAAAGCGCGGGAGAAATGGGACACAGCTATATCGGCACCGAGCATCTCCTTCTCGGTCTTGTAAAGGAAGGCAGCGGCGTTGCCGCGACAGCCTTATCTCAGGCGGGGCTTGACGCCTCGGAGCTTGAGCAGAGAATTAAAGAAACACAGGGCACAGGCTCACCCGTAACCCTTTCACCTAACGACTTTACCCCGAGAAGCAAGAGGGTAATGCAGAATTCAATTATTATCGCTTCTAAGCTCGGCAGTAAATATGTCGGCACTGAGCATCTGCTTTTCAGCATTATGCAGGAAACCGACAGCTACGCATATAATTTTCTCAGTGAGCTCGGAGTCGATCTCAATTCCGTAATGAATACGGCTGAGGATTATGTAGGCGATAACACTCAGAACCCCCAGGGCGTTCAGAACTCAAAGGGACTCGATAAATTCGGCAGAGATTTAACGCAAGCCGCTAAAAACGGCGAAATAGACCCCGTAATAGGTCGTGAAAAAGAGATAGAGAGAGTTATTCAGATTCTTTCGAGAAGAACGAAGAACAATCCCGTATTAATTGGCGAACCCGGCGTCGGCAAAACAGCAGTAGCCGAGGGTTTAGCGCTTAAAATCGTCGAGGGCAAGGTTCCCGAAATCCTCCGCGATAAGAGAATCGTAAGTCTTGACCTCACGGGTATGGTTGCGGGAGCTAAGTACAGAGGCGATTTTGAGGAAAGGATTAAGGAGGCTATCGACGAGGTCAAAAAGTCGAAGAATATTATCCTCTTTATCGACGAGCTCCACACAATCGTCGGAGCGGGCTCAGCCGAAGGCAGTACCGACGCGGCTAATATCTTAAAGCCGTCGCTTGCTAGAGGCGATTTCCAGGTAATAGGCGCTACAACGATTAACGAGTACAGAAAGCATATAGAAAAAGACGCCGCGCTCGAAAGACGTTTCCAACCTGTTAGCGTAGGCGAGCCTACAGAGGAAGAAGCCGTTTTGATTCTCGAGGGACTTCGCGACCGCTACGAGGCTCACCACAAGGTTAAAATCACCGACGAGGCAATAAAAGCCGCGGTAACATTATCGTCAAGATATATTGCCGACCGCTTTTTACCCGACAAGGCGATTGACCTGATAGATGAAAGCGCATCGCGCGTAAGACTTCAGAGCCTAACGGCTCCCGACAGTCTTAAAGAGCTCGAGGAAAAAGTTAAGGAGCTCGAAGCCGAAAAGGCAAGCGCCGTTAACGAGCAGGAGTTCGAGCGCGCCGCTAAAATCCGCGACGAGCAGAAGGAAGCTCAGGAAAAGCTCGAGGCTGAAAAACAGAAGTGGCAGGAAACTCAGGGATCAGCCACAGGCGAGGTAACCGCGGAGAATATTGCGCAGATCGTATCTCAGTGGACGGGGATTCCCGTGGTACAGCTCACAGAGGAGGAGAGCGAAAGACTTCTCAAAATGGAGGATATCCTCCACGACAGAGTTGTCGGTCAAAACGAGGCTGTAAAAGCGGTAGCTAAGGCTATCCGCCGCGGCAGGGTAGGACTGAAAGACCCGAAACGTCCGATTGGCTCGTTTATCTTCTTAGGCCCTACGGGCGTAGGTAAAACCGAGCTCTGCAAGGCGCTGGCTCAGGCTATGTTCGGCGATGAGAACGCTATGATAAGACTTGATATGTCAGAGTTTATGGAGAAGCATACTGTTTCGAAGCTTATCGGTTCGCCTCCCGGATATGTGGGCTTCGACGAGGGCAGCCATTTTACCGAGCAGGTAAGAAGAAAGCCGTATTCGGTAATCCTCTTTGATGAGATTGAAAAGGCTCACCCCGACGTGTTCAATACTCTGCTCCAGATTCTCGACGACGGACGTCTTACGGACTCCCAGGGCAGAACGGTAGATTTTAAAAACACCGTTATCATTATGACGAGTAACGTAGGCGCAAGGCTTATCACCGACAAGCAGTCTAATCTCGGCTTTAAGGGAGAGAATGAGTCCGAAAACGAGAATATCAAGGATATCGTAATGGGCGAGCTCAGAAACACCTTCCGTCCCGAGTTCTTGAATCGTATCGACGATATTATCGTATTCAATAAGCTTACTCAGGACGAGATCAAGGAAATCGCCGCTAAGATGCTCGACAATCTCAAGGCTCGTCTTAAGGCGCTTGAAATCGAGGTTGAGTTTACCGACAACGCGATTACCGAAATCGCTAACGCGGGCTATGACGAAAACTACGGCGCCAGACCGCTCAGGAGAGCTATTACAAGCAAAATTGAGGACGAACTCTCAGAGCGTATTCTTGACGGAACTGTAACAAAGGATAAAAAAATAACCTGCGATTACAAGGACGGTAAGTTCACATTTGAATAACTGTAACTCAGGCGGGCTCATTTGAGTCCGCCTGTTTTTTTGTTCTTGACTATCCGTTTTAAAGTATGGTAAAATCATTTCGTTATGAAATGAGGTATATCAATGCTTAAGAATATGAAGGGTAATTTAATACTTCTTTTGACCGCCTTGATCTGGGGTACGGCGTTCGTGGCTCAGAGAGACGGTATGAATTATTTAGGACCGTATACCTTTAACGTAACCCGCACTCTGCTCGCGGCAATTGTTTTGATTCCCGTAACGGCGGCTTTTAAGCTCGGTGAAAAACGTTCGGAAAACTATAAGCCGATAAACAAAAAGACGACGATAACAGGAGGTATAGCCTGCGGAGCTTGTCTTGGTATCGCGAGCACGTTACAGCAAATCGGTATCGTTACCACAACAGCGAGTAAGGCGGGGTTTATTACCGCGCTGTACGTTATTATCGTTCCGATAATCGGGCTTGTTCTGGGGACAAAACAGTCTAAAAAAATCTGGATATGCGTTATTCTCGCGATAGTCGGGTTCTATCTTCTTTGTATTAACGAGGGCTTTTCGCTGTCGATAGGCGACGCGTTTATTCTCGCCTGCGCCGTAGGATTTGCGGTGCATATAACCGTAATAGACAGGTTCCTGAGCCGTGGAGCGGACGCTTTGGTTATGGCGTGTATTCAGTTCTGGGCGGCGGCTTTGTTTATGATTGTTCCGACGTTTATTTTCGAAAAACCGACGATAGAGGGTATTATCGCCTCAAGATACTCGATTTTGTTTACAGGTATAATGTCCAGCGCCGTAGCTTATACGCTTCAAATTGTCGGCCAGCGCTATACAACTCCAGCTCTCGCGACGCTTATTATGAGCCTGGAGAGCGTGTTCGCCGCTTTGGCGGGCTGGCTGTTGCTCGGAGAAAATCTTTCCTTAAAAGAATTATTAGGCTGTGCGCTTGTTTTTGCGGCGGTGATTCTGGCTCAGGTGGACTTAAAGCCGGTTATACATAAAAAAGAATAAAACGAGAAAGCGCGTACGTGTTCTGATTGTTTTCTATAAACGAGAAAAAGGCTGTTCTATGAACAGCCTTTTATTTCGTGAAAAGAATTAAATTTTGTGAGCCAAAGCTCTTGAGAGCCACGCGTCGCCGACGTCCATAGCTACAAACAATCCCTGTTTTTCGCTGGACTTAACGAGCTGGCGTCTCGGGGAAAGACCCGGGTCAGTCGCCATAAGCTGTACGGCTACCTTGTCCGCAATCTCTACGCCGTTAACCTCGCGCTTGCTTTTGATGATTAAATGAATAACGTACTCGTCGTCCATATTGCCGTAATAAAGCTCATCACCGCAGCGAACCAGAGGTTTGCCCTTGTAGGTAGGGAACTTAGGCTTATCTGCCATAAAGCCTCACACCTTTCGTTATGTTAAGTTAAGATACGATTTCACAAGTGCTTCCAATAAATCGTCTCTGTCGATACGACTGATTAAATTTCTCGCGTTGTTATATGTTGTGATATAAGTCGGATCCTCGGAAAGAATATAACCTACTATCTGGTTAATGGGGTTGTAGCCCTTTTCCTCCAAAGCTCTGTAAACTGTATTGAGCGTAAGCTTTATCTGATCGTCCTTATTATCGTCAAGTGAGAAAACCATCGTCTTATCAATCAATGGAAACACCTCCATTCAAAATTCTAATTCGTAATTATTTTAACACATTAAATACGCTTAGTCAAGAACTTTATTTATCTGAGATTTACGCCGATTTTGTTGAGGTTTTCGATGACCTTATCCATAATGCTCTGAACCTCGCTTGATTCGAGCGTTCTCTTGTTTGAGGAGAACTCAAAGCGGATTGTGATACTGTGGATAGTTTCAGTATCGTAGGTGTCGACAATCTTAATACCCTTTAATATTTCCTCACCAAGACCTTTCCAACAGTCCGTAAGGTCTGAGAATAACGTACCGTCTTTAAGCTCAACGCTTAAATCGTAGGTCATCGGCGGGAATTTCGACGGTTCGCTGTATGTTATACTGGCGTTTTCAACGGCTGAGAACTTTTCAACGTCGATTTCCGCGAAAACAACATAGCATTTCTTGTCGATTTTCTTGGCTACAACAGGGTGAACGATTCCGATTTTACCTATTACCTCATTCTCGAGAATGATTTCGTTAAGGTTTACGGGGTGTTCGTAGCTGTGCTCGGGCTCAACTGTTTTAAAGCTTAAGCTCTTGTGCTTTATATCGTCGGTCATTGTCGCGAGAATATCTCTGAGCTTTAAATACAGAGCCTTAATATCCTTACTCTTTGTGTAGATAGTAACTGCGAGCTTTTTCTTCTCGTTACAGAGGTTATCCTCTTTTAAGCCCTCAACTACGCGTCCGATTTCAAAGATTCCGAAGGTCGGGGCGTAGCCCAGGTTTGTTTTGATCTGGCACAGCTGAGTGGGAATGATTGAGCGTCTTATTGTTTCGATATTCGGGTTGGTCGCGTTTAAAAGCTTGATATTATCCTCAACGGGAATACCCAGCTCCTTGAGCTCGTCATAATAAGCCCAGACGTAGGAGTGTACCTCGTGGAGATTATATTTCTTTACGAGAATATCTTTTATTTTTTCCTCGTCACTTTTTACCTGGTCGGTTCTTACGGGGTAAAGGGGAGAACGTGTTGTGTTAACGTCGAAATTATCGTAGCCGTAAATTCTGGTGATTTCCTCGATGATGTCGGCTTTGATTGTAACGTCCTTTGTAGCTCTCCATGAGGGTACCTCAACGGTAAAGCTGTCGCCGTTTTGTTCAGCCTTGAAGCCTAATGAGGAGAGTGTGTTTATAATTCTTTCGTCGGAGATTTCGATTCCTGTGTATTTGTCCACAAACGCCTTGTCGAAGTTGAGCACAACCTTGTCGTATTTATAAGCGTACTCGTCCGTAAGCGCGCTTACCACCTCGATAGAGCTGTCGTAATCGCTTAAAAGCTTTACGAATCTCGCGATAGCTGTAACGGTCATTTCGGGATCGAGAGATTTCTCGTATCGCATTGAAGCGTCGGTTCTGTGTGAAAGTCTTACCGTCGATTTACGGATAGAAGCCGCGTCGAATGTGGCGGATTCAAGTGTAAGCGTCGTTGTGTCGTCCACGATTTCCGAGTCGAGTCCGCCCATAATACCCGCGATAGCGACAGGGGTGTTGTCGTTGCAAATCATAAGAGTATTTTCGTCGATATTTCGCTCAACCTCGTCGAGTGTTGTAAACTTGAACGGCTCATTAAATCTCTTGATTCTGATTTTCTCTACCTTTCTGGAGTCGAAAGCGTGCATCGGCTGTCCCATTTCGAGCATAAGGTAGTTTGTGAGGTCAGCGAGGAAGTTTATAGCTCTCATTCCGCAGTAGAAAAGTCTGATTCTCATATTTACGGGGCTTGTGCTTCTCTTAATATTCTCAACCTGTAAGCTTGAGTATCTGTAGCACAGCGGGTCCTCGATTTTTAAATCAACCTTTTTGAGCTCGTCGTATTTGCTTAAATCAACGGTGTCGAGGGGTTTGAGCTCTCTGCCCGCCAGAGCGGCGAACTCTCTGGCGATACCGTAATGTCCCCATAAGTCGGGACGGTTTGTGAGGGATTTATTGTCAACCTCGAAAACGATATCGTCAATTTCGTAGATATCCTTTAAGTCCGTGCCGAGCGCGACGTCGTCGGTTATCTCCATAATACCCGAGTGGTCGTCGCTGATTCCGATTTCGCTTTCCGAACAGCACATACCGTTAGAGGTGTAGCCCGCGAGCTTTCTCGGAGAAATCTCAATCTCGCCGATTTTAGCGCCGACCTTTGCGAAAGCTGTTTTAAGTCCCACTCTTACGTTAGGAGCACCGCATACAACGTCCACAAGCTCGTTTTCGCCGATGTCAACCTTTAAAAGGTGAAGCTTTTTGCTTTCGGGGTGGTTTTCTACCGATTTTATTTCAGCTACAACAATTCCGCTTAAATCAGAGCCCTTGAAGAAAATCTCGTTTTCTACCTCGGCGGTGGATAAGGAGAATTTGTTGATAAGCTCTACTTTATCGAGTCCGTTTAAATCAACGAAGTCGGAAATCCAGTTCATAGATAAAAACATATTCGTACCTCCTTATTCATCGTCTGTAAACTGCGAGAGCGCCTTTAAGCTTCCGCTGTTTAAATCTCTTATATCTTTAACGCCGTATTTCATCATAACAAGTCTTGTAAGACCTAAGCCGAACGCGAAGCCTGTGTATTCTTCGGGATCGACTCCGCCTTCCTTAAGTACCTCGGGGTGAATCATACCGCAGGGGCAAAGCTCAAGCCAGCCGCTTCTGTTACAGCTGGGACAACCCTCACCGCCGCAGATCAGACAGTTGATATCAAGCTCGAAGCCGGGTTCTACGAAGGGGAAGAAGCCGGGACGAAGGCGTACCTTGATATCCTTTCTGAACACCTCTGAGAGCATTGTTTTCATAAAGTAGATAAGGTTTGAAATGCTGATGTCCTTGTCTACCATAACGCCCTCCATTTGGAAGAAGGTGTTCTCGTGCGTAGCGTCTGTAGCCTCGTTTCTGAAGCATCTTCCGGGGAAGATAGCCTTAATCGGAGTACCGTTTTCAACAAGACCTTTACCGTACTTTTTAATAATAGCGTTCTGAGCCGCCGATGTCTGCGATTTTAAAAGCTGGCCGTTTTCGAGATAGTAGGTGTCCTGCATATCTCTGGCGGGGTGGTGCTTCGGAATGTTGAGCGACTCGAAGCACTCGTAGTCTGTAACAACCTCCGAGTAATCCTCAACGGTAAAGCCCATAGATTTGAATATGGTTTCGCACTGTCTTTGAACTAAAGTGATAGGGTGATACGAGCCTCTTTGGAGATTCGGGGGAGTAGTAATGTCTACGCGGGGCATAGCTTTGATTTCCGCCTCGATTTCCTTTTCCTTAAGCTCCTTTGTTTTCTTTTCGATATTTTCGGCAACGGTTTTTTTGAGCTCGTTTACCTTTTTACCGAATTCCTTTCTCTCCTCGTTTGTAAGGTCTTTCATTCCCTTTAAAAGTCCCGTTACGCTGCCCTTTTTACCGAGATAGGCAACCCTGATTTTATCAAGGTCAACGAGATTCATAGAAGCTGAAAGCTCACTCTCGAGGGATTCTTTAAGATTCTTAATCTTGTCGTCCATAATTACCTCCATTTTTATTCGGCGGGAAGTAAAGCGGAAAGCAGAAAATTTGTTTAAAAAACAAAAACGCCCCTGTGAGAATTACTCTCACAGGGACGGATAATTCCGCGGTACCACCCTGATTTTTGCGCTATGAACAGAGCAAACACTCTTTTGACCTATAACGGTGTCAGCCGTTGAAGCCTACTGTTATTTCAGCTCCACCACTCGGAAGCGAACTTCATAATCTCCGCTGAGCCGCGCGATTTCAGCCTCGTCGCGCGTTCTCTTTACACAGCCTTGAGAAAACTACTTTCTTCGTCATTGTGTTATCTTTGCATTACACTAGGCTATTATACTATTTTAATTATATTTATGCAAGTGTTTATTGAAAAAAATCTTAGTTTGTGTTATTATATTTTTTGGTTTTAGTACGAGATTTTGGAGGTATAAGTAATGAACGATATTTTTATAGAACAGCTCGTAAACAAAAAGAGAACAATGAAGGACAGAATTATTTTTATCGCGGTCATACTTATGGTTATTCTTATTCCCGTTACCTTTGCCGCCTTAGCGCTTAAACAGGTTATTATGGGATACTTCTTCTGGATAGCGTTCTTTATGTTCTGCTTCGGAGTTTGGTTTATCTGGTTTGTACGCTCGCATCAGAACGTTGAGTTTGAGTATCAGGTAGTGCAGGATATTTTAGTCGTAAGCAAGATTATCGCTAAGCGTAAGCGCAAAGAGATTATGAAGCTCGACGTCCGCACGATAGATAAGCTCGAAAAAGGCGACAATCCCGAAATAAGAAAAATGAACTTTGTACGCGTTTACGACGCCGCTGAGCAAAGCTCGGACGATAAGAATACCACCTACGCCGTATATCAGCACGCGGCTTTGGGAAAATGCGCCCTGCTCTTTAATCCTAACGAAAGAGTGTTAAACGGTATGAAGCCGTATCTTAAAAAGGAAATCGTACTTAAAGTTTTTTATAACAGAGGCTGAAAATGATTTACCCGATAGATAAGAACTTTGTAAAATCCACTATAAAAAAACGTCCCGTTGACAGCGACAAAACGACGGTCGGAGCACTGCTTTCGATTTGCGGAAGCTACGGTATGGCGGGCGCGGCGATTATGTCCTCAAAGGCGGCGCTCAGAAGCGGTATCGGACTTCTTAAAATAGCGACGGTTAAATCTGTTTATCCGATAGTCGCCTCAGCTGTTCCCGAGGCGGTTTTCTATCCGATTGACGATAATTTTATTTCGGATTTTGATTTTGAGAAAAAATCCAGATATTGTTCGGCTGTGCTGGCGGGCCCGGGGCTTTCCGTTAACAACGCGACTCGGGAGCTTGTTGAGAATATTATTTTGAAAAGCGAGATTCCCCTTATACTCGACGCCGACGCGCTGAATATTGTCAGCGGCAACGCTTCGATTCTTACAAGAGCAAAAGCTCCTGTTGTTCTTACTCCTCACGACAGAGAATTTTCAAGACTTCTCGGCTGTTATCCCGAAATGCTTAAAGGCAGGAGAGAGGAGCTCGCCTTGAAATTCTCTGAGAGATACGGCGTGATTGTGGTATTGAAGGGACATAAAACCGTCGTGGCTTCACCCGACGGCGAGCTTGTGTATAACGAGGAGCTCGGCAACGCGGGAATGGCGACGGGAGGAAGCGGAGATGTTCTGTCGGGAATGATCGCGTCCTTTACAGCGCAGGGGTTTGAGCCGTTTAAATCCGCCGCGAGCGCGGTGTATCTGCACGCTCTGGCGGGGGATATAGCCAAGGAAAAGCTTGGAGAGTTTTCTCTTTTACCGACTGATATTATCGAATGTATCCCCAAGGCGTTCAAAACTCTCGGACTCGGTTAATAAAGTAAAAAACTCTATCATATATATAAGCAGAGGTGAAATTATGAAAAAATTGCCCCTGCTTATTTTTTGTCTAATTCTGTTTTTAAGCGGTTGCGCATACGCTGATAAAAAGCCTGTGGATAAATTCAAGGCTGATTTTTCCGCTAACTGTAACGATGTCGTTTTAAAAGGTAAAATCTATTCGGGCTCAAACGGTATAATGACGCTCAGCTTAAAATCTCCCGAGGCTTTGAGCGGTTATATTTACGAGTACAAAAACGATAAGCTCAGCATAAGCTATGATAATATGAACATAAAATCCGAAACCGCGTATCTGCCCGAGAGCGATTTTTCTAAAATTCTGTTTAATGTATTAAAAAGCATAAAAAACGAGGATAATTACAGGCTTAACGATAATTATAATTCTATATTAGAATATAAAGGCAGATGTATAAGCGGAAAGTTTATTTTAAAAACAGATGTAAAAAGCGGATTTATTAAAGAAATTTCCTTAAAAGAAAATAAATTAACCGTAAAACTGAATAATCACAGGCAGATAAAATAGCACAACGAGCTCGTTTAAAAATAATATATTAGCGGTATAAAAAATTCCAAAGTGATAATAATAACGGTGTAAGATAAAATACACATTAATTTGGAGGTAAAACCGTGAGTATTAAACGAGGAGATATTTATTACGCGGACCTTTCGCCTGTAGTCGGTTCAGAGCAGGGAGGAATACGTCCCGTTTTAATTGTTCAGAATAATATAGGAAACCGATACAGCCCTACGGTAATAGCCGCCGCTATTACAAGCCAGCAGTCTAAGGCTAATCTGCCGACGCATATTCCGATTGTCGCTGATAATTGCGGACTTTCAAAGGACAGCGTCGTATTGCTTGAACAGATACGCACTATTGACAAAAGACGTTTAAAGGAGCGTATGGGAGCTGTCGACGAAAGCTCTATGAGCCGCGTCAACAACGCTATCTCGATTTCTTTTGGATTACAATAATCTACATACCCGATTCGTTCGGGTATTTTTCTTTATCAGAATTAAGGAGCAATAATGAACAGGATTTCTTTAAATATAAACAGAGTTTTTTCCATGGTGTTTACAGTAGTTTTTTCTCTGCTTTTGATTCTTATTCTCGCTAAAGGCTATACAAATGAACACGATAACAATACTTATAACTGTACAGAATTTGAAAAGCTTAGGATAATTATAGCTTTTATTGTTTTTACATTTTCCGCTTTTATTATTTTTTATGTATTTAGTCGTATCTGTAATCGATCAAAACTGATAAAAAAAGCTGATAAGTCCTTATATTCTCCGCTTATTATCCTTACAACCTGCGCGTTTATGTTTGTGTTTCAGCTATCGTGCGGATATCTTCTCGCGTGCAAGCCTGTTACCGATGTAAGGATATTGAATCTGTTTTCCGCGGATTTCGCTAAGAATGGTAATTTTGACCTCGTAAGAACAGATTTTATGGACCACTATATGATAAAGTACCAGAATAACTTCGCCGCGTTGTTTTTGCTTTCTTTGATTTATCGTTTGAGTTATCTTTTCACAGGTACGGTTTCTATTTATCTGCCGACCTTTGTAAACGCCTTTGCCATTAACGCTTCTGTTGTTATGACTGTATTTTTAACGCGGAGGATTTTCGGCGAGCGCAGAGCGTATTTTGTGCTTTTGTTGTGTCTTTTGTTCGCGCCGTTTTATACCTATACAGCGTTTTATTATACGGACTCGCTGTCTATGCCGTTTTTAACAGGTTCGGTTTATCTTTTTGTGTACGCCTTCAACAGCGATAATATAGTAAAAAAGCTTCTTTTATTCTTATTGTGCGGAGCGTTGGTTTTTCTGTCGTTTAAGCTCAAGGGCAGTATTATTATAATTCTCTGCGCGGTTCTGATTTTTGCCTTTTTTAAACTCGGTATAAAGGAATTTGCCGTTTTAGCGCTCTCGTTTATTATCGGAGTCGGCTTTGCCTTCGGCATATATACGGCAAAGTTTCAAGAAAGCGGGATTCTGACTGAAGCTCTCAGCGATAGATACGAGTATCCTTACACACACTGGGTTATGCTCGGACTCAAGGGTTACGGCAATTACAATAAAGCCGACAGCGAATACACCCATTCATTTTCTGATAAAGAATTAAAAATATCCGCTAACCTCAAAAAAATCGGCAAGCGGATAAATAAATACAAAGCAAAAGGTTTTGTAAAGCATCTTATTAAAAAGTCCGTGTGGACGTGGGAGGACGGGACATATTATATCTCGCACCATATCGAAAACCCCGTTCATAAAAACAAGCTGCACAGCTATGTCCTGAGGGACGGAGAGATGCATTTTGTGTTTTATGAGTACAGCTGCGCTTTTCAGTTGTTTTTGATATTGATGATGATTATCTCGGCGGTGAAGTCGTTTAATAGACCGAAATTTGATTTTTCGGCTTTTTTGCGGCTGATAGTTTTCGGAGTGTTTTTGTTTTTCCTTATCTGGGAAACACGCTCTAGGTATCTCTACAATTTTACGCCGCTGTTTTTGATTTTAGCCGTAGACGGTTTATTTGCGAAAAAAACGGAAAGACAACTGCCTTTCCGTCGATTCAATGTATTTAGTTTAAAGCGTCAATAAGCTGTTGAGTTTTGTCTGTTTTTTCCCAGCTTACGCCTAAATCCTCACGTCCCATATGACCGTAAGCCGCTACGGGGAGATATTTGGTGTTGGTTAAGTCGAGCTCTCTGATAATCGACTGCGGACGACAGTCAAATACCTTTTTTATCGCGTCGGCAAGCTTTTCGTCGCTGTATTTTCCTGTACCGAAGGTATCCGCCATAATCGAAACGGGCTTGGCTACGCCGATAGCGTAAGCGAGCTGAACCTCGCATTTATCCGCAAGACCTGCCGCTACAATGTTTTTGGCTATGTATCTCGCGTAGTACGCGGCGCTTCTGTCAACCTTTGTGGGGTCTTTTCCGCTGAAAGCTCCGCCGCCGTGTCGGGAGAAGCCGCCGTAAGTGTCCACAATAATCTTTCTGCCCGTAAGTCCCGAGTCGCCTACGGGACCGCCGATTACAAACCTGCCTGTGGGGTTAACAAAGATTTTTGTGTCCTTATAAAGATTTTCGGGAATAATCGGTTCTATAACGAATTTCTGTATATCCTCTCTTATTTTCTCAAGAGTGACTTCCTCGTTGTGCTGAGTGGAAACTACAACGGTGTCGACTCTTACGGCTTTTCCGTCTGCGTATTCAACGGTAACCTGTGTTTTGCCGTCGGGACGAAGATAGGGGAGAGTTTTGTCTTTTCTTACCTTGGTGAGCTGTTTCGAGAGCTTGTGCGCGAGCGAGATAGGAAGGGGCATAAGCTCCTTTGTTTCGTTGCAGGCATAGCCGAACATCATTCCCTGGTCGCCCGCTCCGATCTGGTTATCGTTGGCGTCTTCGCCGTGCTTGCGCTCGTAGCTTTCGTTAACGCCCATAGCGATATCGGGGCTCTGCGCGTCAATGGAAGTTAAAACGGCGCAGGTGTTGCCGTTAAAGCCGCAGCCGGGGTTATCGTAGCCGATTTCGTCGACAACCTTTCTTACGACAGCGGGAATATCAACATAGCAGTCACAGGAAATCTCGCCCATAACGTGGATCATACCTGTTGTCGCGGTTGTTTCGCAGGCAACGTGAGCGTTTTTATCCTGCTCGAGAATAGCGTCGAGCACAGCGTCCGAAATCTGGTCGCAGACTTTATCGGGATGACCTTCCGTAACTGATTCTGATGTAAACAAATATTTAGACATAATTACACATCCTTAGTTAATTTTAATTCTAATTTAGAATTATTGTTGAGCAGTACTTCTTTTACAAGTACATATGTTATATACAGATAAACTCCGAAATATACTATAGCCGCGTGCTGATTAGACACAAGGTCGTATTTGAACAGGTACGAGCAGTAGCCTCTCAGGCTTATGAGGTTACAGATTATCGCGGGGATAATATTCTTTCTGTAGCTTACAGCGTAGAGGATAAGAAGAATATCAAGCAGATAGCTGTATCTTTCGTGCATTGACGAAAGGAACATAATGCAGGTGAATACAGTCCATATTGCCGTAAGTAAAAAGTTTTTCTTATCGCTTAAATCTACCTTTTTGTAGATAAACATTCCGAGCATAAATCCTAAAACGCCGATAGCGAGGATAATAGAGAGCGTTTTAAATAAGTAGTAGTAGGTAGCGTCAGCTCCGTTACACATAAGCGCGTATAGGTTAGGACAGTTCATCTGAATCTGTTTGCCGTAATCGGTCTGTTCTGCGTAAATTGTAAAGATATCCGCGATGCTTCTGCCAAAAAGCAAAACGGGTAAGCAGAGCGCGAAATCAACGGCGGGAATAATCAGAAAGTGGGAAATCGAAACCTTTTTCTCAAGAATGTAGTAGAAAAGGAATACGGGTATTATAAAAATCATTTGGAGCTTGAAAGCTAAAGCAAAGCCCAGCATAACAAAGCTCAACGCCGTTTTATCCTTAAATATAAAATAAATCGCGAAAATAATAAAAGCTGTGTAAATCGAGTCGCACTGTCCCCAGAAGGAGGAGTTAAAAAGCACGGTAAGGGAACAAATTGTAAGCGCGTAGGAAACAAGAGATAAAACTTTTGACTTGGTGATTTGAGCCGTAATAAGCATTACTCCGCAAGCGAGCGCAAAGTCGAAAACAATCGAAAGCGACTTATAGGCAATAAGCGAATCCCAGGGAAATAACGTCATTATATAAATAATAATCTGATAAGGGATATTGTAATTTCCGACCTGCTTAGATAAACCGCCGATACCCGCGCTTTTAATTATAGTCCACCAGGGCTTTAAAAAGCTGAGGTAATCGCCGCTCTGAAAGTCTAGTCCGCAAAAATGAATAAATATTCCCACAAGCGTTACCGCCGCGAAAACAACGGTAAGAATATTTTCTCTGATAAGCTCAAAAAACTTCTTTTCGATTTTTGTCATAACTATCCTCCGAAATTATAAAATACTACATATTAGTATATTTTTTTTGACATAAAATGTCAAGTTTGAGTACCGTAATGTTTTTACCTATTTTCTCACAAAAGTTTTTATAATTCTTTGTCTATTTCAACAATTGAATAAATGCCACATTAATGATAGAATGAAGTTGCAGTAAATTGCAAATAAAAACGGAGGTTTTTTATGATGAAAAAGGTTATTTCAATTGTAATCGCGTTAACTATTATGATGTCAATAGCGATTCCCGTTTCAGTATCCGCTGTTACTAAGGTGGCAGGCGTTAAGCAGATAGGTCATTCCACAACATCTGTGGAGATTTCCTGGAACAGATACAACGGCGCTGACAAATATAAGATTGAGTACAGCGATACGGCAACAGGCAGTTATACTGAGGATACATCTTACAACACAGACGGTACCGAGAGCATCTACAATCTTTTCGCGGGCGTTACTTATTATGTAAGAGTTACTCCTCATGTAGGAGGCAGCTGGTTAACAGCCGCGGCTTCCGAACCTTTCGCTGTTGTAACAGCTCCCAACAGCGTTTCGGATTTAAAGCAGACTAACGCTACCGCAAGCTCAATCACGCTTTCATGGAGTAAGTCTGACGGCGCGACATCTTACAATATATATAAACATTATTCAAGCGACAACATTCAGAAAATCGGTTCTACAAAGAGCAATTCCTATACGGTAAAAGGTCTTTCAAATAAAAAGAGCCTTGATTTCAGCTATATTTATGTTTATCCCGTAAGAAGCTCGGGAACTTATGATGCTCAGGGATCATATGCTTCTACTTCATGGTACTACAACTTAAGACTCGCTCCTCCTAAGGGCGCAGCTCCCAAGATTGGCGCTTATTACTATTCATCCTCAAACAACGTTTATTTCTCAAGACCTGATGTGAAGTTCCAGGACGGTTATCAGTTCAAGATTTATAAGACAAACAGCAAAAAGGCTGTTAAAACTCTTACAAACGAAACTTCCTGCACGCTCAGTAAGAACCAGTTCTACAAGGTTAAAACCCGTTCTTACGCTCAGGTCGGCGGAAAGAAGGTTTGGGGAAAATGGTCTAAATTCAGCTATTTTGTACCCGGCTTAAAGACAATCGGCGTAACCAGCAAATCTCAGCATTCCGTAAGAATTCACTGGTCAAAGGCTAAAGGCGGAAAGATAAAGTATGATATTTACGTTACAAAGTCATACAGCAAGGATTTAAGAAAGTTCAAGAAGAACTACAAAAAGACTTCTATTAAGGTTACAAAATGCGGTAAAAGAAGACTTGAGAGAAATACATATTATTATTTCTACGTTAAGCCGAAGATCAAGGTAGGAAAGAAGTTCAAAGCTTCACAGGTTTATAACTACGTTACCACCTATACAGCATATTAATAATCAAATACTACAAGGCGGAGTCCGTTAGGGCTTCGCCTTTTTTTAGGTACAGCTTTTTGTTATCGATATTTTCTTTCGCTTTTTTTGTGTTTGTATTATATATCGATTATTACGCTTAAGCTTCTTTTATTATTCAGGAAAGTATTTTTAAAAGATAAAATACATATTTTAATAACATATGCTTATACATATAAGCGCGGTTTTTTTCTGGATATTTAACAAAATCGCGGATTTATTGTATAATGAATACAGAATACAAAAAATTTTTTAGTCATATTGTTGCTAACTGAAACTTGATTTTTCTGTTATTTAAGATTAAAATATAATCTATAACTATATATGAAGGGGATAAAATGAGTTCATTTTTTAAAAAAATAAGCTACTGGCTTGCCCCGAAAACAAATTCTGACATAGAAACCAAGGTTGACGAAACAAATTTACTTAGTATACATTACGTTACCTTGCTTGTGTGTGTACTGGAATTTATATCGCTTATTGTTTATTCGGCGTCGAATATAAAACATCTTTTCGAAAAGGACGTTGTTCTGAGTTTTATTTTTGTCGGCTTTTGTTTTCTGCTTTGTCTTGTTATAAGTATTGTTACAGGGTATATCCGTAAGCTGAAAATGGTTTTAGATGAATACCATAACAGAATAATTGTATTTGTAGTATTATTTGTAATCGTTTTTCAGATTTGGGGTATGATTGTTTCAGGCCGTCATTATCTTAAGGGCGAACAAATCATTACATTTTACACGGTTGAGTTGTGTATCGCTATATTTATAAAGCTTAAGCCTTTAATAAGCGTTCCGATAATTCTTTTGTCTTATATCGGGTTTTATGTCTGGCTTGATTGTTTTGGCGGGCACGGGCTTATAAACAGATATAATTTTATTATGCTCGCGGTATTGACCGCCGCAGGCGCGGTTTTTAATTATCGTCTTACAATTAACAACATTAAACGCCAGAATCGTATTGAAATTCTAAACGAGTCGCTTGAAAGAATAGCCAACCACGATCCGATGACAAGGCTTAAGAATCGTTACGCGCTTAACCAGGATATCGCGGGTTATCTCGACAGCCCTGTTTGTATCGCTTTCGGTGATATAGACAGCTTCAAAAAGATAAACGATACTTTCGGCCACGATACAGGTGATAAGATTCTAAAGGACGTCGCCGACACGCTTATATGTATTTTTGATAAAGATTCAGTTTACCGCTACGGCGGAGATGAGTTTTTGGTCGTAAAAAAATGTGATGATTTCGACAGATTTAAACAAGATGTTGAATCGGTTAACACAATCCTTTCGGATAAGGCAATAGAAAAGAGCGGAAAAAGAATTAGCTGTACATTTGGATTTATAAAATCGAACGTCAGCACGCCTGTCGATTTTATCGATTTGATTTCCAAAGCTGATAAAAGACTGTACGAAAAGAAGCGTCTGCTAAAGTAGCGGACGCTTCTTTCTTTTGTATATAATTCTATAATGGAATTAAAAATCGTTCTTTTTTTATATTTGTGATAATTAAGATGATGCGACTAAAATTTTTAAAAAATAATTATTTTTTGTACAGTATTACAGTTGTGTGGTGGCGTTTTTTGTATTATAATCTTCTCATAGAGATATGGGGAGAGGGGAATTATGTTTACGGACCGAAAACCGTACATAATTAAAAATATAATACTTTTAACGCTTACGGTTACCACGCCGATTTACTGATTAGCGTTTAAGACAAATTTTCCCTGCGATTTTTCTGACTGGAGTATTTCAGGCGAGTACCTGCGGAATTTATCGTATTTTCTGAGGGATAACGCTGTCGCGCTCGTTTTTTTCTTTTTATATTCTTGATATAGCCGCGTCCGTTAACGCTTTCGCGTTTTATATATATGGCGCTTTTGGTACGAAGCCTTACATAACAATTATTATTCTGACAATAAACCAGATTATCGCTTATTGTGCGGTTCTCCTTTTTATCTGGCATTATTCTTTAATTGAGCTTAAAAAGATAAATGACAGAAAGTATATAAACGTGATTACGAGTTATGTGTCGGCCGCGCTTACCGTTGCGTCAGCGGTGTTCTGAATTCTGAATAATAAGCCGTTTATGTTTCTGTTTATGGGGCTTTCCCTGATTGCTTTGTCATGTCTTTTGTTTACTGAGCTTTTGAATACTATTACCAGAAAATATATAAAGAATACCGAATATGAAACTTAAAAAAAATGGCGTATATCGACTCTTTATGCAATATCAAAAACCGTAACGCTTTTTTGCTTGAGCAGGAAGCGACATTCGAGGTGGATTCGATTTTCTATATCGTTTTCGATGTTAATAATATGAAGCGAATAAACGACAGATACGGTCATCTGACGGGCGATATTATTATCAAGAAAGCCGCGGATATTATTTTCAAAAGCTTTTCTCAGATAGGGGAATGCTACAGAATCGGCGGCGATGAGTTTTCCGTTCTCGGTCAGTATAAATCCGAAGCGGCGATTCTGAAATGTATAAAAAAGATGAATAAGCTTATTCGTGAATATAACCTTACCTCGGATCCTCCGCTTGATTTAGCCTATGGTTACGCGATAAGAGAAAGTACGGATATAAGTACATACGAGTTGTTTAACAAAGCGGATAAAAATATGTACAAGCTTAAGCGAAAGGGTAAGGTAATTGCTTTTCCGATGAAAGGATAAAAAAGACGGAGCGACACGTTTTGTGCCGCTCCGTTTTGGTATTGTGTTATGTATTTATTCGCTCATATTCATTTCGGCGACTCTGCGGATTTCATCCTCAGCGTCAAGGAAGGCTTTTACGACATTCGCGTCGAAATGCTCTCCCGCTTCGTTTCTAATTATATCAATAGCTTTTTCAATAGGGAAGGGTTCTTTGTAGCTTCTTCTGGAAACCAGCGCGTCGAAAACGTCGGCAACAGCCATAACTCGCGCCGAAAGCGGAATCTCCTCGCCGCTTAGTCCGAGAGGATAGCCTTTTCCGTTCCACTTTTCGTGGTGGAAATTAGCGAGGTTTTTCGCCTCGTTGAGATATCCAGAATCCTCGTCAACTTCCTTTATAGCCTTTTGGATTATCTCGCCGCCCGCTGTAGTATGGCTCTGCATCATTTTAAATTCCTCGTCCGTAAGCTTACCTGGCTTGTTGAGCAGAGCGTCGGGAACCTGTATTTTTCCGATATCGTGAAGCGGAGCGGAGTTTACAACGTCCTCGATATACTCGTCGGTCAAAATATCGGTGTAAATTCCTTCTTTTTTCATCTGCTTCATAATAATCTCGGTGTACGCCGCGGTTTTGCGGACGTGGTCGCCCGTGCATTTGTCGCGGCTTTCCACTAAATCGGCGAGCACGATAATCAGTCCGCGCTGAAGCTTTGTTATCTGTTGTCCTTTCTTTTCGATATCCTCGATGTATCCAACGGTTTCGACGGCGTTTTGAGAAATGACGTTGTATAGGTTTTCGATTTCGTCGCCCGTGTGAATATCGAGTTCCTTTATTCTTTTAACCGTTTTTTCTCTGCTTTCGGGGCTGTCGTAGTCGAAAGAGTTTGTCGTTGACGCGATTTGATTAATAGGTTCGGTAATATAGTGCTCTGTTATCCACAGCGCGAAAACCATAATCAGTGTTAAAAATCCCAGGAACATCGAGATTATTCTCGTCAGGAACATCGTTTCTTCCGAAAAGAGCTTTTGCATAGACAGGTCGACCGCGACATAACACAGGTTTTTTCCGTTATGGTCGTTTATCGGCTTATAAACCGTTAACAGCCAGCCGTAGGAGTCGTTTGTAATAGTGGTTTCGATTTCTTTGCCAGCCTCGAATTCATCTATATGAGCCTTCATAAAATCATCTAATGAAAGCTTATCTCCCGGAGCGTCGGCTTTTAAATCTTCGGTATCTATATCGAGAACTACCGTACAGCCGCTTTTATCTATTTTATAAATATATATATAGCTTATTTCACGCGAGCTCTTACGTATATTGTTGAAAACACGGCAAGTATCTCTGTAAGTTTCGCTTTTTTTGCCTTTTGTTATAAATTCGTTTACCATATTGGGTTCGACGCTTTGCTGCATCATTTCGGTAACGCTGTTTCCCTGGTCGATATATTCCTTTATGGTGTAAAAGTGGTATTGAAGTATTGAAACACCGCCTGCCGCGGTCGCGACCATTGTAGTAGCTATTCCGACCACGAGCAACGCTTTTGTCCTAAGCGACAGCCTGCCTCTTGTTATACCCTTGCTTCTTTTAAAGCTGATTTCCTTAATAAAAATATTATAAGTGTTGAGAAAGCGTTTCGGAAGTATTAGCCAGATTCCGACGGCGATAAATGTAACTATTGCTTTGTCGCCGATATCTATAAGCATAGTCGCGATGAAATCCGAAACAAAAATATTCATTCCCGTAGACGCGCTTATACTTGTACCGAAATCGGAAAAAGACGAGAATCCTCCCAGAAGCCAGGTCAGAAAACAACCGAGCCCGCCTCCGAAAGCGGCAAAGGTAAGTATAGCCGCGAAAACATTCGGGAACTTCTTAAGCCAGCCGTTTCGCGCGAAATACGACGCCGAGGCGGCGATAAGAACGCTTATAAAGCAGTAGTAGGTTGTGTCGGGCTGGCTTATTCCCATAATAATATTATAAAAAAAGCCTACGGTAACACAGGGGAGATAGCCGCCTACAGCCGCCGCGAGTATTGTGCCTATATTGTCAATATAAAACGGCGTTCCAAGCCACTGGCTGATTTTTGTACCGATTATGTTCAGGGCTATTGATACTATTACAAGCCCCAAAAACATCGTTATGGTTTTCTTTTTGCTCATTCTTCTGTTAGTTTCTATCATATACGCCTCTTTTTAGTGTAAACATACAAAAACATATTTTTAGATATTAATAATATATGAAAATTATATAACTTTAGTATCTTGAAGTCAAGAGCTATTATAAATAAAAATGCCGACTGAAAAAGTCGGCATTGTTTAAGGCTTTTTAAGCTGTTTTTTACATTTGTACATCATTCTGTCGGCGCGTTCAAATACTGTAAGGTAGTTTTTGTCGCTTTCGGGAATATAAGAAGCCATTCCCGAGGCTACAACAACTTTGCCGGCTTTACGGTTTTCAATAACCTGGTCGTTAAATTTTTTAATAAGTGTTTCGCGGTTTTTATAATCTTCTCCCTGAATTATAACAGCGAATTCATCTCCGCCTATGCGGTACACGGGACTGTGGCAGAAGAATTCGGAAATAAGCATACTAGCGTTGTAGATATATATATCGCCAATATCGTGTCCCTTTGTATCGTTTATGGTTTTTAAGTCGTTTAGATCGAATACGGCGATCGCGAATTCATTAATACTGCATTCTTTTATTTCTTCATTAATTCTTTGCGCGTCGTCCATATACGCCTGCTTACTGCCTGTGCCCGTAAGCGGGTCTGTGTATATCTTTTTCTTAGCGAAGCCGAGTTCTTCTTGGTGAAGCTTTTCTCTTTTGAGCATATCCTCAAGAGTTTTTCGGTATTCCTCTTTTTCATCCTCTACGACGAACGTGTGAGCAAGACAGCTTCCAATCAAATATCCTATTGAGTAGAGCGGAAGCAGGGGATAGAACCACTGCATCGCAATCAGCGACGCCATAGCTAAGCCGAAATAGCCGACTGTACGGCGAAGGCGTTTTGTGGCTTCGGGAGTTTTCGCTTTTGTTACGAAAGTGAAAATAGATGTCAGTATAAACAGAACGAGCTGCAGCGCCAGTGTTACATATCGCGTGCCTCCCGCGTGGTAAACTCCTTTTGAGTCAAACCAGAATTGGATAGGGATAAAGAAGTTTATTGCAAGAATCACCATTTCAAACCCGAATAAAGCTACTCCCGCTATCGAAAGAATCTTTTTAAGAACGGGACCGCTGTCCATATAAGCGACAACATACCTCGTCCATAGCAGAAAACCCGACATCATAGCGATGAAGTACAGAACTGTTACTATGTAAAGCGCGGGGATAATATGATACTCGTCGAGAAATCCCCACAAAACGTCCGTAACACAGAAAAGTATAATGCCGAATATAAAAGCGCGGTACTGTTTAAACGCGGGGACCAGGTTGTAGGTTTCTTTATGCCATAGTACGTCGCGGTTAATAATAAGGTGAATAAAGATTGCCAAAATTCCGATAATTGAATACGACATCAATCATCACCTCTGCTTTTTTGACCTCCCGAAACTCCCGCTTCGGGATAAGTTACGCCGATAATAAGCTGAGGTCCGTCTTTTTCCTCGACTAACGCTCCTTTCAAATACACTTTCGTGGGTTTACCGTCAATCATTAATCGGTACTTAAGCTTAAACATACCGTTCTTTTCGATTTCTTTAAGTATATTTTCCTTGGACCAGCAGGAGCGGAACTTTTCTAAATCGCCTTCGTATAAGTATTGTTCGCTTAATCTGAACGATTCGTCGAAGAAATCATCGCCCTGTATCGGGAGGTTTAATCGGTTGTATTTTTCGTTGATGCTGTACTCAACATAATTATTTGTTACGGGGTCTACAGTATAAATACAAATGAAATCACCCGATAAAGCTGCAATACGGGAGTAGGTTGTTTGTTCTTCCTTCATACGCTCGAGCGCTTCCTTGCGGCGCATATGAGCGTCTACGTTGTTTACTCCGATAATCATATGGTCAATATCGGGTTTTGTGCGTACTGCTTTAAGACTTACGTAGGTCGGTTTATCATCTATTATAAGTCTGTATGTAAGCGTAAACGCTCCGCGTAGCGCGATAGAACGCAATATGTTTTCTTTTGAGAAAGAAGATTCGAACATTTCTATGTCATCTTTGTAGACTAAATCCAAAGCGTTTTTGCGGCTTTGTTCAAAGAAATCTTTTCCTCGGTTTTCAACCGCGAGCTCGCCTATAAGGGGATTGGATTTATATTCGATGAATTTGTCATTTATAAGATTTACATAATACAGACTAATGTAATCCGAGGAAAGAGCCTTCGCCACCTGGGTAAAAGTAATAGGAGAGCTTTTTCCGTCCACGACGGCTAAAACAGCTACCGCTACAGCCTTTGTTCCGCTGTGAGGGTTTTTCGCTATTCTTTTTAGAAAGGCGTGAGCTATCGAGCCGCTTGAAAGTTCTTCGTTAAGAAGAAGCTTATTTCCGTTTTTGCCGCATTCACGAACGGCGTTAAGGAAGCCGAAGCCTTTTTTGCCCTCGGTAAAAGCGTATTCGACTTTTTCGCCGACAACGATAGTTCCGTAATTTTTTTCCATAAACTTACGGTAGGAATTGTTGCAGCGTATAAGCGAGAAGCTTTCGTCGTCGGTTTGGAAAATTGCCATAGGCAGAGTGTTGAAATAGTGCTCGAAAGCTTCCTCGTCCTCGTTGGCGAGAATAGCCAAATCGTATAGATTAACTCTGCCGATTGCGGCGTAGTAATCGGACTCCTCGGGATTTTCAAATCCAATTTGTATACCCGTTTTGTAACGCTCTAAGATTTCTTCGAGCGGGATAGGAGCGCAGAAGTAATAGCCCTGAAGCATTGTACAGCCGATTTCCCGCAGGAAATTCGCCTGTTCTCTCGTTTCCACACCCTCACAGATTGTATCTATTCCGAGCGCTATAGCCATTCTGATAAGCTCAGTAAGCATAATCTTGCTTCTGTCGCCGTTGTTGAACTCGTGCATAAAACGAATATCAAATTTTATAAGGTCGAACGGCATTCTTTGCAGAACGTCGAGCGAGGAATAACCGCTTCCGAAATCATCCATCCACACGTTGAATCCGAGATTTTTGAAGCGCAAAATCTGAGTCTTCATAAATTCCATATCGTTTCCTAGTGTGCTTTCGGTTATCTCTATGTTGATTTTTCCCCGATCTATACCTGCCTTGTCAACCCGCTCTCTTATTTCCTCAACTATATCGCAGGTATCAAAATCCAGTCTTGAGAGGTTAATGGATTCGGGGACTACGAATAAGCCCTCTTTTTCCTGGGTTTCCATTTTCTCAAGCACCTGCTCGAGAACATAGAGGTCAAGCTTGTAAATCAGATTGGCTTCCTCTAAAATCGGTATAAACTCGTCGGGATTGATCAAGCCCTCTACAGGGTCAATCCAGCGCGCGAGAGCCTCCTCGTCACTAACTCTGCCGTTAGCGGCGCGGATTATCGGCTGATGATATACCTGAATCCATTTTTCGGAAATCGCGCGGTCAAAATTATCTAATATATACTGGTGCTTTTCTGCCTTTTCAAGCATTTTTTCGTTAAAGTAACAGAAACGTGAGAGGAAATTATTACGCATTGAATCACAGGCGTATTTGGCGCGGTCGCATTCAGCACTTATGTCAAGCTTTCCGCTGGAGTCAAGAGATATTCCCGCGCGGACGGGGAGAGGATTTACTTCCTTTAAATCGGCAAGCTCTGAGAAAACCTCAATAAGCTTTTCCTCAAGTCCGTCGTGAGTTGTGAATAAGCAGAAGTGGTCGGCGCCGAATCGGCTGCAATTCTCGTTACTGAAATGTTTTTTCAGAATCTCAGAAAAGGAGCGAAGCAGCTTGTCGCCTTCGGAAAAACCGTATTTACGGTTGAAAAATTTCATACCGCATAAATCCATATATACAATCGCGTTGGTTTTATTATTTTTAACAGTGTTTTTTCTTCCCGCGTCAGCAAGCTCGAAGAAATAAGACATACTCGGAAGTCCCGTTAAATAATCGAAATAGCTCGCTTTAATAATGCTTTCCTCGTGGAGAGATTTTCGAAACGCTGAGTTAAGCGAGCTTACCTCGGATTCTTCTGTAACGTACGAGCCTTCGTCCGTATACCAAACATAAGCGAGTCTTACGCCGTCGCGCATAACGTGTTCGCCCATAGCGTGGATTATTTTGTATTCGGAACGGTCTTTGGTTAGAGTACGATATACAACCTCGTATTTACCGCCCTCAGTCGCGAACCTGAACGCTTCATCGGCAATTCTTGCGACGTCGTCGGGATGAGCATCTTTATACATATTGTTGTCCATATCGTAGTAAGCTTTCGACTTGTCGCTATATCCGAAAGTGCTTAGAAAGCCGTCGGAGAGAAGAATAGTAACAACTCTTTTGTCTATAAACTGATAAATCGCGAGCGGAGTTTTCAGATTTTCGAGCTCAGAGAAAGTCTTTTCATCGAATTGATATTTTTTCATTTATATCCTCTCAATTCTGACTAAAATTAGTACTATTATCATACTTGTTTTTATACTTTCTGTCAATAGTTAGACGGTTTTTTGGTTTACAAAGAGTGGCTTTTGGTGTATTATAAGTTTGTATGAATTATCAGATAATTAATAATGTGAAAAATTACGCTTATATATTTGAGAGCGGAAAGGATATAGATATGAACAAAGTCAGAAAAGCTAATGAAAAAGATATTAAAAGAATACTTGAGTTGCTTGTTCAGGTGGATATGGTTCATCATCTCGGACGTCCCGATATTTTCAAAGGCCCTGCTACGAAATACAACGCCGAGGAGTTAAAAGCTATCTTAAATAATGAAGCCTCTCCCGTTTTTGTTTGCGTTGACGAAAACGATATTCCAGTAGGACACGCTTTCTGTATCCATAAACAGGTCAGGAACGATTCAATTCTGACGGACATAAAAACTCTCTATATCGACGATATATGCGTCGACAGCGAAAACAGAGGCAAACATATCGGAAAAACGCTTTTTGATTATGTTGTCGCCTATGCTAAAGAAAACGGATTTTACAATGTTACGCTCAACGTCTGGTCTTGTAACGACTCCGCCTTGAAATTTTACGAGTCTATGGGGCTTGTCCCTCAGAAAATCGGAATGGAAATGATTCTATAGTGAAAAATATTAAAAACACGCTCTGTTTTTGTAGGTTGTTACAAAAAAGGCGTGTTTTTTTGTTATAAAAAGTCAATTGAATTATATAAATTTTTATATTAGAATAAAAGCGTATATTTATGTATATGAAAAAATAATAAGGAGGCTTAGTGTGAAAAAACACTATACCTGCTTGTACAGTCCGCTCAGTTTGTCCCTGCGGGACAAAGAGCGATGAGCGGATTTTTATTTACGCTTTATCCGCTCACGGTAAGGTCGTAAATAACTTTAAAATCAATTTGTGGGCGGAAAGGCTATGGAATTTGTTATGTCAACTATTAAAAAACCAATCAGCATTATACTTTCGGTGCTCTTGCTTTTGAGCGTGCTTGTTGTCGCGCCAATTACAGCGAACGCCGAGGTGCCAAAGAGCGGTACTGTAGGCGACTGTCAGTATGAGTTTAATTCATCGACAGGTCATCTCCGTATTTTCGGCGGTACGACTATCGAAAAAGGCTCCGACGGTAAAATGCCGTGGGCTACGGACGGTTCCTTAACCTTCAATAGCTTAAGCGTAAAATCCGTTACTATTGAAGACGGAATCAAGACTATAGGCAATGGAGCGTTTTACTGGTGTAAGAATCTAACGTCAGTAACTATGCCCTTAAATCTTACTTATATCGGAAAAAGCGCGTTCTCATACTGTACAGGTTTGAAAACTATTCAGCTTCCGTTTTTTCTCGAAACAATCGATATGGCGGCTTTTTCTAACTGTACAGCGCTTGAGAGTATTTCAATCTCTACCCATATCCAATTAATCGGCAGCGAAGCATTTAAAGGATGTACCAAATTAGCCGAGGTTACTATTAACGACGGCGCTAAAGCCGAAATCGGCGACTACGCTTTTTGCGATACAGCGTTAACGGACGTATTTATTCCCGCGGGAACAAAGAAAATCGGTGCGTGCGCTTTCGGCTACGACAAGGGCTACTCTCCTGTTGCGGCGTTTACGATTTATACAACCGAGGGCAGCGTCGGCGAAACCTACGCTAAAAACAAAGACCATATCACGGTTGAATATATTAAGCCTATAACAAATGTTGACTTTACGGATATTGTAGAGCCCGTAGTCGGCGAATCCCCGAGCTTTACATATAACACAACCAGCGAAGGCTTTACCGTTAAAAACTCTAAGCCCGTCTGGTATAACAAAACCGACTACGAAACTGTTTCCGCTACTAAAAAATTTAAGAATCTTAAAGAATACAGCGTTGCCTTTACGCTTAAAGCCAATAAGGGTTATAGGTTCGCGGTAAACGATAAGAGAAAAACCACCGTTAAGGGTACAATTAACGGACAGGACGCGATAATCACCGGCGACGTGACTACTCCCGAGGATGAGATTACCGTTTCATTATTTTTCCCCAAGCTTATGGATCCCGATGATCCCGTTCTGATTTATGATGTAGATATCCGTCTTGATGAACAACCCAAGGCGGGTGATCATTGCGAATCTAAATTACGTACATACGGCGAAGGCTATGGTGTTGAAAGTATGTATTGGTATAATGTTACCGATAATAAGAAAGTGTCTTCAGGTAATCTTTTTGAGCCTCTTAAAGAATACAAATTAAATGTTATTTTAAAGGCTGATGATTATTACGAGTTCTGCATTGTTAGCAACGAGATTCACGTTTCGGGTGAAATTGACGGAAAAGCGATCAATACATATGAAGCATATAAAAAAGATCCCCATAAATATATCCACGTAGAGTCAAAAGCTTACAAGATGGGCGAACAGGATATCTCGACCGTCGCGTTTACTAAGATTAACGAGCCTATTGTTGACAGACCTGCAATCTTTACGTATCAGGCT
>CADBSD010000011.1 GCA_902797225.1 uncultured Ruminococcus sp. | reverse complement strand
GGCTATGACAATGGGTACTCGTATCGTTGTTATGAAAGACGGTTTCATCCAGCAGGTTGATACTCCTCAGAATCTTTATGATAAGCCCTGTAACGAGTTCGTAGCGGGATTCATCGGTTCTCCCCAGATGAACTTTATCGACGCTAAGGTTGCCAAGGGCGCTAAGGGCGTTACTCTCAACTTCGATAAGTATGAGATCCCCGTTCCCGCTGACAAGGCTAAGGCTTTAGAGTCTTATGTAGGCAAGGACGTTGTTCTCGGAATTCGTCCCGAGCACGTTCACGACGAGCCTGATTTCCTCGAGAAGGTTGACGCTGATACAATTATCACAGCTAACGTTGACGTTACCGAGCTTATGGGCGCTGAGATTTATCTCTACCTCAGCATCAACGGCGCGCCTGTAACAGCACGTGTTGACCCCGCTTCAAAGGCTAAGCCGGGCGACAACATCAAGGTTGCTTTCGACCTTAAGAAGATTCACGTATTCGATAAGGAAACAGAGCAGACTATTACTAACTAATTTGAATTTTTACTCAAGTGAAATCTTGAAAATTTGATATTGGAAATCAATCCTTTTTAAACGTACGCTCCCATTCGGGAGCGTTCGTTTTTGTGTTTATTCGTAAAAAAACGGGCTGTCGTTTACCGACAGCCCGTTTGGTTAATACGATGTTTTATTTACCTTTAAAGTCCAGCTCGTTAAATACTTTATCGAGCATTTCACAGGATTCGCTGAGTTTTCTCATCTCTCTTACGTCGAGCGACAGGTCAATCTGACGCACCGCTCCGTTTTTGTTGATAATACAGGGATTTCCGACATATACCTTACTGGGAATAAGCTTGCCGTAAGTGTTTTCCATTCTGGCGCTGACGGTAAGAATAGAGTTTTCGTCCTGCAGGATTGCTCTGATAACCCTGCAAATAGCCATACCTATACCATAATAAGTCGCGCCCTTCGCCTCAATTATCTTATACGCGGCGTGACGGACGTTTTCTTCGATATCATCGAGGTCTGACATTTTGTATTTATCGCTTCCGATAAGCTCGTCGAGAACGGGCTTTGTACCGAGAGTAAGCTGCGACCAGGGAACGAACTCGCTGTCGCCGTGTTCGCCGATTACGTAGCCGTGGATGTTTCTCGGGTCGATTGTGAAGTACTCGCCGAGAAGATACCTAAGCCTCGCGGAATCGAGAGTCGTACCTGTACCGATCACCTTATTATTCGGAAAGCCCGAGAGCTTTCTTGTGATTCGCGTCATAATGTCTACGGGGTTTGTGGCTACAACGAAAATGCCGTCAAAACCGCTTTCGACAATCGGCCCTACAATCGTTTTAAAAATTTCCAGATTGCGCTGGAGAAGCTGCAAACGTGTTTCACCTGATTTTTGTCCTACGCCCGCGCTGATAACCACTATATCCGCGTCGCCGCAGTCCTCGTATTCGCCCGCGTAAATGGTCATACTTGTTTTGGAAAAAGCGAGTCCGTGGTTCAAATCCTGAGCCTCGCCGATTGCTCGCTGTTTGTTTATGTCACACAGCACAAGCTCGTCGCACAGATTCTGGTTCATAGCCGCGTAAGCGAAGCTCATTCCGACCATACCTGTTCCGACTAATACAACCTTCTTCATAATCATACCTCCGTTTTTATTTTATAGAAAAGCCCGACAATTTTAAGCTGCGCGCTTTCTTATCATTTGTTACTTTAAGACTAACATAAAACGGGTGAAATGTAAATAAAAAATATACAATTTATTCCTGTTTTTTCTATTTGCAAGTCCTTGAAAAAAACTTGCAAATATGATAAAATAACCACGATTGTACTTATATTAGTATAATGGCGGGCATAGTCATATATTCAGACGTGCTCGAAAATAATATTTTGGGGGTCAGTAAATGGAAAAGAGAACTGTTGATTTGTCCTTGCTTGACGGCGTTTTAGAGGAATACGCCCAGGTTAAAGGCAGCCTCATCACCATTTTACAGAACACGCAGGATATTTACGGATATCTTCCGCGTGAAGCGATTGAGCTTATTTCCGAGAAAACAGGTATCGCCACTTCTGAGATTATGGGTGTAGGAACCTTCTATACTCAGTTCAGATTTGAGCCTGTAGGTAAATATCTCATTATGCTTTGTCAGGGTACAGCCTGTCACGTTAACTCGTCCGAGTTGATTTTACAGACAATCAAAGACGAGCTCGGTATTGACGACGGCGAAACTACAGAGGACGGCTTGTTCTCGCTTAAATGCGTAGCCTGCCTCGGTTGTTGCTCGCTTTCTCCCGTTATGATGATTAACGAGGATACATACGGCAGCCTTACTCCTGATAAAACCAAGAAAATTCTTAGAGAGTTAAGGGAGGCGTCGAAGTGAGAATAGTAATCGGACAGGGCTCCTGCGGTATCGCCGCGGGCGCGGAAAAGGTAAGAAAAGCGCTTCTTAATACGAATATCAACGCCGAGGAAATCTCGATTACAGGTTGTATCGGTATGTGCTATCTCGAGCCTATCGTCGATATTTATGACGACGACAACAAGCTCACAAGACTTGTTAAGGTATCCGAGAACGACGCCGACAAAATAGCTGAGTATATCGAAAGCGGCAACAAAGACGCGGTAAAGGATTTAATCGTTTCCGACGAGGACAGTGAGTTCCTTTCGAAGCAGACTCGTATAGCGCTTCGCAACTGCGGTATTATAAATCCCGAGCAGATTGACGCCTACTTAAGCGTCGGCGGATATGAAGCTCTTAAAAAGTCAGTAAAAGATATGTCCCCCGAGGACGTTATCGAAGTAATAAAGACCTCAGGCCTCGCGGGCAGAGGCGGCGCCGGTTTCCCGACATGGTTTAAGTGGAACGCCGCGCGCCAGAGCGAGGGCGACGAAAAGTATCTTATCTGTAACGCGGACGAGGGCGACCCGGGCGCGTTTATGGACAGAGCGGTTATTGAGTCAGACCCGCACAACCTTATCGAGGGTATGCTCATAGGCGCTTACGCTATCGGCGCTAAGCACGCGGTAGTTTATGTCCGCGCAGAGTATCCTCTCGCTATCAAGCGTCTTAAAAACGCTATAAAGCAGGCTGAGGAAAAGGGAATTATCGGAAACAATATTTTCGGCACGGACTTCTCCTGCGACTTTACCATTAAAGCGGGCGCAGGCGCGTTCGTATGCGGCGAGGAAACCGCTCTTATCGAGAGCCTGGAGGGACACCGCGGTATGCCGAGGTTAAAGCCTCCGTTCCCCGCGCAGTCGGGCTTCTGGAGAAAGCCCTCCAACATCAACAACGTTGAAACCTTCGCCAACGTAAGCTGGATTATAAATAACGGCGGCGAGGCGTTTGCCGCTATGGGTACTGAAGGCTCAAAGGGTACTAAGGTGTTCGCCGTAACAGGTAAGGTTAAGCGTTCGGGACTCGTTGAGATCCCGATGGGTAAGACCTTAAAAGACGTTATCTTTGACATCGGCGGCGGAATGAAAACCGATAAGCCCTTCAAGGCAGTCCAGATGGGCGGCCCGTCGGGCGGATGTATTCCCGCCGAGTTAATCGACACCGTTATCGACTATAAGGCTCTGGGCGCTACAGGCGCTATCATGGGCTCGGGCGGAATGGTTGTTATGGACGAAAGCACCTGTATGGTAGGTATGGCTAAGTTCTTCCTCGACTTTACCGCTAAGGAAAGCTGCGGAAAATGTATCCACTGCCGAATCGGTACGAAGCGTATGCTCGAAATGCTCGAGCGTATCACAAAGGGCGAGGGTAAAGAAGGCGACATCGAGCTTTTAGAGGAGCTTTGTTATTCTATTAAGGACGGCGCTCTTTGCGGTCTTGGTCAGACAGCTCCCAATCCCGTTCTCACAACAATCAAGTATTTCCGTGACGAGTATGAGGCTCACATCAACGAGAAGAAATGTCCCGCGGGCGAATGCAGCGACCTTATCGAGTATAAGATTAACGCGGACAAGTGCAAGGGCTGTACCCTCTGCGCGAGAAATTGTCCCGTTAACGCTATCAGCGGAACAGTTAAGAATCCTCACGTTATTGACACGGATAAATGTATAAAGTGCGGCAAATGTTACTCTGTATGTAAATTTGGCGCGGTAGTTAAGGAATAAGGAGGGGTAAGAGTGATAAATTTAACAATTAACGGCAAGGCCGTTCAAGCCCCCGAAGGTTCTACGATTTTAGAGGCGGCTCGCTCGGCGGGCATCTATATTCCCACACTCTGCTACGACGAGGCTGTAGAGGTTTACGGCGCTTGCGGACTTTGTGTGGTTGAGGCTGAGGGTATTCCCAAGCTTTTACGCTCCTGCTCGGCTAAAGTCAGCGAGGGTATGGTAGTTAATACCGAGAGCGAAAGAGTTGTTCGTTCCAGAAAAATCGCTATGGAGCTGCTTATGTCGGCTCACGACGGCGACTGTGTAGCTCCCTGCCAGCTCAACTGTCCCGCCAGAACAGACTGCCAGGGCTATGTAGGACTTATCGCCAACGGCGAGTATGACGCGGCGTTAAAGCTTATCAAAAACAAAATCGCGCTTCCCGCTTCTATCGGACGAGTATGTCCCCACCCCTGCGAGAAGGCTTGCCGCAGAAAGAACGTGGAGGAGCCGATTAATATCGCTCAGATCAAGGCGTTCGCGGCTGATATGGATTTAAAATCCGACAGCTATATCCCCGAGGTTCAGGAAGCTACAGGCAAAAAGGTAGCTGTTATCGGCGGTGGTCCCGCGGGACTTACAGCGGCTTACTACCTCACAATTATGGGACACAGCGTAACCGTTTACGATATGATGGACAAAATGGGCGGTATGCTCCGCTACGGTATTCCTCAGTACAGACTTCCCAAGGAGGTTCTCGACAAGGAAATCGCCATTATTGAAAAGACGGGCGTTAAGTTCGTAAACAACGTAAAATTAGGCGTAGACTTTACAATTAAATCTCTTAAAGAGGAGAACGACGCTGTTATCGTGGCTGTAGGAGCCTGGAAGTCCAGCTCAATGCGCACAAAGGGCGAGGAGCTCGACGGCGTATACGGCGGTATTGATTTCCTCAGAGGCGTTATAAAGGGCAACGCTCCCGAAATCGGCGACAAGGTCGCTATCTGCGGCGGCGGTAACACCGCTATGGACGCCTGCCGTACAGCGGTACGACTCGGCGCTAAAGAGGTTTATGTAGTATACAGAAGAACAAGAAACGAAATGCCTGCCGATAAACTCGAGATTGACGAGGCCGAGGAGGAGGGCGTAATCTACAAGTTCCTCACAAATCCGCTTTCGTTCAACGGCGAGAACGGCAAGGTGAAATCGGTAACATTACAGGTTATGGAGCTCGGAGAGCCCGACGCTTCAGGCAGACGCAGACCTGTTCCCGTTGAGGGCAAGACTGAGGAAATCGCTGTTGACAGCGTTATTTTGGCTATCGGTCAGAAGCTTGTAACAGACGACGTACAGGAGCTCGAGCTCAACGAGAGAGGCAACATTATCGCTGATACGGACTTCTTCACGACAAATATCGACGGCGTATTCGCTATCGGCGACGCTACAAACCGCGGAGCTTCCATAGCGATTGAGGCTATCGGTGAGGCTGACCGCTGCGCTAAGGCTGTTGACGCGTATCTGAACTGTCAGGAGCTTGATACAAGAGTTCCCTATATCAGTAAGCGTGACGAAAGTACGATAGATTATTCCGACCGTGAGAAGCAGAGCAGACTTACTCCGAAGGTTCTCGCTCCCGAGGTGAGAAACAAGAACTTCGACGAGGTAAGTCTCGGATTTACCGAGGAGGAAGCTCAGGCGGAGGCTAAGCGCTGTCTTGAGTGCGGTTGCCGCGAGTATTATAAGTGTAAGCTCTTAAAGGTTGCTCAGAGGTATGATATCAACCCCGAGCGCTTCAAGGGAGAAATGCCCCAGAAGTACACGCGCGACGAGAACGCGTTTATCGAGAGAAACACCTCGAAGTGTATTCTCTGCGGACTTTGCGTTCGCTCCTGCCGAGAGGTTATGGATATCCACGCGATAGGACTTATGGGACGAGGCTTTAAGACAGACGTGAGCCCCGCGTTCGCGCTCCCGCTCAACGAAACAAAATGTAACAACTGCGGTCTTTGTGTTCAGCTCTGTCCTACGGGCTCGCTTACCGAAAAGTTCAACCTCGAAAAGCAGGTTCCCCTCGACGAAAAGTACACCGAGGAGTTTGTCGAAATCGACGGCAAAAAGTCCTCCGTGCTTGTATCTCGCTACAACGGAAAAATCCTCAGAGCTATTCCTAACGACGAGATTTCCAGAAACAGCGGACTTTCAAGAGAAGAACTTCAGAATTTACTTAAATAATAGTTTTGAGCCGTCGCTTTAACAGCGGCGGCTCAGTTTTTTGCTTAAAAACGCGCGAAAAACAGCGATAGGCGGACGCGCTGATCGCGCGCTTTCTTGTGGAGGTAATTTGGTATTATTCAGCTGAGGAGGTTTGTCCTCACATTCGTATAATATGGCATTTCCAAAATTTTGTGCATAAAATTGTGCAGTTATACTATTGATTTTTGGCTGTTTTTGTAGTATTATCATAATCGGTGATTTATATGAAATTAAAAAGAAAATTATATCTTTTAAGCGCGGGTGTAATAATCGCCTCGCTTATGACTTCCTGCCAGGGCTCAAACGGCGCGGATAAAACAGAAACAACCGCCGAAAAGGCAACTCAGGCACAGTCAGAAACAACTAAGGATACAAAATCCTCAAAAACTTCAAAAACAGCAAAGTCCTCGAAGAATTCCAAGGTGACGACAAGCTCTAAATCTAAAAAATCGAGCTCTGAAAGCAAAACCTCGGGTTCCGATAAATCGACTTCAAAAGTAAAGAAGAAAGCTTCGAACGAGTCGGGCACGAAATCAAGCTCAAAAGCAAGCTCTAAAAAAAGCTCCAAGACAAGCTCCAAGAGCAAGACTTCGTCATCTAAGAAGTCGTCCTCGACAAGCTCGAATTCAAATTCTTCCTCAAAAACAAGCAGTTCAAGTAAAGCGTCCCAGGGCGGACAGGATAACGTGGAGGTAGATTTCAATGATCTTTAATAAAACAGCAAAAAGAGTTATAGCGGGCTTATCCGCGGCGCTTATTCTCGCCGCTACGGGTTCGTTTTCAATCGCGGCTAACGCTGAGAGCGCTCAGAAGCTCGGAGATGTGAACAACGACGGCATAATCAATATTGTTGACGTTACAGTTATCCAGAAGGTTATAGCTAAGATTAAGGAAGCTCCCGCGAATTTCGATACTGTAGCTGACGTTAACTGCGACGGTATTGTGAGTATCAAGGACGCTACTATTATTCAGAAATATATCGCGAAGATTTATACAGAACTCCCCGTAAAAAATGAGAACCCCGAGGATACAACAAACGCTCCTACGGAAGCGACAAAGGCTACGGAGGCGTCAGCTCCCGATACGCAGCCCGCTACAGACGCTACGAATCCGACGGAAAAGACAACCGCTACGGAAGCTACCGTTGCTCCCACTACAACGGCGCCTGCCACTCAGCCCGAAACTGACGAAGAAGGTTACGTACATAAGATTTTTCAGCCGTGATATTCAGGTATAAAATAGCTGACATCGTTTTTGACGCGGACATCAGATATAAATATACATATAACATTATGAAAGATTACCTCGTAGACGACGAGCCTGCGAGGTTCTCGATTGTTATAACGGACGAGGATATAGCGAACGAGCGAAAGCTTTCTCCTAATGATCTGAGCGACGCTTCATACGAGAGTATAGCTGTGTACAGAAAATATATTTACGAGGTTCTCGACAAATACGACGCGTTTTTCTTCCACTGCTCCTCGATTGAGGTCGGAGGAAAAGCCATAATGTTCACCGCGAAAAGCGGTACGGGTAAAAGCACCCACCGAAATCTATGGCTGAAGAACTTTGGCGACAAGGTCAAGGTCATAAACGACGACAAGCCTATTATACGTAAAATAGACGGCGTTTTCTATGTCTACGGCACACCCTGGCAGGGGAAAGAGGGAATGGGCACAAATACAAGAGTTCCCGCCGATACGCTCTGCTTCCTCTCAAGAAGCGAGAAGAATTATATCGGCCCGATTTCAACCTCCGAAATTGTCGCGAAAGCGCTTAACCAGACCGTTCGTCCCAAACAGCCCGAGCTTATGGGTAAGCTCCTCGATTTGTTCGATGAGTTTTTACAGCAGGTAAAATGTTACGATTTACGTGTGAATATGGACGACGAGGCGGCGATCGTCGCGTATAACGAAATAGTAAAGGAATGAGTTTATGAAAGTAAAAGAAGGTTTTCTGCTCAGAAGCTTCGGCGACGAGTATATTGTTGTCGCTGTCGGAGAGGGTTCGGAGGATTTCAATAAGCTTATTACCTTGAATTCCGTCGGAGGATTCATTTTCAAGGAGCTTTCCGAGGATATTTCCCGCGACGAGCTCGTAAAAAAGATAGTGGATTATTACGAGATAGACAGACAGCTTGCCGAGCGCGACTGCGACAGTTTTATAGAGAAGCTTAAAGACGCGGAGCTTTTGGAAGGCTGCTGAGATACGCGGTGATTAATAAAAAAGAAATGGTAAATAATGGATAATGTAATCACAGTAAAAAATATGCGCGAAAGCGACGCCTTCACGATAAACACATCAACGAGCGGTAAGGAGCTTATGAAAAGAGCCGCTCAGGGCGTGTACGACAGCGTAAGCTGGCGCGGAAATATCGCGATTGTCTGCGGAAGCGGCAACAACGGCGGCGACGGCTACGCGCTGGCTGAAATTTTGGACACTAAAGGTTATATGCCTGTTATTCTCAGGCTTTCCGATAAGCTGTCCGAGGACGGCGCATATTACTACAGGCGCTGCAGGCAAAAAGGAATAAGAGAAGCCTACTGCGACGAGTATACCGATTTTGGAGAGTACGATATTATAGTGGATTGTATTCTCGGAACGGGCTTCTCGGGCGAGCTCAGGGAGGATATAACAGCTCTGATCGAGAGTATAAACCGCTCGGGTGCTTACGTGGTGAGCGTGGATATTAACAGCGGGCTTTCGGGCGCGAACGGTACGGCAAAGCCGACCGCGGTAAAGTCCGATTTGACCGTTTCTATCGGTTATTATAAGACGGGAATGTTTTTAAACGACGCGGGGTTATATATCGGCGCGCTTAAAAATGTTGACATAGGCATAAAGCTCGTTAAAAAACAATACTATCTTATAGACAGGGACGAACTTTCGCCGTTTACAGGCTACTCGAGCGTAGTTTTGCCGAGCGAAAAGTTCAAAAAGGAATACGCTGTCGACGAGGACGAATTTGTAAGAAGTCCGCTTAAAGTGGTGTCGAAGGAATCCTGCGACAGCCAAAAGATTTTTGTAGTAGAATACGAGGGAAGTAAGCTGATTGTCGACCAGACCTACGTTTACTTCCAGTCAGACAGAATTATAAAAGGAGAAGACAAATGGAATTAAAGCCCAGTAAAAACACTAATATTACTAATCCTGAGCTCCTGGAAGCTATCGCGAATATGCAGGAGGACAATAATCCCGATACGGTAAACAGAATGATTGACTGCGTTATGCAGGCCCAGTTTATTACTCCCGGCAGAGTGTCTAAGCCTCAGAACGTCGCTAAAAACAACGGCAACGGCGGTACTATTATGCAGCAGGAAACTCAGGTTCAGTTCCAGCTTATCGAAAATCAGGACAAGGAAAAATTCTTCCCCGCGTTTACAGACCAGGAAGAAAAGAAAAAATGGAAGCCCTCCGAGGGTAAGGACGACGTGGTTATGACCTTCGACGGCTACGCTCAGCTTTTAGCCGAAAAGGACTGTAATGTCGCGGGCTTTGTAATTAACCCGTTCGGAAAAAGCGTTGCGTTCCCGAGATCTATGGTTGAGTCTTTAAAGGCTCAGAAGGACGAGAGAGCTAAGCATTCGGGACTTCAGCAGCAGACCTTTACAGCAGAGGACAAGGTTCAGCTCGGCGATCCCGACCCCGATAATTACCCGATAGATATGATGGCGTCGATAATAAACTATCTTCAGGACAGAAACGACGTGGACAGAGCTTATCTCAAGATGTTCAAGCGCGAGGCTGACGAAAAGCCCAGCTATCTTGTTATCGTTGATTTCGAGGGCGACAAAATGGAAGAAATCTTCAAGGGTATTTCTATGAGCGCTTCTCCGCATCTCGACGGATATCAGCTCTCTATGATGCCTTTCTCAATTCCGTTCGCTCAGAAAGCGGTTGAGGATATAGAGCCTTTCTACTGCGCTGAGGACTGACGCTTTTAGCGCTGAAAGAAAAACAAAGGAGCCCATTTAATGAGCTCCTTTTGGTGTATTATGAGGGAATTAATAAAGAAAAAATGGTTTTCGTATGTAGGCGCGCTGATTTGCGTCGCGTTCTGGGGAACGGCGTTTCCGCTTATTAAGCTCGGCTACTTAAGGCTTGGTATCGACAGCTCCGACATAGCCTCGAAGCTGCTTTTCGCGGGGGAAAGATTTTCGCTCGCGGGGATACTGGTTTTTGCCGCGGGGCTTGTCATATATAGAAAGCCCGCGGTTATTAAGAAAAAGGATATCGCGCCCGTCGCGCTGCTGGGAATTGTGCAGACGGCTTTACAGTACCTTTTCGCCTATGTGGGCGTAGGTTTTACGACCGCGGTGAATACCTCAATCATAACGGGGACTGTTTCGATAATCTCTGTTGTGCTTGCGGGGTTGTTTTTCAAAAACGACAGGTTGACCGCACTGAAAATACTGGGCTGTATTCTCGGCTTCGCGGGAATAGCCTGCGTTAATCTGTTCGATTTTTCGCTTAGCTCGGTAACGTTTTTGGGGGATATTATCGTTTTTCTTTCCGCGGTTTCGGGAGCGTTCGGAAATATAATAACAAAAAAGATTTCCGAGGGGAAAAACCCCACGGCGGTAACGGCGTTTCAGCTTTTTATCGGCGGAATGATTCTGCTTTTTTGCGGAGTTGTTTTCGGCGGGAGAACTGATTACGCGAGTTTATCGTCGGTTATAATTCTCCTTTGGCTGGCGGTGGTTTCGTCCGTGAGCTTTCTGCTGTGGACGGCGCTTTTGAAGTACCACCCCGTAAGCAGAATAACGATTTTTACAATGCTCGTTCCCGTTTTCGGAACAGTGTGGAGTTTTATTCTGCTTGGTGAGGAAATAATCAGAATAGAAAACTTTATTTCTCTGGCGCTTATAGTCTTGGGAATAATAATGGTGAATGTACGAGGAAAAAATGAAAATTAAGGGTGTAATTTTTGATATGGACGGCGTAATACTCGACAGCGAGAAGTATTATGTCCGTTTCTGGAGCGAGGCGGGGAAAGCCTGCGGTTATCCGTTCGAGGAGAAGCACGCGCTCGCGATAAGAAGTATGGCCCGCCCTTACGCTATCGAACGGCTTAAAGGCTTTTTCGGAGAAAGCTTCGATTACGATATGGTAAGGAATAAGAGAATTGAGCTTATGGACGCCTACGTAAACGAAAACGGGATTGATTCGAAACCGTACGCGCGGGATATTCTTTCTTATCTTAAGAAAAACGGCTATAAAATCGCGCTCGCTACCGCGACTGTCGCGGAAAAGGCGAAAAGCTATCTGAGCCGTCTTGATTTGCTCGGATATTTTGACGAGGTTATATCCGCCCATATGGTAAAACGCGGTAAGCCCGCGCCCGATATTTACCTTTTCGCGAGCGAAAAGCTCGGGCTCTGTCCCGAGGAATGTATGGCGGTCGAGGACAGTCCGAACGGCGCACGCTCGGCTGTGGACGCGGGGTGCGTTACAATACTTGTTCCCGATATGGATAAGCCCGAGGGAGAAATTACGCAGAGAGTATATAAAACAGCCGACAGCTTGAAAGAACTGTCGGAGATATTGGAAGCGATTAACAGGGGAGAATAGAATGATACAAGCTGTTTCGGAAGCGATAAGAGCTTTTGACGATTTTGTCTGGGGCTGGTTTATGATAATCCTGCTTTTGGGGACACATATTTTTATGACGATAAGAACCCGTTTTATTCAGCGGAAAACCTTTAAGGCGATAAAGCTTTCTGTCACGAAAGACCCCGACTCGCAGGGTGATATCAGCCCGTTTCAGTCGCTCGCTACGGCGCTTGCGTCTACAATCGGTACGGGTAATATAATCGGAGTCGGTACGGCGATCGCCGTCGGAGGTCCCGGAGCGGTGCTCTGGTGCTGGCTTACGGGCGTGTTCGGTATTTCCACAAAATACGCCGAGTCGCTTATTGCCGTTAAATACCGCGTAAAAGCAAAGGACGGAAGAATGCTCGGAGGAGCTATGTACGCTCTTGAGCGCGGGCTTAAGTTGAAATGGCTGGGAATACTTTTCGCGCTGTTCGCGCTTTTTGCTTCGTTCGGTATAGGCTCGGGAGTTCAGGTGAACGCTATTTCAAGTATAATGAACAGCACCTTTAACGCCGGCGGAGATATGAAGTTTATGTTTATGAACCGCGAAATTTCCGTTGTGTCGCTCATAGTCGGCATTATTGTCGCGATAATAACAGCCGTTGTAATATTCGGCGGAATCAAGGCGATTTCCAAGGTCTGCGAGCTGCTTGTGCCCGCTATGGCGGCGTTTTACGTTATCGGTTGTATAATCATTCTGATAATGAACTTCAACTATCTCGGCGACGCTCTGGCGCTGATTATAAAATCCGCTTTTACCACAACGGCGGCGACAGGCGGTTTTATCGGCTCGACTATTATGATAGCGGCGCGTTACGGTATCGCGAGAGGACTTTTCTCCAACGAATCGGGCTTAGGCTCCGCTCCGATTGTAGCCTCAGCCGCTCAGACAAGAAACTCAGTGCGTCAGGCTCTTGTTTCCTCAACGGGAACATTCTGGGATACGGTTGTCGTATGTCTTATGACGGGACTTGTGCTCGTCAGCTCGGTTATTAAAAATCCCGCTATGTTCAGCGGAGCGGACGGCGACAAGCTGACTTTTACCGCTTTTCAGCAAATTCCATACATAGGAACGCCGATACTGGTAATCGGTATTATCGCTTTCGCGTATTCCACAATCCTCGGCTGGTCGTATTACGGCGAACGCTGTGTTGAGTATCTTTTCGGCAGAAAAGGAATGATCCCCTATAAATTAGTTTTTATACTCGTGCTTTTTATCGCGCCGATTATTTCGCTCGATATGGTATGGACTTTATCCGACATTTTTAACGCGCTTATGGCGATACCTAACCTTATAGCCGTGATATTGCTTTCGGGCGTTGTAGTCAGGGAAACTAATTATTATCTCTACGGCAACCGCCTCGACGAGTATGACAAAACGGAAATTCCGAGAACAGATAAATAGTAATAGTATATATAAAACGCGCAGCACTTTTTTGTGCCGCGCGTTATAGGTTTAGTTATTTTAAAATTTTTATAGCCGTTTCGGCTTTGTTTATTATCCTTAAATCGTTGTCGTAGGAGCACATTTTTCTCGCCTGCTGTAAATCAACCCACACATATTCGGCGATTTCCTCCTCCTGGATTTTGACGTTATCTGTAAACGCCTGAGCCAGAAAGAATACAACGTGTTTTCGAATCCTGCCGAACGGACAGTAATCGCTGACCTCGCGGAAGCCCTCTTTAATCTCGACGTCGAGCGAGGTTTCTTCTTTTATTTCACGAACCGCGGTTTCCTGCTCGGTTTCGCCGATTTCAATATGACCTTTCGGGAAGCTCCAGTATCTTCCGTTGTTGTTTTTTACGAGTAAAATTCTGGTATTTGACTTTCCGTTATAGAAAACTACCGCTCCGCACGATTTTTCGTGCAGGCATTTTATCGAGGTGAGAGTGGTGTTTTTAAGGTAGGAGAATTCCAAACGTAAGTCCGGCTCATAATATATTGAGTTTTCAGGCGCGACGATAATTCGTTTATCGTCCTCGCCGAAAGTCGCTATCGCCACTACAATTCCTTTGAAGTATTCGTTGACAGGTTTTTCGGAAAGGACATACGCGCGTTTACGCTTTGAGTCGTCAGCGCTGATGTATCCTGAATATAGATTTTTTGTCAGCTTACCGAAAATGTTTACGCCAACCTTATCCGCCAGCATATCCTCTCCTCCTTTCGTTATGAATCCTGAGTGTTTATCCTACCGCCGTAAAAGCCTTGAGCTTGGAGAGCTGGTCTGAGTCGGACGAGCTGTCCGTATCATTTAAGAACAGAACGTTTGTGATTCCGTTTTCGTCACAAAGCTTTTTAAGGTCGCCCTTATATACGGTGTAATCAACCGAATATACTTCCTCGTAGTTATATGTGAAGTACGGAACGCTTGAGTTACCTGTGTTGTTGTGAATAATAGCGATTTTACCGCTTGCGGTGCTGTTTTCGCTTTTGATTACCTCCAGCGGGTTTTTGCCGTAGAGAAATACGTTGTATGCGCCCGCGCCTGTTTCGGCTTCCTTGTTATAACAGCTGTACGCGGTTTCTTCCTCGTCATCGGCTGTGGTGATTTGATTTGTCACCTTATAGTTGAAATCCCAGTAATGAACCGAATCAACATTAAGCTCGGTGTCTAAAAAGTTGTTGTAATATCCGTAGAAATTTTCTACAGTTCCCTCGGTGCAGTTGCCGAGGCTAATGGGCTTTTTGTTTATCGACTGTACAAACGACCTGTAAACGCAGTATCCGCCGAGTCCTGTCGGGTTATAGTCCGAGTCGAAGAAAATATAGTCGTTACAGTGCTCGGACATTAGATTGTAGCAGTTGATGTACTTGACCTTTTTGTCGAGGCTCTTGTATGCCGCTTTAATATAGTCGGCCTGAGATTTGGTTTTTATTCCGTTTTCGGTATTCTTGAGTCTGTTTGGAAGTCCCATTTCAATATGAGTGGGAACTAATTCGGAATAAACGTTGACCTTTGTGCCGAGTCTTGACTTAGTTCCGTTAATAACCTCGGCGTATTCCCTGGCGTTTGATTTACTTCCCTTAAACGCCTCGAACGCTTTAGAATTCCATACATAATAGTCGCCGTCAAAGACGCCTTCGCTGCTTGTGTCGGTATCTCTGATTTCGGGCTCCTTAAATTTGATGCTGTCGTCGGTTGTTTTCTTAGCTGTTTGTTTAGCGTTTGTTCCCGTTCCCACGGTAGCTGTGTCGATAGTCGGTTCGGTTTTTGTCGTGCCTGTGCAGACACAGCTGAGAATTGAGGAAATCAGAGCCACAATCAAGGCGAAAACAACGATTCCCACCGCTATTATTATCGCTCTGTTTCTTAATCTTCTGCTTACGTGAATTTTATTGTTGTTGTATGAGTTATAGTTACGCCTGTTATATGCCATAACTTCCTCCTGAATACGCGGCAAAAAGCCGTATTTTTTCGCTGTTTTGTCAAAATACACAACGAAATATGCCGTAAATACTACATATATGTTACATTATACACTAAAATCAGCTTTATTACAATATATTTTTGCTTTTTTTACCAAATTTTTTGGTTTTTAGACTGTATTTCGGGGCACTTGAAACCGAGATTAATATGTGTTAAAATTATTTGGTATTAGTTTTTAAAAAAGGGGTATCAATATGGAATATAAATTTTCTGACAGAACCAATAATCTAAAGCCCAGCGCGATAAGAGAAATCTTTAAATACGCCGCAGACCCGACCGTTGTGTCGCTTTCCGCAGGCAATCCTTCTCCCGACGCTTTCCCGATAAAGGAGCTTGAGGAGATTTCCGCTGAGCTGTTCAAAAAGAACCCTATCGGTATTTTACAGTACAGCGTTACCGAGGGTTACGCTCCGCTCAGAGAGCACCTCAGAAAATATATGAATGAAAAATACGGAATCGGTTCAGATGACGACGATATTCTTATCACGACGGGCGCTCAGCAGATTATGGATTTTTCGACGAAAGCGCTTGTTAACGAAAAAGAGGTAATTATTACCGAAGCGCCCAGCTTTATCGGCTCGCTGAACTCGTTTAGAGCTTATAACGCCAAGCTTGTCGGAGTGCCTGTCGAGAGCGACGGTATGAATATGGAGCTTCTTGAAAAGGCGCTTAAGGAAAACGACAACGTAAGATTTATATACACAATCCCCAATTTCCAGAATCCGTCGGGCGTAACAATGAGCTACGAAAAGCGTAAGAAAATGTATGAGCTCGCGAGCAAATACGACGTGCTTATCCTCGAGGATAATCCCTACGGTGATTTACGCTACAGCGGCGAGTTCATTCCAGCGATTAAAACGCTCGATACCGACGGCAGAGTTATTTACGCGGGAAGCTTCAGCAAGGTTATTTCCCCGGGTATCCGCGTCGCCTACGTAATCGCTCCGAAGCCGATTATCCAAAAGCTCACGGTGTGTAAGCAGGGAAGCGACGTCCATACAAATATCTGGTCGCAGATGCTTTGTTATGAATTCCTTACAAAATACGATTTTGAGGCTCACCTCGAAAAGCTCAGAAACATCTACCGCGAGAAAGCGAAATTCGCTATGGACTTGCTCGATAAATACTGCGCTCCCGAAATAACCTACGATAAAATCGACGGCGGCTTGTTTATATGGTGTAAGCTCCCCGAGAACGTGGATATGCAGGATTATGTAAAAAAAGCGATTGAGAGAAAGGTCTGTGTCGTTCCGGGTAACGCTTTCCTTACCGATGAGAGCGAAAGCACCAACGGCTTCAGGATTAATTTCTCAACCCCGACCGACGAACAGCTCGAAAAGGGCATTAAGGCTCTGGGAAAGCTTATTAAAGAATTAGTATAAAGAGGTAAAATATGTATACAGAAAATAAAAAAACGGCGCTCAGTTTAATTCAGCCGAGCGGAACAATCACACTCGGAAATTATCTCGGAGCTATTAGAAACTGGGTGAAAATGCAGGACGAGTTCAACTGTATATTCGCTTTAGCGGATTTGCATACTATAACAGTCCGCCAGGAGCCCGCTAAAATGCGTAAAAATATTATAGAGGCGTACGCTTCAATTATCGCTTGCGGAATCGACGTGGAGAAAACTCTTTTCTTTATCCAGAGCCACGTGCCCACCCACGCCGAAATGGCATGGATTCTTAACTGTTATACACAGTTCGGCGAGCTTTCCAGAATGACTCAGTTAAAGGACAAAAGCGCCAAGCACGCGGACAATATTAACGCGGGACTTTTTACATATCCGTCGCTTATGGCGGCCGATATTCTGCTTTATCAGGCTGACTGTGTTCCCGTAGGCGCAGACCAGATGCAGCATCTCGAGCTCACCAGAGATATCGCCAACCGCTTTAACGGTTTATACCCTAACGTTTTCAAGGTTCCCGAGGCGTATATCCCGAAGTCGGGCGCGAGAGTAATGAGCCTTCAGGACCCCACTAAGAAAATGAGTAAATCAGACGAGAACGTCAACGGCTGTGTACATCTTCTTGACGCTCCCGAGGTGATTATGAAGAAGTTCAAGCGCGCGGTAACGGACAGCGAGGCTTGTGTGCGTTACGGCGAGGGCAAGGACGGTATAAACAACCTTATGGATATTTACGGCGCTGTTACGGGACTTACCCGAGAGCAGATTGAGCGCGATTTCGACGGCAAGGGCTACGGCGATTTCAAAACCGCGGTGGGCGAAGCTGTTGTGGAAGCGCTCAGACCGATAAAGATTGAGTACGAGAAGCTTATCGCCGACAAGGCTTATCTCGAGAGCTGTTACAGAAAGGCGGACGAAATCGCTCTGAGCATTTCCACCCGCACTCTCAGAAAAGCAAGAAAGAAAATCGGCTTTATATAGGTTTTATATAAAATAGATATATTATTCCGACGTAATTCATTTTGTGTTTTACGTCGGATTTTTTGTGTTATAGGGAGTTACTCAAAAACTGTACAAATATACAAGCTGACAACTTAAAATAGCTTTCTTGTTTAAAAAATAATCAACAAAAAGCATATGTAAAATTTATACAAAATTCACAATTGATTTTGTTACAATTTAGTTATAAAATAGTAAGTGAATTATAATATTTATTATTATAACGGAAAATTTTTGCAAAGGAGAAGAAAGAAAATGCAAATGTTTAAGAAATCAGTTGCTTTAGTACTCTCAGTTCTTATGTTACTGTCGATGTTTTCAGTAGCAATAGGAATGACCGCGTTCGCGTCAGAGGGTTATAAGGTAACGGTACAGAGCACACAAGGCTTATACGCGTCTAACCCGTCTAAAACCTACAAAGCGGGCGATCAGTTTGACGTAACTTTCAAATTAAAAGCGAAAGTTCCTCTGCTGGACGGTACGTTCAATATTCTTTTTGACGCTGACGCTTTAGTGGCTACAAAGTCAGTGTTTAGTTCAAAGATTATCGGCTCAACGAACAGCGGAGCGGTAAACGATCAGGCTAATCAGAAAAAGAACGGCGGTATTACTCCTAACTTCAGCTTCAAACGTGACGCTGAAGCCCCTGCCGATTATACCACAGAGGATGTTATTTTAACAGTAACATTTACTGTTCAGGACGCTATCAAGGCGGATCAGATTATTAAGTTTGACGTTCTGGATCTCTTCGCTAACACTTCTTTAGACGATTGGGATAACGATATCGTATATTTCGATGTAAGCGTATTTAATCCTGACGGTAATGAGAGCATATCCAAAAGCGACGTATCGGGCAGCGCGACGCTTTCCGATCCTGTTTCAGCTCCCACAGAGCCTGCGACAACAGTAGCTCCCGAGCCGACAACAACGGTTCCCGTAACAGGCGATTACTATGTAGCGGGCAATATGAACAGCTGGAAGCCCAACGCTTCTTACAAGCTTTCCGCTAACTCCGAGAAACCGGGCGAGTACATGCTCTTAGGCTTTACAGCTAAGGCTGACCAGGGAATGAAGATCGCTTTCTCATCTGACGGCGCGAATTTTACAAAATGGTATCCCGACGGTATGGGCAACGACTATGAATTCGCTGCGGACGGTACATACAACGTATACTTCAATCCCGAGAAGAATACTGAATGGACAGATAACGGCGGTTATTTCTATGTAGAGAAGGTTAACGCTCCTGAGCCGACAACCTTAGCTCCCGAGCCGACTACAGAGAAACCTGAGCCGACAACAGTTGCTCCTTCGGATAAGGTTACAATCGTATTCGCTAACAACAAGAAATGGGAAACGGTAAAACTTTACGCGTACTCAACAGCAGGCGGCGAAATGACTCCATGGTCCGGAACTGCAATGACAAAAACAGGTAAGCAGAATGATTATGGTGAGGATCTTTATTCTCTCGAAATCGACGCTAAATATGATAAGATCGTATTTAATAACGGCAAGAGCGGCAACGATAACCAGACAGTTGATGTTACCGTAGATCCTAACGCAGCAGGTTATTATATCACAGATCAGGCTTCAAGCGGTAAGTGGAATGTAAAAACATGGACGAATCCCACTCCCGAGCCTACAACAGAGAAGGTTGAACCTACTACAAAAGCTCCCGAGCCGACAACATTAGCTCCCGAGCCTACAACAGAGAAGGTTGAACCTACTACAAAAGCCCCTGAGCCGACAACCTTAGCTCCCGAGCCGACAACAAAGGCACCCGAGCCGACAACAAAGGCTCCCGAACCGACAACAAAGGCTCCTGAGCCGACAACAAAGGCACCCGAGCCGACAACATTAGCTCCCGAGCCGACAACATTAGCTCCCGAGCCGACAACAAAAGCCCCCGAGCCGACAACAAAGGCTCCCGAGCCCGAAACATACACATTCTACTATCTGCCTTCAGCTGCTCAGGAAGATGCGGGCAACACCTATAAGCTTAACTATCAGAGCGCTGACGGCAAGTGGCATAACTACACATTCACAAAGACACCTGTCATAATAGACAAAGTTAACCTCTACAGCGTATCCGTTCCTAAGAGTGACACGGCTGTTCAGCAGTTACAGTATCAGGTTTACAACGGCGATACATGGCTCAGCCAGAACTCGTTCGACAATGTAAATCTTGAGGCGTATGACAATAAGGTAGTTAAGGCTGACGGTACAATCGAACCCGAAAAACCGACAGAAGCTCCGACAACAGCAGCTCCCGAGGCTACAACAGCAGCTCCCGAGGCTACAACAGCAGCTCCCGAGGCTACAACAGCAGCTCCTGAGGCTACAACAGCAGCTCCCGAGGCTACAACAGCAGCTCCCGAGGCTACAACAGCAGCTCCCACAGAAGCTCCTACAGAGGCTCCCACAGTTGCTCCTACAGAGGCTCCCACAGCAGCTCCTACAGAAGCTCCCACAAAGGCTCCCACTCCGACAGTCGCTCCGAGCAAGGTTGACTTCAATAAGCCCGTTGACGAGGCTTCGGCTGTAAACGCTATCGAAAAGGCTAAGTCCGACGCTGATCCCAAGGGATCTAAGTTCTCTGCTCTTAAGGCTAAGGTAGCTAAGACTACAAAGAACTCCAATAAGGTTACTTGGAACAAGGTATCAGGCGCTAAGAAGTATATCGTAATGGGTAACAAGTGCGGTAAGACAAACGGCAAGATCAACTCCTTCAAGAGACTTAAGACTACAAAGGGCACAAGCTTTAACCAGACCAAGCTCAAGAAGGGCACATACTACAAGTATCTCATTCTCGCCGTTAACGCCAAGGGCAAGGTAATTTCCGCTTCCAAGGTAATTCACGTTGCTACAAAGGGCGGCAAGGTTACTAACTACAAGTCGCTCAAGGGTAACAAGAAGAGCGTTTCTCTCAAGAAGGGCAAGACCTTCAAGTTCAAGGTTAAGAAAAAGACCAAGATGGACAAGAAGGGCAAGGTTAAGAACCACCGCAAGATTATGTTCGAGTCCGCTGACACCAAGATCGCTACAGTAAACTCGAAGGGTAAGATCAAGGCTAAGAAGAAGGGCACAACTTATATCTACGCTTACGCTCAGAACGGCGTATTCGCCAAGATTAAGGTTAAAGTAAAATAACTTTTGTCACCTTTTTCAAGGTTAAAATTTAATATGTTTACATAAACTATACAAGGTGCGGATAGCTTTTCGGCTATCCGCGCTTTTTATGTATATATTCAATAAATTTCCTAAAAGGAATAATTATCGGTTGACCGAACGCGTTTTTTGTGGTACAATATATAAAAATAAGTGTCAAATTATGTCTGCATCGGATATAATATAATACCGAATAAGCTCTTATTCGGTTGACATTATTAAAAGCCGTAAAAAACTAAGATGAACTTATTTTGAAGATTTAGAGGAAATTATTATGAACAAAGTAATCAGAAAAACAGCTTCCTACTTACTTATCGTAACGCTGGTCTTTACTGCGTTCGCAGGCTTACAATTTGTAAGTAGTACAGAAGCTCAGGCAGCTTCTTATCCGACAGGATATCCGAATACATACAAAAATACGGGAGTTTATGCTGACGATATTATCGGTGTGGCTAAAACTCAGGTCGGTTATAGGGAGAACTCAGTGGGCACCAAGTACGGATATTGGTACAGCCCGAGTTTTGTAGGTATGCCCTGGTGCGCTATGTTTGTCAGCTGGTGCGCCAACAAGGCGAAAGTACCTCAGAGCGCTATTAAAAAATACGCCTCGTGCAGTGCCGAGGTAGCGTGGTTCAAGTCTATCGGAAGATGGCATCCGAGTAAGGCTTACGGCGGAGATTACACCCCGAAAAAGGGCGACGTAGTATTCTACCGCGACGGCGGAAGTTCCGCGGTTTCTACCCATACGGGTATTTTAGCGGGACTAAACGGCAACTATCTTGACGTTATCGAGGGTAACGCGACTAACGAAAGCGTTACTCATTATACAACGAACGCGGCTCGTACGCTTACAAACAAATACGTTATCGGCTACGGTAATCCTAAATACGGACAAGCTCCCGCTGTTGAGGAGAAAGAGCCTGATTCCTACGAGAAATGGCAGGTTAACGTTGACGCTCTTATGCTCAGAGAAAAAGCGACGACAAGCTCGGACAAGCTTGCGTCTATCGGCTACGGCGAATTGCTCGAGGTTACAAAATTCGAGCTTGCGGGCGGCTATCTCTGGGGCTATACCAACTATAAGAATAAAGCGGGTTGGTGCGCGCTCAACTACTGCGACTACATAAACGGAAGTATCGGCGGCGATTATTACCAGCTTCCGCCGAAGGCTAACGTAACAAAAATTTCACTCTGCGTAGGCGAAAGTAAGAAAATCAAGCTCACAAACGGACTCGGCGCGACGTTTACAAGCTCCGATAAGAATGTGGCTAAGGTAACAAAGAAGGGTAAGGTTCAGGGCTTAAAGGCAGGAAACATTACCGTTAAATGCAAGACAAAGACAGGCTCTGTTTCCGTAAAGGTAGAGGTAATTAAGCCTCATATCAACAAAACCTCCGCTATCTCCTGTATCGGCGACAGCGTAACCCTTAAGATTTTAGGCGTTAAAAATGCTGTAAAATGGAGCAGCTCCAATAAGAAGATTGCTACAGTAAACAGCAACGGTAAGGTAACAAGTATCGCTAAGGGTACGGTGACAATTACCGCTAAGGTGGGTTCGACAACTTACAAGGCTAAGATCAAGATTTACAAGAACCCCAAGACCTACGAGAACTTTACGACCTCGAAGGCTATTTATCTGAGAAAAGCTTATCAGAGCAACGTAAAGCTTGTACAGATTCCCAAGGGCAAGACCTTAAAGATTAAAGAGGTTAAATATTCAGATACTCTTACCTGGGGTAAGACAAGCTATAAGAGCAAGACAGGCTGGATTGAGCTCAACGACTGTAAATATAAGAACGGTTCGTTTATGAGCAAGGTTTACAAGGTAAGACCTTATCTGGCTAAGACCGAGAAGAAGATGTATCTCCAGAATACATACGCTCTTGAGGTTAAGTCCGCTTCCGCTTCGCCCACATACGCGAGTCTTGATAAGAAGGTCGCTACTGTAAACAGCAAGGGTGTTGTAACAGGTACAAAGAAGGGCGTAACTTACGTAACGGCAACAGTCGGCAAGACTGTCCTCAAGTGTAAGATTGAGGTAGATAACCCGATTATTTCCGAGGAAAGCGTAAATCTTCTCAAGGACAAAACAAAGACCTTAAAGGTAACAGGCGGAAACGGTACAGTGATTTGGAAGAGCCTTAATCCCGAAATCGCGTCTGTAGACGTAAAAGGTGTTGTTACAGCCAAGAAATACGGCGAGGCTACAATAACAGCCGCAAGAAACGGAATTACGCTCAAGTGCGTTGTTAAGGTTTTCGACCCCAAGCTTTCTTCCACGAAGCTCAGCTTAAAGGCAGGGGAAACAAAGACTCTGACTGTAAAACAGTCCACAGGCGAGAAGTCTGTTTGGTCGACCTCGGCTAAATCTATCGTTAAGGTTTCGTCGGGTAAGATTACCGCGATAAAGGCGGGTAAAGCGACTATCACCTGTAAGGTAGACGGCGCTACTCTCCACTGCGAGGTAGAAGTAAAATAGCAATTATTAAGCGGTCGGTTATTCCGACCGCTTTTTATGTTTATCATTGCTTATGTCATTGTTGACATAAAAAATATATTAATATATAATTAATAAAAATAATACATTCATTAGAAAGGTGGTACAAAAAATGAAAAAAGGTATTATTTTATTATTGGCGGTTTTAATTGCGGCTTTAAGCGGCTGCTCGTTCGGAGGCAATAACGCTCCCGCAAGCAACAATACCAAATCTGACCAGAACGGACAGGGTTCGGCCACAGTTGCTGCTGATGAAAACGATCAGCCGGGATTCAACGAGGACAAGATTGTTAAGAATATCAAGGTTACTTCTTATACATACAGCTCATATTCTTACAATTATCTTTTGCTCGTTCTCAAGAATAATTCTAAGTTCAACTGCAAGTTTGAGGCAAGCGTAGACCTTTATGACGCTAAGGGCAATATTGTGGAAACAAAATCCCAGACAGTCAACGCTTTCGCGGCGGGTACAGAGGTTATGCTCAAATTTGATTCAAAGGACAAGTTCAAGAAATATGAGTATCAGTTCTCAGCTTCCGAGTTGACCTACTATACAGCCGTTACTCAGGATTTAAAAACTACCTCCAATATCGCCACAGATAAGGCTATCGTAAGCGTTACAAACAACGGCAAGAAAGCCGCTATGTGGACAAAGGCTAACGTAATCTTCTTCAAGGGTAAAAAGGTTGTTTATTCAAACCTCACTTATATTGGCGACAGCAAAAACGAGATTAAGCCCGGTAAGACTCAGAGAGGTCAGGTATCCTGCTACGAGAAATTTGACAACGTAAAGGTTTATGTAGATTCTTACGCAAAGGCTAACGAGTCATAATACTAACGGACAAAAAAGCGGAGTGGCACAAATGTGTCACTCCATTTTTGTTATATAAAATATAAGACTTACGGTTTTGATATATTGTCCAGTATGCCTGTGATATGGGCGATTGTAACGCCGTAGTTCGTCATCGGGACATTATAGCTTTTAGCTTTATCTATACGGCTCATTATGTATTTTCTGTTGAACATACAGCCGCCGCACTGGATAATAAGGTCATATTTGGATAAATCCTCGGGGAAGTCCGTTCCCGAAACAATATCGATTTTAAGTTTCTCACCCGCGCGTTTTCTTAAAAGGCGGGGGATTTTTTCTCGTCCGATATCTTCGCTCAGAGGAGCGTGGGTGCAACATTCGGCTATCAGAACACGGCTGTTTTCGTTAAGCGCGTCAATCGCCTTTGCGCCCTCAATATAGTAGTCGAGGTCGCCCTTATACGCCGCGAAAAGTACGGAGAAGCTTGTAAGCATACTTTCCTCGGGTTTATTGTTATATACATAGTCGAAAACCTGTGAGTCGGTAATTATAAGCTTCGGAGCTTTTCCGAGCGTTTTTATCGAGTGTACGAATTTGTCTGTCGTACAAGCCGAAACAAAACATTTTTTGTCGAGCAGTTCTCTTATTGTTTGAACCTGCGGAAGAATAAGCCTGCCCTTAGGCGCCTGGATATCCTGTGGCATAACGAGCAATACAAGGTCGTTTTCCCCGCAGAGCGAGCCCGTTATCGTCGGAGAGTTGTAGTCCGAGGGCATAAGACGGATAAGGTGTTCTTTAAGCTCCTCGATACCGCTTCCCTCAACGGCGCTTACCATAAGCGGTTTTTCGCCGATTTTGTTGCGCACCTTAAAAACATAAGCCGAGCCGTTTACAAGCATATCCGCCTTGCTTACGACGGGAATAACAGGTATTTTTTTCCCTTTAAAAAACTCATACCACTCGCACTCTTTGGTTATATCCCCGCCCGAGAAAAGCACGACGGCGATATCTATTCTTTCAGCGGTTTTTTCTGTTTTTTTGATACGCATTTCGCCGAGCTCGCCGATATCGTCGAAGCCCGCGGTATCTATAAGCATACAAGCTCCGATACCGTGTATCTCCATAGCCTTGTTGACGGGGTCTGTAGTTGTGCCCGCGATATCGGAAACAATACTCACCTGCTGACCTGTAAAGGCGTTTATTAGCGAGCTCTTGCCCGAGTTTCTTTTTCCGTAAAAACCGATATGAAGCCTATTGGCGGACGGAGTGTCGTTTAAGGTTGTCATAATTATCGCCCTTGCCTTTCCGATTTGTTTAATGTAACACCGTGCAATTCACGGTTCGCCTTGTCTTAGAATCTGAAATCACGTTTGTTGTTTTCTATATCATTCAGGTGTTCCTTGCAGATTCTGCGTACCTTTTCGTTGGGAATGTTGTTGAGTTCTTTTTCTATCATCTTTTCGCCGAGAGCCTTTGTGTCCTCGCTCGCGTAGTCCATAAGGTATTCCTTTAAGGTCATAAGCGCGTTGGGGTGACAGCAGTTCTGAATCTGGCGGTTTTTACACAGAGTCATAAATCTGTCGCCTGTTCTTCCCTCACGGTAACAAGCCGTACAGAATGAGGGGATATAGTCGTTTCTCATAAGCCAGTTAACGACCTCGTCGAGAGTTCTGTTGTCGCTTACGTCGAACTGCTCGCTGTTTTTTGCTTCTTCCTCATCGGCATAACCGCCTACGGAGGTTTTGGAAGCTCCGCTCATCTGCGAAACGCCGTAGTGGATAACCTTATCCCTTACCTGCTCGCTTTCGCGTGTTGAGATAATCATACCCGTATACGGTACGCAAATTCTTATCAGAGCGCAGATTTTGCCGAAAATCTCGTCCGAGATTCCGTTGTCAAAAACATCGGGGTCAATGTCGTCGGCTTTCTTTATACGCGGTACGCTTATTGTGTGAGGACCTACTCCGTGAACAGCCTCGAGGTGTTCCGCGTGCATAAGAAGTCCAGCGAATTCATAGCGGTAAAGCTCCAGTCCGAAAAGAACGCCGAGTCCTACGTCGTCGATTCCGCCCTCCATAGCTCTGTCCATAGCCTCTGTGTGGTAAGCGTAGTTGTGCTTAGGCCCTGTGGGGTGAAGCTTTTCGTAGCTTTCCTTGTGGTAGGTTTCCTGGAATAAGATGTATGTTCCTATACCCGCTTCCTTGAGCTTTCTGTAATTCTCCACGGTAGTCGCGGCGATATTTACGTTAACTCTGCGAATCGCGCCGTTTTTGTGCTTGATGCTGTAGATTGTTTTGATCGACTCGAGTATGTACTCAATCGGATTGTTTACGGGATCTTCACCCGCTTCAATCGCTAAGCGCTTATGTCCCATATCCTGGAGCGCTATAACCTCTTTTTTGATTTCTTCCTGAGTGAGCTTTTTACGGCAGATATGCTTGTTTTTGAGGTGATACGGACAGTATACACAGCCGTTAACACAGTAGTTGGAGAGATAAAGCGGCGCGAACATTACGATACGGTTGCCGTAAAAGTCTTTTTTTATCTGCTCGGCGAGCGCGTACATTTTTGAAACGCGTTTTTCGTCCTCGCAGGCTAAAAGCACGGAGGCTTCCCTGTGTGTTAAGCCCTTGAGCTGAGCCGCTTTTTCCAGCAGACTGTCCACAAGCTCTAGATTATCCTTGTTTTCGTCGGCGTATTTGAGGGTTTCCATAATTTCGTTATGGTCGATAAACTCCTCAGCCTTAAGTGATTTTACATTGTACATTCTATTACTCCTTTATATTGTTACCTTTTATCCTTTAAGTATTTCTGCTGTCGCCTCTGCTGACGGCTATTCTACAGCCTATGCTTTCAATCCGCTTTTGGAGGCAGTTTTTGCACTGAGCGCTTTCCTCGCCCGTGCAGACCTTGTTGTCGTAAAGCTGATAATCCTTGCGGACGGAAACAGGGGAGAGGTTCGGCATAACTACATTAGCTCCCGCCTGAATTCCGAGCTCGCGTCCTCTCGGGTGGATAGTTGCGAGCGCCGTTGTGGCAGGCAAAAGTATCTTAGGCAGCATTATTCGTATTATCGAAAGCATCAGAAGCGTTTTCTCGAGCGTGCCGTCGGGAAAGTCCTTGAAATCGGTGTCGGCGTGGTGAATAAAAGGCCCTATGCCGACCATTTGGGGATTAAGCTTTTTTATAAAAAGCAAGTCCTCGGCAAGGTTTTCGTCTGTCTGGTACGGCGAACCTACCATAAATCCGCAGCCTACCTGATAGCCGATTTCCTTTAAATCCCAAAGGCATCTCATTCTGTTTTCATATTTCTGATTTTCGGGGTGAAGCTTTTCGTAATGCGCTTTATCGGCGGTTTCGTGGCGGAGAAGATATCTGTCCGCGCCGTTTTCAAAATACCGCTGATAGCTTTCACGTGATTTTTCGCCAATCGAAAGCGTCAGAGCGCAGTCGGGATATTTTCCTTTTATAGACTTTATTATTTCGCAAAGCCTGTCGTCGGTAAAGTACGAGTCCTCGCCGCCCTGAAGCACAAAGGTGCGGAAGCCTAAGCGGTAGCCCTCGTCACAACAGCTCATTATTTCGTCAAGGCTTAAACGATAACGGCGGCAGTTTTTGTTATCCCTTCTTATACCGCAGTACAGGCAATTTTGCTTGCAGTGGTTTGTAAACTCAATAAGCCCGCGGATATAAATCTCGTCACCGTAATTCTCACGTCTGAGTTTTTCGGCGAGAGAGCGAAGTTCTTCCCTGACTTCTTTGTCCGAGCTAATAAGCTTTATAAACTCCTCTTTCGTTAAAACCTTATCCCGATACAGCTTGGTTACTAACTCATTCATTAAAGACATACTTTGAGTAAGCGGTTTTGGCGCTTACTCCGTCGAGCTTACCGAGCTTGCCCGAGAATGTGGAAATAAT
>CADBSD010000010.1 GCA_902797225.1 uncultured Ruminococcus sp. | reverse complement strand
TTTAGCGCCGAAATAACCCTTAGCGAGTTTTAATACTTTTTTTCTTCTCTTGCGAGTAGTAATCGCACCTTTTACTCGTGCCATTTTAAATACCTCCGTTAATTAGTAATTCAAATTTTGATTATTTATAAGGGATAAGACGTTTAATCTGAGCCACGTTTGTCTTATCAGCACAAGTAGTCTGGCGCAGACCTCTCTTACGTTTTGTAGTTTTCTTGTTTAAGATGTGAGATTTGTTAGCGTGAGCACGTATTACCTTACCGTTTTTAGAAAGCTTAAAGCGCTTTTTAGCTCCGCTGTGTGTTTTGATTTTTGGCATAATATTTATCCTCCTTAACTATTTACTTATTTGGCTTTGGCGAAAGAAACATAAGCATATTGCGGCCTTCAAGTTTCGCGGGTTTGTTTACAACAGCATACTCGCTGCACGCCTCAGAAAATCTGTTCATTAAATCATACCCGAACTCAGCGTGTCCCATTTCACGACCTCTGAATCTTATCGACACCTTAACCTTATCGCCGTGTTTAATAAACTTAATCGCGTTATTAAGCTTGGTGTTAAAGTCATGAGTATCGATATTAAGAGAAAGTCTGACTTCCTTGATATCAACAATCTTCTGATTTTTACGCGCTTCCTTTTCCCTTTTTGCTTGCTCAAATTTGTACTTTCCGTAGTCCATAATTTTACATACAGGCGGTTTAGCCTGCGGAGCAATTTTTACAAGGTCAAGGTCTTCCCTTGCCGCCAGATCAAGAGCTTTTTCAGCGGACATTATTCCAAGCTGTTCGCCGCTCGCGCTGATTATACGAAGTTCATTATCACGAATATCCTCATTGATCTGAATGTCACGTTTACTGATAGCAAAGCACCTCCAAAGCATTATTAAAATAAAATTAAAATAAAAATGCGGACAGAAAACCGTCCGCATAAAATACAAATAAACATAGCTTAAAAGCCTTAGTTTTAAAAGTATTACCCGTGCAGACGACACCCCACAGGTGAAGACATTTCTGTCTTTCTTTATTTTACTCAAGAATTATATAACAAAATAATTTATTTGTCAAGTGTTATTCCAAACATTTATATATTAATTCAGCGATTCTCTCGGAAGATTTACCGTCTAAATTATCAAAGAACATATTTCTGAACCTTTCAATCTTCTCGGTTTCGAAATCTTCTTCCTTAATTGCCTCCAGCAGCGTATAAAGCGAAGTACATATTTTACCCGGAATATAAAGCTTGAAATCAAAATAGAAATCTCGGGACTTGATATAAGCCTGTAAATCATACGCGTAGAAAAGCATAGGAATATTCAACAGCGAAGCCTCGAAAACAAGAGATGAGTAATCACTTATAATAACATCGGAAACAAATAATAAGTCGTTTATCTCAGTACTCTCGGAAAGATCTATAACTCTGTCTTTATACTCCTCGGGAATAGGATGCTTCTCGGTAATAAACGGATGATGCTTAATAATTACCGCGTAATCCTCGCCGAGCGTCTCACAAACCTCGTTAATATCGAATAACTCCATAGGATATCTCGCGGTCTGCTTAATATCTCCTCGGAATGTCGGAGCGAACAAAATAATCTTTTTATCCTTTAAATTAGGATACTCGGAATAGAATTTCTTTCTGAAATTCTCTTTGTATTCCTCATCAAAGAAGATATCTGTCCTAGCTATACCTGTAGGAATTACGTTCTTTGTAGCTATACCGAAGCCCTCCGAATGACACTTCTTGCAGTACTCGGAGCTGACTGTAACATAATCGTAATTACGGTGCATTCTTGTAGGCTGAGGTGAGCCCTTAGGCTTACCAAGACGTGTAAAGCCGAAGGTCTTGAACGCTCCGCAAGCGTGCCAGAGCTGTACAATCTTTGTTTCGGGTTTAATATCAATAAGATGAATCTGTGGAGTAAACTCGTCGAGAATGATCACTTTACTTGTAGCGCAAGCCTCGGCAAAGTCGTCAATCTCTTTTCTTGTCATATATCTGAACGACTTAGTGTTAAACAGGAAGTTTATATCGAGGTTTTTATCATCCTTGATTTTATTGTATACAAACTCAAAGTTACCCGAAACCTCCTCGCGTCTAGCGGAGAAGAAAGTAATCTTATTAGGCTGTACAGCCTTATGCTTTTTATGCTTATACTTACGTCTGATAAGACTTCTCTTATATCCGTCCATAGTAAGATTTTCTCTTGAAACCCTGGACATACGGTAAATAATATAGGATACAAGTCTCGCGAGCTTATTCTCCGACTCAATCTTAGAGGGCATACTCTTAAAGCCCGTAAATGTCAACAGCGCCTCGATAACAAAAATAGGAATCAGCGCTACTGAAAGTATAAGCGTGATAAACTTAATGAATGAATCACACAAGGAAACAATCGAGCCCTTGCGTTTATAGCGGTTAATACGCTCGGGATTAGAAGTTATTTCAAAATGATCCTTACAATCCTTAAGCTTAAAGAATTTTTCATCCTGAACAAACTCGTCGGGAGTTACCTTAATCGGAACTTTCTCGGCGTAGAAATCAGCGAAACTAAGATTGAAATACATGGTGAACGGTAAACCCATTCCCCTTGTTTTCCAGAATATATAGTCCAGACGATAGGTGTAAACGCCGGAGAACATACACTTTCCGTTAATATAAGTAATATCTCTGAAGCGTATTACAAGAGGAATACGTCTGTCCTCTTCCCCGTTATCAAAATAAAGAATAACCTTAGGAGTTGAAAGAAACTTCGAATTTATCGTTTCGTCAATAAACTCTCCCGAAATATCAATAGTCATTGACTGTTTTTCAACAACAATGCTGTTGATTTTAATTTTGTAATCCAACTAAAAATCCCTCACATTACTTTACTAATTCATAAAATTTAGCGACAGCCTCGTCAAGCGGATAATCTTTTCCGTATACAGACGAAGAACCCGCGACAAATATATCGGCGCCGTTTTGACGCATTTGTCCACAATGCTCCCAGCTGACATGACCGTCAACCTCAATCAAAACATCTTTTCCTGATTTATCGACAATCTCCTTAAGCTGTGAAAGTCTTTCCATACTTTTCGGAGCCATAGGCTGACCCGCGAACCCGGGGTAAACAGTCATAAGCAGTACAGCGTAAACCTCGTCGAGAAAATCGTTAACGACTTCCACAGGGGTATCCGGGCTTATAGCGATACACGGATCTGCTCCTCTGGATTTGATATCCGCAAGCACCTTGTGAGGATCATCACAGGCCTCAAAGTGTACCGATACCATATCGCCCTCGCCTATTTCCATTTTATCAAAATACTGCTCAGGCTCAAAAGCCATAATATGAATATCTCTTTTAATATTCTTCATCGGCTTTTTAAAAGACTTAATCATATTTGTATCAAACGTAATATTTGGTACAAATTTATTGTCCATAAAATCTATGTGCAAATACTCAACCCCGAGATTATCGAGCTTTTTTATCTCGTCGAATAAATTGAGTAAATCAGCGCACATTACGGACGGAGATAACATACCTCTCATATTGACCTCTTAATCCATTGTAATCATTACCTTGCTGTAGAACTCGGTATGATCCTTCATAATTTCAAGTCCCTTTTCCATTTCGGCAAGGGAGAATTTCTGAGTAATAAGGGGCTTAACCTTGATAGCGCCCGAGGACATAGCTTCTACTACAATACTCCAGTCGCTCTGAGGAGTATTATTATAAGCGGAATTCCATGTTCCGAAAATCTGAAGCTGTTTTCTCAGAATCTGCCAATATGTGTTCTGCGGGAATGTAAAATCACCGTGCGGGTTACCTACATATATAACCTTACCGCCCGAAGCCACGCTGTCAAGACAGTTACCTGCCGTTACGTCAACGCCTACAGCCTCGATAGCGATATCAGCTCCGTTACCGTTTGTTTTCTCCATTACCCATTCAATCGGATCGCCGTGAGAAGCGTTGAAATAATCATAGAAGCCCAGGCTCTCGATAAACTCATAGTTGTTTAAATCTGTTCCTACTAAAAGAACCTTATTCGCTCCCCAAGCCTTTGCCCACTGAGCGATTAACATTCCGATTGTACCGGGGCCGTAGATTACTACAGTATCACCAATCTGGATACCCGCTCTTCTTAACGCGTGCAGCGCTACAGCGGTAGGCTCTGCCATAGCCGCTTCCTCAAAAGAAACATTATCGGCGATAGGAACGAGATTCCATACGGGAACTCTTACATATTCGGCAAAAGCTCCGTCTGAACGGGAACCTAAATAATCATAGCTCTTACAGGTTTCAAATACGCCCTTGTTACAGCTTGTACACTTTCTGCAGGGAATAAGCGGAAATACTGCCGCGCGAGTTCCTATAAGATGCTCATTTTCTTTAGCAGCCGCGGCAACAACCTCACCGGCGAATTCGTGGCCGGGGATTGTCGGGAAATGATATGTACCGTTAACAAATATTCTCGGAATATCAGAACCGCAGATACCGCAAGCCTTAACCTTCATAAGAACCTCATCGGGATTTAACTTCGGAATAGGATAATCTTCATATCTTAAATCTCCGACGCCGTGTAAAACACGAGCTTTCATTGTATCCATAGTAACCTCCTTTTAACCTTTTACTATAGTTTCAAAAGTTTCTAAATCTTCTATTGTAGTAATCTTGAAATTACGTTCGCTTCCTTCAACAAGACGGACCTTCATACCGTGTCGGTAAGCGATTTCACTACTTCCCGCTGTAGCGGCGATTTCATCATCTGAAACTGAATTATGAATATCAAGATATTTTCTGAAATCAAAGCTTTCGGGAGCCTGTCCCGCGAAAAGCTCGGAACGCTTGAGCAAATGGTCGATAGACTTTCCGTCCTTGCTCTGATAGATTGTGTCCTTAACGGAGATAACGGGCATAGCGCCGTCGTCTTCTATCGCTCCGATAATACAATCCTTGATTATCTTATCGGAAACCAGCGGACGAGCCGCGTCGTGAACGATAACAACATCCGTATCCTCGGCGTTAGCCTCAGTACATTTAAGTCCGTTATAGATAGAATGCTGTCTGGTTCTTCCCGCGGGAGCGTAACCGCACACCTTACTTATGTTGTATTTTTCAACATTTTCCATAACGTAGTCTTTCCATTCATCGCTCACTACTATGACGATTTTATCGATATCGCTGTGATTCTCAAAAATCTCAAGGCAATAAACAATAATAGGTTTTTCATCTACGACAAGATACTGTTTAGGACGGTCGACACCCATTCTCGAACCAACTCCGCCCGCAAGAATAATAGCTGTATTCATAAAACACCTCCATGGCTTATGCATTCATATTATTTTATCATATTAAGAGCGTAAAGTCAATTTAAAGACAATTACTCAATATAAAATTTTACTATATATATAATGATGTTTTTAGTATAATCATATAAATATAAACTGTCAATTGTTGTAAAAAGAATGTAACCATTTATCAGTTTTAATACACTTGATTTAGCCCTTTCTTTATGGTAAAATTTTATTGCATACGGAGTGATTAAATGAAAAACACAAGATTACAATTAAAGAAAACCTCAAGCGGAATAGGATACTATATTTTCGCTATGATACTCGCTTTAAACGCTGTAAGCGTATTGCTTATGGTTTTAGCGATAATTGTGGATGGTTCACTTAAAAATCCCGCGTATCTGTTGCTTGATAACATAGCTTCGATAAGCAGTATGTTTATTATAGGTCTGTTTTACTGCCTTTTCTCGAAAACTCAGCTTAACGATGTTTTTCCGCTGAAAAAGATAAGCCTTAAGATGGCCGCGGCAACTGTTACAATTTCCTTAGCGCTGGCGCTTTTAGCGAATTTCTTCGCCGATCTCTTTGTAGGCGGCATTTCGCTTTTCGGCATAAAGAATTACGCTGAAATGGATTTTGAAATAACTAATCCTGTCGAAATTATTCTTAATATTATAGCCATTTCAATAATACCCGCCTTATCTGAGGAATTCGCGTTCAGAGGAATTATTCTAAGCAGACTAAGAAAGTACGGCGACGGATTCGCCGTTTTCATCTCGGCTTTATTGTTCGGTCTTTTACACGGAAATATTGTCCAGATACCTTTCGCGTTTATCGTGGGACTGGGATTAGCGTTCGTCACTATAAAAACTTCTTCAATTGTACCCGCAATTATAACTCATTTTCTCAACAATCTTTCAAGCGTCATTATCTCAATAATTGAAGAAAACAAGCTTATGAGCGAAGAAATAGCGGATGGGTTTTATTATCTGTTTTTAATAATTGTATTCATACTCGCTGTCTTCATTACTTATAAGCTTAGTCAAAAAAGCTTTTTTAATCTTAAAAAATATACTTTGATTCCTTTTAAAGAAAGAGTAAAAGCAGTATTTACCTCGAGCGGTATCATTGTTGCTTTAGCCGCGATTCTTCTTGAGGTAATACTTTCGGTAATACCTTATGGAAAATGATTATTTTATGAAAGAAGCGCTTAAACAAGCCAAAATAGCGTTTGAACTCGGCGAAGTTCCCGTAGGAGCGGTTATCACAAAAGGCGACGAAATAATATCGACAGCTTACAACCGACGTGAAACGGGTAAAAACGCGTTATTCCACGCGGAAACCGAAGCGATTTACAAGGCGTGCGAAAAGCTCGGAGGCTGGCGGCTTTGGGAATGCAGTTTATATGTTACCCTTGAGCCTTGTCCGATGTGCGCGGGAGCGATAGTAAACGCTAGAATACCGAAAGTTTACTTCGGCGCTTCCGATTTTAAAAACGGAGCCTGCGGTTCGTATATCAATCTGCTGGATACAGCCTACAGCTTTCGTCCAGAGGTTACGGGCGGAATATTAGGCGATGAATGTACAGCTTTAATCAAAGAATTCTTTATAAAACTAAGAAACAGCCGATGAAAAATCGGCTGTTTAATTATTTATATCCTTATAAATCTCAAAAGCTTTGATTTTCAAATCTATACTGTCGTTCTTAATTGTTTCATCAATAACGTTATCAAGCAGAATTTCAAGTATATCTCCTATCGTCTTTCCATCGGTAATACCCAGATGAATCAAGTCCGAACCGTTGATTTTTAAATCTTTTATTTTATAGCACTCGTTTCTTCTTAAAATACCCTCGAAAGTATAGCAAGCCAGATTAAGATTTTTCAGCTTCGCGTCTTGCATATATTTCGACTGAGCGAGAATATCGGCTTTCTGAACCTTCATAAGACGTTTAAAGTTTTCGATTCCGATAATATTCATTACGTGTTTAATCTGTTTTTTACTGTCGGAAAATCTTACGTCGTGATATTCAATAAGCGTAACCGCGTCCTCGATAAACTTTGTCGGATATTTCAACCGCTTCAGAGCGGTTTTCGCCAGCACGGCGCTGAAATGATTATGACCTTTAAAATGGTCCCTGCCGTTTTCATCAGTTCTGAGAGCCAGAGGCTTACCGATATCGTGGAGAAGCATAACCATTCTAAGCAGATTATCAGGCTCAATATTCGCTACCGCCGCCGTCGTATGACGCCAGACTGTTTTATTATGATGAGGCGTATTCTGGGCGAAATCAAAAGTAGATACAATCTCGGGAATCAATACCGCTATAACATCCTTGTATCTTCTGAGAATAAAATTAACGTTTTTTCCACACAAGATACCGTTAAGCTCCGAAGCGATACGCTCCATAGAAATATTATTAAGCAGCTTCCTGTTGCGAATTATTGACATAGCGGTGTTGCTTTCGATACTGAAATTATAAGCGGAAGCAAACCTTAAACCTCTTAATATCCTTAAAGCGTCCTCGTTAAACCTCTCATCAGGGTTTCCGACACATCTGAGCGCCATATATTTTAAATCAAGCTGACCGTTAAAGGGATCGACCAGACCTTTCGTATCATTATACGCCATAGCGTTCATAGTGAAATCACGCCTGGCCAGATCCTTTTCTATATCGTCGGTAAAAACAACGCTCTCGGGATGACGGTTATCGTTGTAATCCCCGTCAATTCTGTATGTAGTAACCTCATAAACTTTTTTGTTTATTACTACGCCGATTGTCCCGTGTTTTTCACCGACAGAAATAATGTGGTTACTCTTAAAACAACTTTTTATCTCCTCGGGCTTTGCGGATGTAGTAATATCCCAATCCTTAGGCTCAATTTCCAGAATAGCGTCACGAACACACCCGCCTACAACATAAGCGTCGTAGCCGTTATTATTAAGCGTATTAATAATAAACCGCGCGTCTTTCGGAATATTAAGCTTCAAAATGACCACCTTAATTTAATTCTATATTCTCATTATAACATATAAAAACGAGCATTACAAGGCAGATAAGTATTTCTTTATAATTTCGTTATTCTCAGAAGATGTTTTATTAAGATAAACAAAATAAACAATCTCAAAAATGATTATAACCGCGGGCATCACAATCCCTGCGTACCCGCCTGTAACAGCCGCGAAAATCAAACTCTCCAAAGCTACAGCGAATAAAACAGAAAGAAGAATAATCACGTAATTAGCGGGTCTGAATCTACCCGTTATTTTTTTGCCGTCAATTTTTCCGTAAAAATACTGCGACATAAAGGCGGAGTGTTTTCCGTAGCTGTCCTCGAGAAACAGAGTGATTTTTTTATCGGAGATATCCCCCGCTATTCTCTTTCCGCCTCCGATATATTTTTTATTCAAATCCGATTTTACCTGTCTTATAAAATCACCGTTTGATTCAAACGTCATTTTATTTCCTCCTGTCAATATGATTCAAACTACAGCTCAAAGAATAAAGTACATTATAAATTATAATTGATACTCCCGATAAAACAAGCAACAGCGTACGCGCGAACATATTAAGCTCAACCATATTAAACAGAGGGCCGAACACGGTAATACCGAGCGAAAGCCCGCTTATCACGACAATTATTAAAGCACATCTGAGCGGATTAATCGGTATTGATAGTCTTATAACCATCATAACTCCAACAAGCGCCGTAAGTATTACCGCCATTGTGGAAAACTGCTTATAGCTGTAATTTGCGCTGAAGAACACAAGTGTGAAAATATTGGAAACTACCATAAACGAAGCAGGCCAGGCGCGTATTATAACATTCTTTATAAATCTTCCTTGTATACGGTTATGGTTGGGCTGAAGCGCCAGTACAAACGACGGTAAGCCGATAGTAAACGCGCTGATAAGCGACATCTGTAAAGGCTCAAAAGGATAGTTAATACTTATAAATATAAACGATAAAGCCAGTATCGTAGCGTAAATAGTCTTAACAATAAATAAAGAAGCGCTGCGCTGTATGTTGTTTATTGAACGTCTGCCCTCGGCTACTACCTTTGGCATTGAGGCGAAATCGTCATCAGCGAGTACAAGCTGGGAAATATTCTTAGCGGCGTCTGAACCCGAGGCAATAGCTACGCTGCAGTCAGCTTCTTTTAAAGCGAGAACATCATTAACTCCGTCGCCCGTCATAGCTACGGTATGTCCGTTACTTTTTAAAGCCTGTACAAATTTCTTTTTCTGTTGTGGAGTAACTCGTCCGAAAACGACGTTTTCTTCTACGGCTTTTTTTATATCCTCGTCTTTAAGCTTGGATACATCAATAGATTTATCCGAATCGGGTATTCCTACAGACTCGGCAATTCTCTTAACCGTAGTATCGTTATCGCCCGAAATAACCTTGAGCTTAACGCCCTGTTCATTAAAAAATCTTATAGTTTCGTCGGCATTATCTCTTACCTGGTCTTTTATTTTTATCAACGCAAGCGGTTTTATGTTCTCAGGCAGCGTTTCATTATCAACAAACTTATTATCACTGTAGCCTAACGTAACGACTCTGAGCGTTTCGTCTACTGATGATATTTTATTATATAATTCTGTATAAGAAATATCGTATATACATTCAGCCGCTCCGAGAATATATGATTTATTATCCTCAAGCACTGCTCCCGACCATTTCTTTTCGGAAGAAAACGGAATTACTTTCAAAGCTTTAATCGGTGTTTGTTTAACGCGTTTATCAATCGCGGTTATTGTAGCGTTATTGTCTATTGAAGATTCAGCTATAGATTTAAGAGCCCTATCCACAATAGTTTTTTCGTTATTAAGATAATCGATATCGACTACCTCTAGCTCTCCCGTTGTGATTGTTCCTGTTTTATCCAGGCACAGAACATCTACTCTCGCGAGGGTTTCGATACAGAAAAGCTGTTGTACAAGTACGTTTTTTCTCGAAAGTCTGATTACGGAAACGGCTAATACCGTACTTGTAAGCAGAATAAGTCCCTCTGGAATCATTCCGATTAACGCGGCGACAATACTTACTACAGCGTCCTTAAACACAATATGATTAAAATAGAACTTGTTTATAAACAGAGCGATGCCTACCGGAAAAATCGCTATTGAACAAAAAGTTATGATTTTGTTCAGCGTATACATTATTTCCGAGTTAATCTTTTTGTGATATGTAGCCTCTCTTTGAATCTTTGAGGCGTAGTTGCTGTCGCCTACGTTTTCCACCTTAGCGTAAACAAGTCCCGAAGAAACAAAGCTTCCCGAAAGCAGCTTATCCCCGACGTTTTTTTCGATACGGTCGCTTTCTCCCGTAAGCAGACTTTCATTGGCGTAGCAAAATCCGTCAATTATTTCGCAGTCGCAGGGAATCTGTATACCGGATTTAAGAATTATAACATCATCCTTAACAATCTCGTCCATACCTATGTTTTTTACTTCACCGTTTCTAACAACGTCTATATTACTGGACACAACAATAGACAATCTGTCGACGGCGCGCTTAGAACGTATTTCCTGTACAATACCTATAATAGTATTGCAGAACACAACAAAAACGAAAAGCATATTCTTGTGTGAGCCGACAATAAGCAAAAGCAGTAAAAGAAATAGATTCAAGCCGTTAAACAGCGTAAAAACATTGTCGAAAATTATTCTTTTAATGGATTTGGATTTTGAACCGCTGTCCTTATTCAAAAGCCCCTTTGAAATCCGCTCATTTACTTCTTCATCAGTAAGAGAAAGTTTCAGTATATTTTCGTTTACCATACAAACCTCTGTAAATATATAGAAATAATCATAGAGTTATCGTAATCTATTCGCTATTCATAGCAAAAATTTTTCTGACCGTTTTTATTACCAATATATTATACACTAAAACCTCAAAAAATAATAGTACAAAATTAAAGGAGGTGAACAAATGTCAAAAAATGTAAAAAACAGAATTATACCAACAATTCTTGTCATTATTTTTTCCGTAACTATAAGTATAATACCCGCTTACGCTAAAACGGACGAGGTAATTCTTGGAGGCGACGCGTTTGGTCTTAAGCTTTATTGTAAAGGCGTTATGATAACGCGTTTTGAAAGCTTTACTACAGGAAGCCAAAAAATATGCCCTGCTAAATCAGCGGGACTCAAAGTAAACGATATAATACTAAAAGCAAACAACCAAACAATAAAGAGTAACGAACAAATTGATAAAACGGTAAAAAATTCAAATGGTAAAACAATTACCTTCTATGTACAAAGAAATAATAATAAGTTTAGTGTAAATGTTAAACCGCGGTTGAATTCTGAAAACGAGTATTATATCGGTTTATGGGTTCGCGACAGCTGCGCGGGAATCGGAACTATAACTTATTTCAACCCCCAAGATAATTCCTACGGAGCGCTCGGACATGGAATTTGCGATATGGATACGGGCGCAATTATCCCAAACGATCAGGGTGAAATATTAAAAGCGAAAATAACAGGAATAACAAAATCCGAAAATAATAATATAGGTACGCTTAACGGATATTTTACAGATGAAACAATCGGCAATATAAGAAACAACTCGCCTATAGGGATTTACGGAAACACAGTAAAATCTATCAGCGATAAAAACAAAATAAAAGTCGCGGACAGTTCTGAGATAAAAACAGGAAAAGCGCAAATCATATCAACAATAAAAGGAAGCAAGTCACAAAAATATGATATTGAGATTCTTGGAACGTGCAACAACTCTAAAAACTCAAACAGAAATTTTATAATAAAAATAACCGATAATCGATTGCTGAAAAACGCGGGAGGAATCGTCCAGGGAATGAGCGGAAGTCCGATAATCCAAAACAACAAGCTTGTAGGTGCTCTTACTCACGTCTTTGTAGACGATTGCAGTAAGGGTTACGGAATTTTCGCGAGAAATATGATTGGAGTATAACGCCCCGCCTCAGTGCGGGGTACATAAAATGTCGATATATAGTGTCATAAAATGAAGATAAATACAATATATTGTTGTTATTGTTGTATTTTTAAAGCCTGAAAAATATTTTTTAAAAAAGTTTTTTGGAAACTATTGCCAATTTTGACAGTTTATGGTAGTATTAATTCGTAAATCAAATCTTATGGAGGTATTAAAAATGAACGATAGTTTAAAAGTGATTATTACAGAAGATAAAAACACTTTTTCACAGGAAGATTTTAGTATTTTTAAGGAGTACAATCTCTCCCCTGTTTTCTGTACAAAAGACGGAGAGGAGCTTGTCTTAAAAATCATTAACGAGAATCCCGACGCGGTTATTATGGATTTATTTATGACAAGACTTGACGCTTTGGGAGTAATGAGAACAGTAAGAAAGAAGGAAATAAAGAATCCGCTTATGATTGTCGCGGCGGCTTTTTCGAGCGAGGCGCTTGAACGGGAAATTATGAACGGCGGCGCAAGTTATTACGCTTTAAAGCCGTATAATTTAAGCGCGATTTGCGAGGATATAATTACCTTGCTTGATAAAAGCAACAAAAACAAGTTCAACGGAAGATTTCACGACGCGTTCGGTCTGGAGATACAGGTAACAAATATTCTTCACGAAATAGGCGTACCCGCTCATATAAAAGGCTATAATTACTTAAGAGATTCCATTATTATGTCGATAGAGAACCCCGAAATCATTAACGCCGTTACGAAAAAGCTCTACCCGGGGGTAGCTAAAAAATATGAAACAACCTCATCGAGAGTAGAAAGAGCTATCCGCCACGCTATAGAGGTAGCCTGGGACAGAGGCGACGTCGATGTACTAAATTCTTATTTCGGATACACTATACATAACGGCAGAGGCAAGCCTACTAACAGCGAGTTTATCGCTATGATTGCCGATAAGTTGAGATTACAAATTAAAAACGCAAGTTAAGTAAAAAGAGTTGGTTTACGCCAACTCTTTTTGTTGACTAATAATACTACATATGTTAATATTTTACATATTAAGTTAGTAGGTGTATTTGATGAAACAACAAAAGTTTTCAATAACGGGAATGAGCTGTTCCGCTTGCAGCGCGGCGGTACAAAAGTCCGTGGAAAAGCTTGACGGAATAACAAAATGCGAGGTCAATCTTCTTACAAACTCTATGGACACGGAGTATGACGAAACCAAATTAAACAACAAAAAGATTATCTCAGCGGTAAAGAAAGCAGGATACGGCGCCGAAATATTTACATTTAATGAAGGAAAATACAACAAAGATAAAAACTCGGTAAAAAAAAGACTTATACTGTCAATTGTATTTCTAATACCGCTTATGTTTGTTTCCATGAGCCATATGTTTGGAGTTCATATTTCTTTTTTAGAAAATATGACGGTTTTCGGAATTTGCCAGCTCATATTTCTTATTCCCATTCTTGTAATTAATAAAAATTATTTTATAGGCGGGTTCAAGTCGCTTTTTAAACTTCACCCTAATATGGACGCGCTTATCGCTTTGGGAGTGGGAGTTTCAGTAGCATACAGCCTGTATATTTTTATAAAGACTTTCAATATGACCGTTGCTCAGGCGGGCGCAATTAATATGCACTACTATTTTGAGTCAGCGGGTATGATACTTACGTTTATTTCAATCGGCAAGTACCTCGAGAGCAAAAGCAAGAGCAAAACCTCCTCTGCAATAAGCAAGCTTATTAAGCTTACGCCTAAAACAGCGATTATAGAGGTAAACGGAGAAGAAAAAGAGGTAAATACCGATACAATAAAAAGCGGAGATATTGTTATATGCAAAAACGGTTTATCGATTCCCGTTGACGGCGAGATAGTAACCGGAAGCTGCAGCGTTGACGAAAGCGCGATTACGGGCGAGAGCGTACCTGTCGATAAAACAATCGGCGCCGAGGTAACAGGCGGAACGGTTATTTCTTCGGGATATATAAAAATCAAGGCTACAAATACAGGCGTTAACACAGTATTATCGAAAATTATAAAACTTGTTGAAAACGCGACGAGCTCAAAAGCTCCTATTGCGAGAATCGCGGACAAAGTAGCGGGAGTTTTCGTACCTTCAGTAATCGCGATAGCCCTTATAACAACGATTATTTGGATTATAGCGGGCGCGGACATAGGAAAGTCAATTTCCTTTGGAATCGCGGTTTTGGTTATTTCCTGTCCATGCGCTTTGGGACTCGCTACTCCTACCGCGATAATGGTCGGAACAGGAAAAGCCGCTCAATACGGAATACTTATAAAATCAGCTACGGCTCTCGAAACCTCAAACAGTATCAATACTGTTATAATGGACAAAACAGGAACTATAACTAAGGGCGCTCCCAAAGTTACCGATGTAATAAGCTACAGCGATAAGCTTTTGGAAATCGCTTACGCGCTTGAGAACAATTCCGAGCATCCGCTTGCTAGGTCTGTGGTAGAATACGCTAAGGAAAACAGTGTTAAGCTTTTAAAAGCAGAAAATTTCAATTCAAATACAGGTTTCGGCGTATCAGCGATTATTAATTCAAAAAAGTATTACTCGGGTAACTACGCTTTTATCGAGAGCCTGGGAATTAAATTTGATAATAATTCTATATTAGAATTATACAACAACGGTAAAACACCGCTATTATTTTCGGACGAAGAAAAAGTAATCGGAATTATAGCTGTAGCGGACACGATTAAAGACACGAGTAAAAAAGCTGTTGAGAGCTTACGCGCTATCGGCGTTAACTCCGTAATGCTTACGGGCGATAACAAACAGACCGCAAAAGCAATTCAAAAATCAGCGGGTATCAAAACAGCCTACGCTCAGGTTTTACCGCACCAAAAAGAACAGATTGTACGAAAGTATAAAAAACAGGGTACAACCGCTATGGTCGGCGACGGAATTAACGACTCCCCCGCACTGGTAACGGCTGACGTCGGTATCGCTATCGGCGCGGGCACGGATATAGCTATTGATTCCGCCGATATCGTACTGATGAAAAGCGACTTGCTTGATGTTGTAACCCTGATAAAACTGAGTAAAGCTGTTATGAAAAACATTAAAGAAAATCTTTTTTGGGCGTTTATTTATAACATTATTTGTATTCCTCTAGCCGCGGGAGCGTTCTATAATCTCCTGGGCTGGCAGTTAGAGCCGATGTTCGGCACAATAGCTATGAGCTTAAGTTCGGTTTGCGTTGTATCAAACGCGCTGAGATTAAAAAGGTTTAAACCTCAGTTTATAAAATCCGATTCAAGAGAACTAAAAGAATATGAAACCATTATCCCGAGCGAAAACGAAATCGAATTAAAAACCGTTAAAATACAGGGAATGATGTGCGAGCATTGCGTAGCGAGAGTAAAAAAGGCGCTTGAAACTGTTTGTTCAAACGATGTAACTGTAAGCTTGAATGATAACAGCGCAAGAGTTCCCGCAATAATTGACGATACAACAATAAACGAAGCTGTAACAAATGCGGGTTATAATGTAATATCTATAGAATAAGACATAAAAAAAGTGACACAGAATACAATGTGTCACTTCTTTTTATCAATCCAAATTATCTTAAATCAAAAAATCGGCGGCACAAAACTTTTTAAGCGTTTTGCGCCGCCTTTTTATTATTTCGTTCTGCCTATATCCGTACGATAATGAGCGTTTTCAAAATCGATTTTCTTAACGGCATTATATGCCTTTTCAAGCGCCTCGTCAAGAGTATCGGCTTTAGCCGTTACGCCTAAAACTCTGCCGCCGTTTGTGAGCATTTTACCGTTTTCAAGCTTAGTTCCCGCATGATAAACAATAGCTCCGTCTACCCCGCCGTTTTCGTCAAGGCCTTTAATCTCAACGCCTTTTTTATACGAAAGCGGGTATCCGCCGCTTGCCATAACAACGCAGGCTGTAGCGCCGTCGTACCACTCGATATCAATATCAGAAAGCTTTCCGTCGATAACAGCCTCACAGATATCAACCAAATCGGTTTTTAATCTGGGAAGTACGACCTGAGCCTCGGGATCTCCGAAACGAGCGTTGTACTCAATAACCTTAGGGCCGTTTGGAGTAATCATAAGTCCGAAGTATAAACAACCCTTAAAAGGTCTGCCCTCTTTAGCCATAGCCTTGATCGTGGGAACAAAAATCGTATCGTAACACTCCTGAGCTATTTCGTCCGTATAATACGGATTGGGGCTTACAGTACCCATACCGCCCGTGTTAAGACCTTCGTCGTTATCATAAGCACGCTTGTGGTCCTTGGAGCTTACCATAGGCTTGACAACCTTGCCGTCGGTAAAAGCGAGAACGCTTACCTCGGGACCTGTCAGGAATTCCTCGATTACAATGTTATTACCTGAATCTCCGAATTTTTTATCCTCCATAATCGACTTAACGGCAGCCTTAGCCTCATCGATTGTCTGAGCTATAATTACGCCCTTTCCAAGAGCAAGTCCGTCGGCTTTAACAACAACGGGAACAGTGTTCTCGGATTCAATATATTCTACGGCTTTTTCGGGGCTATCGAAAACCTCATATTTCGCCGTAGGAATACCGTATTTTTTCATAAGGTTTTTGGAGAAAACCTTTGAAGCCTCGATTACAGCGGCGTCGGCGTTCGGGCCGAAGGCTCTGACGCCGGCTTTTTCCATAGCGTCTACCATACCCGCGGCCAGCGGATCGTCGGGAGCCACGAAAACTAAATCAATAGCGTTATCCTTAGCAAACTTCACCATATTATCTATATCCATAGCGCCGATATTTACACACTCGGCGTCCTTGGATATACCGCCGTTACCCGGGGCGCAGTAAAGCTTATCGCATTTTTTTGAGTCTTTTAGTTTTTTTATCAGAGCGTGCTCACGTCCGCCTGAACCAACCATTAGTATTTTCATATATAAACCTCGCAAATTAATGGTGGAATAAACGAATTCCCGTAAAGCACATTGTCATATTGTACTTGTCACAGGTTTCTATTACATTGTCGTCACGAATTGAGCCTCCGGGCTGAGCTACAAACTCAACTCCCGATTTTTTAGCTCTTTCGATATTGTCACCGAACGGGAAGAACGCGTCTGAACCGAGAGCTACTCCTGAATTCTTAGCAATCCACTCTTTTTTCTCCTTGGCTGTGAGAGGCTCGGGCTTAACCTTAAAGAGGTTCTGCCATGTTCCGTCGCGCAGTACATCCTCGTACTCGTCTGAGATATAAACGTCGATTGTATTATCTCTGTCAGGTCTGCGGATATTGTCTACAAACTGCAAACCTAAAACCTTCGGGTGCTGACGAAGCCACCAGATATCAGCCTTATTGCCCGCAAGTCTGGTACAATGTACTCTCGACTGCTGACCGGCGCCTACACCGATAGCCTGTCCGTCCTTAGCGTAGCAAACCGAATTAGACTGTGTATATTTAAGAGTTATTAACGCGATAATAAGGTCGCGCTTAGCTTCCTCAGAAAACTCCTTGTTAGCTGTAACGATTTCCTTAGTAATCATTTCCTCGTCGATTTTGAGCTCGTTTCTGCCCTGCTCAAAGGTAATACCGAAAACATCCTTGTGCTCAATGGGCTCAGGAATATAATCGGGATCAATCTTAACAACGTTATAATTACCCTTACGCTTTGTCTTTAATACCTCTAAAGCTTCGTCAGTATAATCTGGAGCGATAATTCCGTCCGAAACCTCACGCTGTAAAAGCTTTGCTGTCTGTACGTCGCAGGTATCTGAAAGCGCTACCCAGTCGCCGTAAGAGGACATTCTGTCCGCGCCTCTTGCTTTTGCGTAAGCGCTGGCTATAGGAGAAAGCTCTAAATCATCTACAAAGTAGATTTTCTTTAATGTGTCGGAAAGCTCTGTAGCGACAGCCGCGCCCGCGGGGCTTACGTGCTTGAACGAAGCAGCTGCGGGTAAACCTGTAGCCGCCTTGAGCTCTTTAACGAGCTGCCAAGAGTTGAAAGCGTCGAGAAAGTTGATATAACCAGGTTTGCCGTTTAATACCTCAACGGGTAATTCCTTACCGTTATTCATAAAGATTTTTGACGGCTTCTGATTAGGGTTACAACCGTATTTAAGTTCGAGTTCAGTCATAATTAATCCTCCAATTACCTTAAAAAATTATTTGTTTTTATTAATAATTCTTGAATCAGCTTTATTGGTCGATATATTTATATATCTTACAAACAAGCTTACTTTATTGTCGTTATCCAGCGCGTTCCAGATTTTCTCGGCAAAGGTATCTATATCGTCGTTGCCGATTTCCACTAAAGTAGGCTCGCCCTCAAAGCTCGGAAGCGGATTTCCGTCGCCCATATAGGTGTGGATAAAGTGTCCCTCGCCTTTAATCGGGTGCTCGTAGTCAAAAGTGAAACGCTGACAGCATCTGGGGTTTCCGTTAGCGCTTTTTAAAATTGACATTGAATAAGAGAGCTTCTCGCCTCTTGCGTCCGCTTCTGTACGGCAGTTAACTATACCGCTGATACGAGGTGTGTAGTTAGGAGCGTCAGGCTCAAACTCACGACCGCTTAAAGACTGTTCAAAGGTCTTTCCGCAGGACATAAGGCTTACGATTGTATCTGTCTGGTCGCCGTTTGTTACAATTGTGCTCTCGGCAAAGGTTCTAACGGGAGCGTAGATAATAAGACTGGGATCTTCAAGCTTACTCTCGTCAAACGCCTTTGTGCGAATTCCTTCGCCGTCCTCAACAAATACACGGTTACGGCTGTTCTCGCTTCTTCCCATAATAAAGTAAGCGATAACGGCGTTATTTCCGTCCTCGGTTCTGCCTAAAACAATACCGCGTCCGGGATAAGATGTTTTTGATATTTCTTTTTCAAGATTTACAGGTTTCATTATTTCCTCCTCCTATTCAAGAATTTCGGTTTTATTGCCTATAATTTTTATTTTATCTTCACAGAACAGCGATACCGCCTTCGGAAGTATCTTCCATTCCGCTTCTTCCATTACTCTTTTCTGTAAAACTTCGGGTGTATCTCCGTTTTTGATTTCAACGGCTTTTTGAATTATTATCGGTCCGCCGTCACAAATCTCGTTAACAAAATGAGCAGTCGCGCCCGTAAGCTTTACTCCTTTTTCAAGCGCTTTCTCGTGAACCTTAAGTCCGTAAAAACCCTCGCCGCAAAAGCTGGGAATTAACGCGGGGTGAATGTTTATTATCCTGTTTTTAAAAGCGGAGATTACTTTTTTGCCCAGAATAGTCATAAATCCCGCCAGAACAATCAAATCGGCGTTTTTGCTTATTAATAAGGCGGTAAGCTTTTCGTCATATTCTTCAAAGGTTTTAAAATCCTTACGTCTTATAATATCGGTTGAAATACCGTTGTCAGAAGCTCTTTTAAGCGCGTAAGCTTCGGGATTACTCGAAACGACACAGGTTATTTTACCGTTATTAATAAGACCTGATTTTTCAGCGTCTATTAAAGCCTGAAGATTGGTTCCGCCGCCCGATACAAGAACAACTATGTTTTTCATTATTCCAAGATTACTCCTTCGTCACCCTTAACTACCTCGCCTAAAACAACAGCGTCCTCGCCGTTTGCTTTAAGGATTTCAAGCGTTTTATCAACATCGTTTTTATCAACGGCGAGCGCGATACCTATACCCATATTAAATGTGTTATACATATCATGCTCCGAAATACTGCCGACGCGCTGAATTACGTTGAATATCGGTAACACGGGAATATTATCTTTTTTAATCTTAGCGGTTAAACCGTCCTTTAACATTCTGGGAATATTTTCGTAGAAACCGCCGCCTGTTATGTGGGAAATCGCTTTAACATCAACCTCTTTGAGTAAAGCGAAAATCGGTTTTACGTAAAGCTTTGTAGGAGTCAGGAGAGTTTCTCCGAGCGGCTTATCGAGCTCGTCATAAGTATTATTAATTGTATTCTCGTCTATACCGAAAACTTTTCTGACAAGCGAAAAACCGTTTGAATGAACACCTGATGACGGAATACCTATAATAGCGTCGCCCTCTTTAAGCTTACTGCCGTCAATCATTTTAGGCTTATCCACAATACCTACGCAGAAGCCCGCTACGTCGTATTCGTCTACAGACATAAGCCCCGGGTGTTCCGCTGTTTCTCCGCCTACAAGAGCGCACTCGGACTGTACACAACCCTCGGCGATACCCTCGACGATTGAGGCTACCTTTTCGGGATAGTTCTTTCCGATAGCGATATAATCAAGGAAGAAAAGCGGTTTAGCTCCGCAGCATATAACGTCGTTAACGCACATCGCGACAGCGTCAATGCCGATTGTATTATGCTTATCAAGCAGAAAAGCGAGCTTTATTTTTGTACCTACGCCGTCGGTTCCGCTGATTAAAACAGGTTCTTCCATACCCTTGAAATCGGGAGCGAACAAACCGCCGAAACCGCCTATTCCCGAAATAACTCCCGGGATTTTTGTACGGGCAACGTGCTTTTTAATAAGCTCTACAGATTCATAACCTGCGGTAATGTCAACGCCCGCTTCCTTATAGCTTTCACTGAAACTCTTCATTTGTACCTCCGATTAAAACTTTTTAATCTTATTAGCGAATTTATCTTCAAAAATAATCTTTGGCTTATCAGCGTGATAAACACCGCTGAAGCAACCGTCGCAAAGTCCTATATTACAACCCTCGGCTATTTCGTGAAGTCCGTCAATACTGAGGAATTTTAAAGAATCAGCGCCTATAAGCTTTCTTAATTCCTCCTCACTGTATCTGTTGGAAATCAAATCCTCGGATTTCGGTAAATCCATACCGAAATAGCAGGAATGAACAAACTCGGGAGAGCTTATTCTGACGTGAACCTCTTTCGCGCCCGCGTCCTTTAAAACTTTAACGATATGAGCGGAAGTATTTCCGTGAATTATCGAGTCGTCAATAATTACAATACGTTTTCCGTCAACAATGTTTTTTATAACATTAAGCCTGGTTTTTAACAGGCGCTGTTTTTTATCGTTACCCACACCGTCGGGAGTACGGCCGATATACTTGTTTTTTATAAAAGCCGTAGCGTATTTTATACCTGATTCGGCGGCGTAGCCCTGAGCCGCGTCAAGTCCCGAATCGGGTACACCGCAGACGATATCGGCTTCAACGGGGTTTTCCCTGAACAGAATCTCACCCGCTTTTCTTCTTGCTAGATTAACATAAACGCCGTCAATAACCGAATCAGGTCTGGCGACATAAATATACTCAAACAAACAAAGCGAGGTTTGTTTTTTATTCTTACAGAAATAGCTGTGGAAGCCCTCGTCGTCAATCACAATCATTTCACCGGGGGCTACATCGCGGATAAACTCTCCGCCGAGCGACTCGACAACACAGCTCTCAGAAGAAATAATATAGCTGTTTTTAAGCTTTCCAAGACAAAGCGGCTTAAATCCGTGAGGATCACGCAACCCGATAAGCTTACTCGGGGAGCTTATAACGAGAGAATACGAACCCTTTAAGTCATCCATAGTTTGTAAGACCGCGTCCTCTATAGACTCGGAATCAATTCTATGGGTTGAAATCATATAACCGATAACTTCCGCGTGAGAATTGGACTGGAAAATCGCGCCGCCCTTTTCAAGCTCAGAACGGATTTCAGCAAAATTAGTGATAGCTCCGTTATTTGCCAGAGCTAAAGAGCCCTCTATGTATCTCATAACCAGCGGCTGAGTAGCGGCTCTGTCGAGATATTCGTGAGAGGTATATCTTACATGGGCGACGGACATTTTACCTCTTGGAAGCTTAGAGAGGTTCTTTTCGTCAAAAACGGTAGACACAATTCCGAGATCCTTGACGGTATAAGGCTCGCCGTCCTGTATTATTGTTATTCCCGCGCTTTCCTGACCTCTGTGCTGTAGGCCGAAAAGAGCGTCATGGGTTATGGAAACGATATCTAAATCGTCATTATTATAAAAACCAAATACGCCGCATTCATCGTTTACCTTGTCACGGCGTTTGTCTATTACAACACTTTTCAAAGCTCACAAGCCTTTCTCTGAATATCTTCGTCTTTTTTCTTAACTCCCTCAGCCATAGTCTTTTTCATGGCGACGAGTTTTTCTGATAAGCTTTCGTCCGAAAGAGCTAACATCTCAACTGCAAGAATAGCCGCGTTAGCAGCGCCGTCAACGCCTACCGTAGCCACGGGAATTCCCGGAGGCATCATAACAGTAGCTAACAGCGCGTCCATTCCGTCAAACGCCGCTGATTTAATCGGAATACCGATAACAGGCAAAGTAGTGTGAGCCGCTAAAACTCCGCCGAGGTGAGCCGCCATTCCCGCCGCGGCGATTATTACGCCGAAGCCGTTTTTCTTTGCGTTCTTAGAAAACTCCGCCGCCTCGTCGGGAGTACGGTGAGCGCTCATAACTCTTACCTCATAAGGAACGTCAAATTCTTTCAGTTTCAATACAGCCTTCTGAACAACCTTGAAATCGCTGTCAGAACCCATAATTACAGCAACTTTTTTCATAAAAAGACTCCTTTTTACCGTTATAAAAATACATAGATATTATACTAAAAATCAACAATTTATTCAATAGAACATAACTTAATTTAAATATTTCATTACATAGGTTGATTAAACTAAAAAATAACAAGGATTTTTGTAGAAGATAAACAAAAGAACCGACAGCAAGCGCGGTCGGTTCGATCCATTTTTATTTTGTTTTAGCTTCCTTGTTATCATCCCAAAGCGACTTTAGTGTCGTTACATAACCCGCCATATTCTGAATATCCGAGGGAACAATGATTTTGGTTGCTTTTCCGTCGGCAGCCTTAGCGAACGCTTCAAGGCTTCTGAGCGCGATAACAGGATCTGAGGGCGACGCTTCGTTAAGCATTTTAATTGCGTCGGCGTTAGCCTTCTGGACTGTTAAAATAGCCTCCGCTTCACCGCTTGCTTCTCTGATTTTCTGCTCTCTTACGGCGTCAGCCTTTAAAATCGCGGATTCTTTCATACCTTCAGCTACAAGAATCTGGCTTCTTTTTTCACCCTCGGCGTCAAGAATACGCGCGCGGCGTTCACGCTCGGCCTTCATCTGCTTTTCCATAGCGTCCTGAATCTCACGCGGAGGAAGAATGTTTTTAAGCTCAACGCGAATAACCTTTATACCCCACGCGTCTGTAGCCTCGTCAAGGATAATACGTATTTTATCGTTGATCGTATCGCGCGATGTAAGCGTAGAGTCAAGCTCTAAATCGCCTATAATATTACGCAGAGTTGTAGCGGTAAGGTTTTCAATAGCCGCCAAAGGATTCTCTACGCCGTAGGTGTAGAGCTTCGGATCGGTAATTTCAAAATAAACTACGGTATCGATCTGCATTGTTACGTTATCACGTGTAATAACAGGCTGAGGTGGGAAATCTACAACCTGTTCTTTAAGAGAAACTCTTTTGGATATACGGTCTATAAACGGGATTTTTAAGTGAAGACCTGTTCCCCAAGTCGCGTAAAAGGCTCCTAAACGCTCGATAACATAAGCGTGAGCCTGAGGAACTACTTTGATATTGCGTACAATTACAATAAGTAAAATAAACAGAATAACCGCAAATAAAACAAAAGGTAACATTATAAAACCACTCCTTTAAATAACTTCCACTAATAATTTAACACCTTCGATTGAAGTTATACGTACATTAGCGCCTGATTTGATTTCACGCTCGTCTACGCTTTTCGCGCTCCAGATTTTACCGTCTACATTTACCTGACCGACGCCCTTCTGGTTAACAATATCTACTGTTACCATACCGACGCGCCCGATCAATCTATCGGAATTAGTAGGCTCGGCTTTACGTTTGTTGTATTTTTTCACAAGAGGTCTGGTCGCGAACAGACATATAAACGAAACAACAAGAAATACAATCGACTGTATCAGAATGTTGTCTGTAAATATGCATGATATTGCCGCGGCAACTCCGCCGATTACAAACCAGATGGATACAAGCTGAGTTGTAAGCGCTTCACAAATAAGCATAAAGACAGAAAAGATTATCCATATATAAAGAATATAACCTTCCATTTTCCACACTTCCTTCCAGTAATAATTTTATCATTTTAAAATTAACAAGTCAATAAAAAGTCAATAAAAAATACTATACATTTTTGTAAATATATGCTAAAATACTGTAAAAGGACGGTGAGATTATGGCATTCGATACTTTTGACGAAGGAATTAACTACGGCGGCGTACGTTCAAAGAATGAAATCAGGACATTAATATGCTATTTGTTCCGTTCAATCGACAAACCGCTCGACAAAGCGACGATTATTGAAGCTATCCAGCAAAAAGGGCTCGCTAACTATTTTGAAACTAGCTCATGTTTTGACGATTTGATTTCTCACAACAATCTGGTTCGTGACGAAAACAATCCCGAGCTCTACGTTCTTACAGAAAACGGCAAAATGGTCGCTAATCAGCTCGAAAACACTTTACCGATAACCGTCAAGGAAAAAGCCTACACCTGCGCGATTGCGCTTCTTGAACAGAGAAGAATCGAAAAAGAAAACGCTGTTGTGATTTCAAAAACAGATAAGGGCTTTAACGTGAACTGCAGAATTTCGGGTGGAGATATAGATTTAGTCGCTATCGATATTTACGCGCCCGACAATAAACAGGCTAAGCTTATAAAAAAGAATTTCCATAAAAACCCCGAGATTCTTTACAAGGTTATTATGGCAACCGTCACAAACGATAAAGACCTTGTCAAGGATTGTCTTGAGGATATGAAGTATTTTAAAAAATGAGGTTTATACAAAGCATTGATGTTACGCCGGGAATCCCGAGCACTATTGAAATCAGAATACTCAGTAAGCTTATCGGAATATAAACACCCGTAAACACGCTGAGTAAATCAACAACTATAAGCGAGGATAAACCCGATACCAAGGATATAAAGGCTCTTTTACAGGGCCTTTTATTTTTTGAAATTTTTTGAATTATAATAAATACAATAAATGAAGCTAAAACAGTCACAGGTAAAAAATACCATTTCATAAAATCACTTCCGCATAAAAATAGACCGCAGGTTGTCCCTACGGTCTATAGTTATGAATCAAATTATTATTTTAGAACTATTTTGTAAAGAAAGCTAATACATTAAGTCCTATTACCGCGAGTACGAAAACTACGGCAAAAACCTTTGTCCAACGAGCTAAGAAAGCGTCGATTGAACGAGCTTTATTCTTTGAGAAGAAAGTATCAGCACCGCCTGTTACAACACCAACGCCCTGCTGGTTACCTTCCTGAAGAATAATAACTACGATAATAGCGATTGACATAATAATCAATACCGCGCCTAAAATAATTTCCCAGATTCCCATGTATATCGATCCTTTCGATTACGCTTTTCGCGTTAAATTTCATTAGCCTTAATATAATATCACAATAATTATAAATTTGCAAGACTTTTTTTGCATTAAATAATACTTAATTGTTCGCTTGAGTCCTCAGCGGACGGCAGCGCGCCTAACGCGGGCAGATTTTTCGTTCTGTAACGCGAGGGTTTGCTGAATCTGCCTTCCTCGTATTCTTTGATAGAGAATAGCCTATGCCCTTTCTTAAGCCTCAATACGGCTACGCCCTGTGTAGCTCGTGAGGTTTTAAGATTAAGCACGCCCGTATGGAGTAAAAGCATTCTTCCCGAGGAGGCTGAAATAACGAACTCCTTGTCCTCTCTTGAATACGCTATATCCGATATGGGAGATTTATCGCTGAAAGCTTTTGTAAGCTTTTTACGGTTAGTTTTAGTAGCGTAGCTTTCCAGCGGGACCTTCGCGATTTTTCCGTTTTCGAATCCAAAGAGCAAGAAGCCCTTATAATCCTTGGTAACTACCATTTTAATCGCGAGCTCGCCCTCCTCCATTCCGAGCTTAGCGGGAATATAATCGCCGAGCACGCTGGTTTTTGTGTCTTCAAATTCATATGCTTTAGCCTTGTAGCACTGACATTTGTTTGTGAAGAACAAGAGATCGCAATTGTTTGAAAACTCAATAGCCTCGGTTATCTCATCGCCGTCTTTTAATTTATGTTCTCCGCTCATTCTAAGCGACTTTGGCGTGATTTTCTTGAAATAGCCTTCCTTTGTAAAGAAAAGATGTACAGGATAATCGGGGATTTCCTCGACCTCCTCATATTCCTCAACATCATCGTTATAGAGAATTTCACATTTTCTTTCCTGTCCGTATTTCTCGGCAACCTCTTTAAGCTCTTTGACGATGATAGTCTTTACTCTCGCTTTGCTCTTAAGAATAGCCTCGAGATTCTGGATTTCTTTTTCAAGATCCTCGATATCCTGAGTTCTCTTTAAGATATACTCGCGGTTCAAATGACGAAGCTTAATCTCAGCTACATATTCAGCCTGAATCTCGTCGATACCGAAGCCAATCATAAGATTGGGTACTACCTCGGCTTCCTCGTCGGTTTCTCTTACGATTTTTATAGCCTTGTCAATATCGAGCAATATTTTTTCAAGTCCCTTTAAGAGATGAAGCTTATCCTTTTTCTTGTTTAAATCAAAGAATGTTCTTCTCCTGACGCACTCAATTCTGAACGCTATCCATTCCTCCAAAAGGTCTTTCACGCCTAATACCATAGGCGTACCGCCGATAAGCACGTTAAAATTGCAGGCGTAGCTGTCCTCTAAGGGAGTCATTTTATAAAGCTTTCGCATAAGCTTATCGGGATCTACTCCGCGTTTGAGGTCAATAGTGATTTTAAGGCCGTCAAGACCTGTTTCGTCGCGGATATCGGAGATTTCTCTCACCTTGCCCGCTTTTACAAGGTCGATTACCTTATCGATTATGGATTCGCAGTTTGTGGAGTACGGAATACTGAGGATATCAATACAGTTTTCTTTTTTATCGTACTCGTACTTTGAGCGGAGTTTTATGCTTCCCCTGCCGTTTTCATATACGTTTTTCATAACCGCTTCGTCGTAAACGATTATCTCTCCGCCCGGAAAATCAGGCGCCGGCATCGTACTCATAACGTCGTGGTCGGGATCACGGATCAACGCCGCTGTGGTTTCACATACCTCTTTGAGGTTAAACGAACAGATATTAGACGCCATACCTACGGCGATACCTGTATTTGAGTTTATTAATACAGACGGAAACGTCGCGGGCAAAAGCGTTGGCTCTTTCATTGTGTTGTCATAGTTATCAACAAAGTCAACGGTATCTTTATCTATATCCTTAAAAAGCTCCGCGCAAAGCTTATCGAGCTTCGCTTCCGTATATCTCGAGGCAGCCCACGCCATATCGCGGCTGTAGAATTTACCGAAGTTACCTTTAGAATCAACGTAAGGGTGCAAAAGCGCCTCATAGCCTCGTGACATACGAACCATAGTATCGTAAATCGCCGCGTCACCGTGAGGATTAAGCTTCATCGTAGCGCCGACAATATTAGCGGACTTAGTTCTCGCGCCCTTTAAAAGCCCCATTTTATACATAGTATAGAGAAGCTTTCTGTGAGAGGGCTTGAAACCGTCAATCTCGGGAATCGCGCGCGATAAAATAAGGCTCATAGCGTAAGGCATAAAGTTCTCCTGAATAGACGATACAATATGCTGCTGAGCGACCTCGCCCGCGCCTTCTATAACACCGTTAATAGCGTCCGAGTTTATTTTTTTGGAAGTTTTCTTATTCTTTTTAGCCAAACAATCACCTTCCTGATAATAGGTAATAATTCTTTTAACTTACGTCGAGCTGGTCAATATACTCAGCTCCGTGATCGACAATAAAGTCTTTTCTTCCCTGGAGATTATCTCCGAGTAAGGTATCGAAAATCGCGGCTGTCTGCTCGGCGGAATCGGGCATAACCTTTATAAGACGTCTTGTGGACGGGTTCATTGTCGTAAGACTCATCATTTCCGGTTCGTTTTCACCGAGTCCTTTACTTCTCTGGATAGTATATTTTTTATCGCCGATTTCAGCGAGGTATCTGTCCTTTTCAACCTCGTCATAAGCGAAATACACCTTGTCCTTGGTAGTAATCTCATACAGCGGAGATTCGGCGATATACACCTTTCCCTCTTTAATAAGCGTAGGAGTAAGACGGTAAAGCATTGTAAGTACGAGCGTTCTGATGTGAAAGCCGTCGACGTCTGCGTCGGTACAGATAATTACTTTATTCCACCTGAGGTTATTCATATCAAAATTCGAGAGATTTTTATTTGACTTCGCCTTAACCTCTACTCCGCAGCCGAGAACCTTTAATAAATCTGTAATGATATCGCTTTTAAAAATCTTATCGTAATCAGCCTTAAGGCAGTTAAGGATTTTACCTCTGAGCGGGATAATAGCCTGGAAATCAGGATCGCGCGCCTGTTTACACGCTCCGAGCGCCGAGTCACCCTCAACGATAAAAACTTCACGCTCGTTTACATCCTTGCTTCTGCAATCGACAAATTTATTTACGCGGTTGGTTATATCGATATTACCCGTAAGCTTTTTCTTAATATTCAGACGGGTTTTCTCAGCGTTTTCACGGCTTCGTTTATTAATAAGCACCTGATTAGCGATTTTTTCAGCCTCAAGAGGATTCTCGATAAAGTATATTTCAAGGCTGTGGCGTAAAAATTCAGTCATAGCTTCCTGAATTCCCTTGTTGGTAATCGCCTTTTTAGTCTGGTTCTCATAGGAAGTCACGCTGGAAAAAGATGACACGCAAAGAACTAAGCAGTCCTGCACGTCCGCGAAATTAATTTTGGACTCGCTTTTTGTATATTTATTATTCTTTTTCAGATAGGAGTCTATAATATAGACAAACGCGTTTTTAACAGCCTTTTCGGGAGCTCCGCCGTATTCAAGCCAGCTTGAGTTATGGTAATATTCGGTGAGAGTAACCTTATTCGAAAAAGCGCAGGAAGCGCAGATTTTACATCTGTAGGCGGGTTTGTCCTCACGGTCTTTAACCATTTTTTCGGTTTCCCAATACTGAACAGAGCTTAAGCCGTCCTCGCCTACTACCTCTTTAATATGGTCCTCAATACCGTTTAAGTAGTTGTATGTCGTAACATCATAGCTTCTGCCGTTTTGGTTACGGAAAACAAACTCAACACCCGCGTTTACAATAGCCTGGCGTTTCATAATATCGAGAAAATACTCGGCGCTTACGTCAATATCCGTAAATACGTTTATATCAGGCTTCCAGTGGATTTTTGTACCTGTGTCGCGGCGTTTGTATTCTTCCTTTTTGAGTCCGCCGATATTTTCGCCGTGCTCAAAATGAAGCGAGTATTTATATCCGTCGCGTTTTATTTCAACATCCATAAATTCTGACGCGTACTGGGTTGAGCAAAGACCTAAGCCGTTAAGTCCGAGCGAAAACTCGTAGTTGTTGCCGTCGTTATTGTTATACTTACCGCCCGCGTACATTTCGCAGAACAGAAGCTCCCAGTTCATCCTGTCCTCGTTTTTATTATAGCCTACAGGAATTCCTCGTCCGTGGTCCTCAACCTCGTAAGAGCCGTCGGAATAACGTGTAACCTGAATCTGTCTGCCGTAGCCTTCTCTCGCCTCGTCGATTGAGTTGGAGAGTATTTCAAAAACAGAATGCTGACAACCCTCGATACCGTCGGAGCCGAAAATTACGGCAGGTCTTTTTCTGACGCGGTCAGCGCCTGAAAGCGAGGATATACTGTCGTCGTTATAATCATTTGCCTTCCTTTTTGTCACTACTTTTCACCTCGTAGTTTCTTTATTTTATCTCTTAAATAAGCCGCGTGCTCAAATTCGAGCAGCTTTGCGGCGGCTCTCATCTCACGCTGTAAATTCTTTATTAGCTTTTCCCTTTCAGCTCGGGACATCTGCTTCATATTCTTGAATTCATCGTCTGTGTGAGTTGAGATTTCTATAATATCGCTTACCTTTTTAACTATAGTTTTAGGCGTAATATTGTTTTCTTCGTTGTATTTTTTCTGAATCTCACGCCTGCGGTTTGTTTCGGTAATCGCGCTTTTCATCGAGGGCGTAACGCTGTCGGCGTACATAATAACCGTACCCTCGCTGTTTCTCGCGGCTCTGCCTATCGTCTGGATAAGGCTTCGCTCACTTCTCAAAAAGCCCTCTTTATCGGCGTCGAGTATGGCGACAAGCGACACCTCGGGAATATCAAGACCTTCTCTCAAAAGGTTAATTCCGACAAGCACGTCAAACTCGCCGAGACGCAAATCCCGTATTATTTCCATTCGTTCAACGGTGTCGATATCGTGGTGCATATATTTAACTCTTATACCCATTTCAACAAAGTACGCGGTTAAATCCTCCGCCATTTTCTTTGTTAATGTGGTGATAAGCGTTCTCTCTTTTTTAGCGACTCTTATATTGATTTCTGAAATAAGGTCGTCGAGCTGTCCCTCAGTAGGCCTTACGCTGATTTCAGGATCCAAAAGACCTGTAGGTCTGATAATCTGTTCGGCAACTAACGCGCTGTGTTCCTTTTCAAAATCACCGGGAGTAGCGGAAACAAAACAAACCTGATTGATTTTGTTATAAAACTCGTCAAAATTAAGCGGTCTGTTATCGTAAGCCGACGGCAATCTGAAGCCGAAATCAATAAGACTTTTTTTACGCGCGTGGTCGCCAGCGTACATTCCTCTGACCTGAGGAAGCGTCACGTGGGACTCGTCCACAAATAAAAGAAAATCATCAGGAAAATAGCTAAGCAGAGTGTACGGCGAAGAACCCGGCGCTCTGCCCGACATAATTCTCGAATAGTTTTCTATACCGCTGCAAAAACCTGTTTCAAGCAGCATATCAATATCGTAATTTGTTCGCTGTTCTATGCGCTGAGCTTCTAAAAGCTTTCCCTTTGATTGAAAATACTCTATTCTCTCAGCAAGCTCGCGACGAATTTCCGCGACAGCGTCAAGCATTTTATCCTTGGACACTATATAATGGGAAGCGGGATAAATCGCGGCATGGCGGAGTGTACCGATAAGCTCGCCCGTTAAGGGATTTATTTCGCTGATTCTGTCTATTTCATCGCCGAAAAACTCAACTCTGATGATTCTGTCAGATGACGAAGCGGGGAAAATTTCAAGCGTATCTCCCCTTACGCGGAATTTATTACGAGTGAAATTCTCGTCGTTTCGCTCATACTGAAGCTCAACAAGCTTTTTAACAAGAGAATTACGGCTTTTTTCCATACCGGGGCGTAAGGATATCACCATATTTCGGTAATCAATCGGGTTGCCTAAGCTGTAGATACACGACACAGACGCGACTATAATTACATCTCTGCGCTCTGAAAGCGCCAAGGTCGCACTATGGCGGAGTTTATCTATTTCGTCGTTTATTGAGCTGTCTTTTTCTATATAAGTATCTGTAGTCGGAACATAAGCCTCGGGCTGGTAATAGTCATAGTAGCTTACGAAATACTCAACCGCGTTTTCAGGAAAGAACGACTGGAACTCAGAACAAAGCTGAGCTGCCAGAGTTTTGTTATGCGCTAAAATCAAAGTAGGCTTTTGAACCTTCTCTATAATATTAGCCATGGTAAACGTCTTGCCCGAGCCTGTAACTCCGAGCAGAGTTTGTTCCCTGTTTCCGCTTAATATACTTTTTGAAATATTTTCTATAGCCTGAGGCTGGTCGCCTGTGGGCTTGTATGAAGAATGAAGTTTGAATTCACCCATATAATTCACCTGATATTAAGTTTCGGTATCTCCGATAAATATTCCGCGTCCGAACACGGAGCTCTGAGCCAGTGATACCTCGTCGTCATCGCTGACTATAACATGGTCGATAAGGCGCTTATTCATCAGCCTTAAGGCGTTAAAAACAAGCTTAGTGGTTTCTATATCTTCCCTTGAGGGCAAAGCGATTCCCCCGGGGTGATTATGAGCTATCGCGATATAATCCGCCTTATAAATAACGGCGGTTTCCAATATTTTTGTAATCGGAACGTCGGTTGTGTTGCTTGAGCCTTTCGAAATAATTCCGCAGTAAAGCTCCTTGTACTTTTTATCCATAAGCAAAAGGTACATTACCTCCGAGGTTCTTCCGATGAATTTCGGCCTGAAATACTCGCAAAGCTTGCTTATCTCAACCCGCTTGGAATTATAGTCGGTTTTATCCATATTATATATTCTGGAAAAATCAGGTATAAGCTTTAAAAGAGCTATAGTATTATCTGTTAATCCTACTCTTTTAAGCTGAGTTACGGGAGCGTCGAAAACAGCGGAAATAGAACCGAATTCGTCAATAAGCTTATGAGCTAAAGGATTGGTATCGCGCTGAGGAATAGCGTAGAATAACAAAAGCTCCAACGCCTGGTGATGATTAAAATTATCTATTCCTTCTCTAAGGTACAAGTCACGCAAGCGTTGTCTGTGACCTTTGTGAAGATTTTTATCCGCCATTTTAACACCTCCCTGTTAATATAAATAATAAATTATTTTACACCGTACAAAGCGTAATAATCGTCGATAGCTGACTTTAATTTGTCATCTATAACAATTTTTCCTTTGTACTCTTTGTTATACAGATGCTCTACAACCTCCGCCATAGTGACAATAGCGGTAGTTTTAAGTCCGAATTTTTCCTCAATTTCAGCGAGAGCGGATTTTTCTCCCTGTCCTCTTTCCATACGGTCGACGGAAACTACAAGTCCTATGGGTTCTACGTCGCCCTGAGCCTTGATAATCGGTAATGTTTCGTTAATTGATGTTCCCGCTGTGGTAACGTCCTCGATAATAACAACCTTATCGCCGTCAGATATCGGACTGCCGAGGAGTATACCTGTATCGCCGTGGTCTTTAACCTCCTTACGGTTAGAGCAGTATTTTACATCCTTTCCAAACTTATCCGCGATAGCGATTGACGCCGTAACGGAAAGCGGAATTCCCTTATACGCGGGGCCGAAAAGAACGTCAAAATCAAGACCAAACTTATTATTAATCGCTTCAGCGTAATACTCGCCAAGCTTTTTCAGCTGTGAGCCTGTGCGATAAAAACCCGTGTTTACAAAGAACGGAGTTTTACGTCCGCTTTTTGTCACGAAATCGCCGAATTTTAACACCTGACAATCCACCATAAATTCTATGAATTCCTGTTTATACTTTTCCATAACAGACCTCCTGAGCATATTTACGCATTTTTACTTATGTACTATATCACAACATATTGTGGAAAGTAAAGAAATAAGACACAACTGTAATCAAAACGTACGTTTTGATTGTTTATTAGAATTAACAATTACAAAAATGAGGTTGGCAAAGCCAACCTCAAATAAATCTTGCTATTTCATCAATTTCCTTACGCTTAGGAGCTTTCGGTTCTTCATCTGAATATCCGAGAGCGATAAGAGCGGAAACCTTTTCGTTTTCCTTTAACCCCAGAATATCGGCGACTTTTTTCTCGTCGTAAATTCCCATAATAAGAGTACCGAGTCCGTATTCATACGCTGATAAACAAAAAGCCTCACAGGCTATTCCCGCGTCGAAGCTCTGCCAATGCTCACCCTTATCAGTCGTAGGCGTCCCGTCGGGATTATAGCCCGAAATTCCGTCGACAGTAATAAGAGCCACTAAAACAGGAGCGCTGTTTATATTATTCTTATTCTTTGAAAAACCAAGCGTTCCGTTCTCGGCAATATTGTCTTTAACGCTCTTATCAGTCACTACGACATATCTTGCGGTCTGAGAATTTTTCCAGCTTGGAGCGTATATGGCACTATCAATTATCTTTTCGATAATTTCTTTTTCCACCTTGTCGCTCTTATATTTTCTGATGCTTCTTCTTTCTTTTATTCCGTCAATCATATTCATTAAGAACACCTCATTTCCAGTGATTATTATAGAATATATTTTACTCTTTTTCAATACCAAAAACCGTAGACAGCTAAATAATTTAGTGATATAATAACACTAGAATAATAAAAGGAGAAGAAAATGAAAGATTATAAATATATAACTCTGCGCGAACAGCCCGAGTTAAAGGACAAAGCCGCCTCCTGGTTTCACAACAAATGGGGTGTTCCTGTAGAGGCTTATCTCGAATGTATGAACGATTATCTCGACAAAAAGACAGAATACGGCTGGTATATTTGTCTTGACGGCGATAAAATAATCGGCGGAATGGGCGTAATAGAAAACGACTTCCACGACAGGAAGGATTTATCTCCAAATGTTTGCGCCATTTATACCGAAGAAGAATACCGCTGTAACGGAATCGCGGGAAAGCTTCTGGATATGGTTGTTTACGATATGAGGAATAAAGGTATTTCGCCGATTTATCTCGTAACCGATCACACTGGCTTTTACGAAAGATACGGTTGGGAGTTCCTTTGTATGGTTCAAGGCGACGGCGAAGAAGAAATGACGAGAATGTATATTCACAAATAATAAAGAAAGGAGAAATTATGGATAACCTTATTTGTCAATGCTGCGGTATGCCGCTTAGCGAGGAAGAATTGATAAGCCGCGAAAAAGACGGAACTCTTAACAAGGAGTATTGCAAATGGTGTTACGCTAACGGAGAATTCACCTATACCTCAAAAGACAAGCTGCTTGATTTTTGTATCGCGCATATGCCTAATCCTGATAATTTACCTGACGAAGAACGCCGTAAAGCTTACGACGGATATCTTTCACAGTTAAAATATTGGAAAGAGAAAGCTTAATAACATAAGGGGTTGCCGCTGGGCGGCAACCCCTTATTATTTCATACATTTATTTACCCAATTAATTAGATTATCTATATCGTTTCCTTTACGCTCCGCCTGAGTATGACCTTGAGCCCAAATCGTTTCAAAATCAACGCTTTTAACTCCTTCACAATTATTCAGCGCGAGCGCTAAATTAACCTCGGTCGTAACGGATGTATTAGTTTGCTCAATACCCGAGCGAATACGCCAGTATTTTGAAACCTTAGATGAAGAATACCCTTTTTCGCTTTTCAAAATATAATAAAGCGGCGAATACATATTCAGGCGTTTTTCTACTGAATAACCGAATGAATCAAGCTTTTTAAAATCAGCGTTATACGCGGAAGCGTATTTGCTTTTATGCTCAGTAAGAACATCAGCGAGTATTTTATCAAAATGGACTCCCTTACCGTTAATTCCAAACAACGGATTATCATACTCAGGCTGATCAAAAGCAAACGGATATCTTGAAGCGTTTTTAAAAGCCTTAGCAAAATCGGAAACGCTTGTAATCTTGGCGGTATTGGTACTTTTATCATAATCCACCCATTTCTTTTTGGCGTTTAAATCGTCGATATATTCCTCAGCGGGGCTGTCGGAAAAATCAGCGTCCGACAGAAAATTGTTAAGCGAACGCTCAATTACGCTTTTTATATAATCATAATAACTGCCCGCCTGGTAAATACCTTCTTTGGATTCTTCCAATGTAAGCACGTTGCCGTTTTCGTCAACGAAACCCGCTTTATTCACATATCCAGCGTACGCTTTTGCCAAACTGTCGGAAATCGCTTTCTCTTTTTCGGTCAGCCACTTACGGGTTAAACCCATCATCCACTCATACTCGGCGTTCGCGGTATTCAGACTGGTAATCGGACACCAGCTCATTGAACCCGCTACAGCATCGGAAACTCCCTGAACAGCGCCAATCTTTTTGAGATAAGGTTCATAAAGCTTGCTGTCGCCTGACGCGCCGAGTATTGTCGACTGAGCTCCCCCGCCGCTTACACCGTATACAAAAATACTCTCAGCGTCGCCCGCGATTTCATCATCGCAATAACGAAGATAACGCACAGCCGCCTTAAGGTCTGTTACACCCGCGGGAGCGCCTTCATCGTTACCTCTGCATCCCGCGTCGACGAAAATAAAGCCTTGTGAAGTGTAATTCGCGACAAGTCCCAAAATAGATTTGTAGTTTTCAAGAAGACTATTTGTCATCGCGGTGTGAGATATATACTCAGGCGTTTCTATAGGCATAACAATAGGAGCGTTTGAGGAGTTATACCCTTTAATTTCAGCGTTTTTATTGAGCTTGCAGGAATATGTATTTTTGCTGTTTTTTGTTGCCTTCATATAAGAAGCGGGTACAAAAACAGCTAACTTTTCATACCTTTTATTAACAGGCTTTTCGCAGTATTCAATACCTACTTGATAATATAAATCGTTTTCTTTACTGTATTTCCACTTTTTCATATTTAATTTTGGCAAGTTACTTTTTATTACAGCGGGTTTTTTCGATACTCGAGCGGGCGTAGAGCAACCTGCGGCTGTAATAACTATTAAACAGATAACAAGAATAATTGAGGAAGTTTTCTTTAGCATAACCTTATCTCCCGTAAATTAATATGTAATATTTTATCACATAATAAAATACGCAGTCAAGCAGATGTGGTTTTGTTCTACAACCTTATTTAAAAATTTTTTTAAATAACTATTGACAACAATTTATTCAAAGCGTACAATCTATTTAAGAAATATTTTAAATAGATTGGAGTGATAACCATATCCATAAACAAAATCCTTTCCGCTTTGGCTGACGATACACGCAGAGCAATTATTATGAAACTTAGAGAAGGTAAAATCAGCACAGGCGAGTTGGCAGAACACCTCGGTATTACTCCCCAAGCGTTATCATATCACCTATCAAAGTTAAAAAAAGCGAAAATAATTTACGAAACAAAATACAAAAACTTTATTTATTATGAGCTTAATCTTTCCGTTCTCGGCGAACTCATTGTATGGTTAGACACATTGAAAGGAGATAATGATAATGAAAGTTAAAAAAGTTTTACTTGTATCTCTTGCGGCTTTGCCGCTGATAATCAGCTTGATCGCACTGATTTTTCTCCCGGAAGAAATCCCCGCCCATTACGGAGCGAATTACACGGTTGATCGTTATGGCAGTAAATTTGAAACAATAATTTTCCCGATTATAATACTTGTAATAAGTTTGATTTTTTTACTGCCCCGAAAAATTATAAAAAACGAGCTCAACAAAAAGTTAACAATGAATATCGGCATAGCGCTTATTTTGTTTTTGAATGTTTTGGATTATTATATTCTATTTGTTCAGTTTAACAATATTAAAGATCTCAAATCGGGAGCTTTCAGTATCGAAAGGATTCTGATATTGATTTTCGGCGCGCTATTTATTTATATTGGTAATCTTATGCCGATGTCAAAAAGGAACTCCTTTGTCGGATTGAGAACAAAATGGAGTATGAAAAATGACATTGTATGGAAAAAATGTCAGCTTTTTAGCGGCGTTTCTTTGATTATTCTCGGTATAGCATTGTTGGTTATTGCCTTCGCATATCCGAATATCTTTTTAATGATTGGTTTGTTGATAAGTGTTGCTGTTATTGATACAGTTTATTCGTATATAGTCGCGAAAGAATCATAACATAAAAAGCCGCCAAGCAGGAAAATATCCCGCTTGGCGGCTTAAATTATAATTCTAAAAAGAATTTTATTCCCACTCGCTCCCTGCAAAATAATCTTAACAGTATTTGTTTAAGGATTTTAGCACGGAGTATTTCTATTATTTGTA
>CADBSD010000009.1 GCA_902797225.1 uncultured Ruminococcus sp. | reverse complement strand
GTAGTTGTTCCCTCGGGAGCGGTTGTTGTTTCAGGCTCGGTAGGCTTCTTCTCTACGGTAAGTCTTTCAATAACGGTGACTTTGTCTGTCATCTTCTTACTGCTCATATTATAGAAAACAGTAGGAGTCAGCTTGATTTCCCCGCTTCCGTTAGCCGTCACTTCAAACTCGGCGCGGATGACGTTTGTCTGCTTAGTGAAGTCGAATCCGTCCGCCTCGGAGAAGTTAACGTAAATCTCGCCCGCGATATCGGTGTTCTTAATGGTGTTGATGCCGAGATTAACTAATTCGACATTCTTTAGCGAAAGCAGATTGCTCGGATACGTTGTGCAGGAATCTCCGCACTGCACCGTTTCGTCAGTTTTAAGGTCACATTCATAAATAACCTTATCTCCCGCCTGCGCCTTGTACTCAACGCCGCCGACGGTCAATGTCGTTTCGCTCTCAGCCGCCGCCGTTATAACGAAAGCACTGAGCAGCATAATAATTGATAATGATACGCAAACTAACTTTTTCATACGCTGTCCGTAAGACCTGCGCCTTACGCTCCTTTCTATCTGTCGTTTAGTTTTTTATAGTTTTTATGCTCGGAAATGCTCATATAAGCGGGACGAATAATCTTATTGCCGTTTATGAGCTCCTCCATTCGGTGAGCGCTCCAGCCCGCGATACGCGCTACGGCGAAAAGCGGCGTGTAGAGCTCTGTGGGAAGATTGAGCATATTATAAATAAATCCACTGTAAAAATCGACGTTAGCTGAAACGCCTTTGTAAATTCTCTTTTTCTCGGCAATAACCTTTGGAGCGAGGCGCTCGACGTTTTTGTAGAGCTCATACTCGTCCTTAAGCCCCTTTGCCGCCGCCAAAAGGCCTGTATACTCTTTAAGTATACGAGCTCTCGGGTCGGAAATCGAGTAAACCGCGTGTCCCATACCATAGATAAGACCGCTGCGGTCAAAGGCTTGTTTATCGAGAATATCTCTGAGATAATTCTCGATTTTCTCGTCGTCGTTCCAGTCGGTAACGTTAATTTTCAAATCCTCAAACATCTTGCTTACTCTTACGTTGGCTCCGCCGTGCTTAGGACCTTTGAGCGAACAAAGCGCCGCCGCTACGGAGGAATACGTATCCGTGCCCGAGGAGGTTACAACGTGGGTTGTAAACGAGGAGTTGTTACCGCCGCCGTGCTCCGCGTGGAGCACAAGCGCCATATCAAGCACTTTTGCTTCCAAATCGGTATATTTCTGGTCGGGACGCAGAAGTGTAAGCACAATCTCGGCTGTTGAGAGATTGGGACTCGGGACGTGAATATATAAGCTCTGATTTCTCAGATAATGATTATACGCCTGATAGCCGTAAACGGATAGAAGCGGAAATACCGAAATAAGCTGCATACTCTGACGCAATACGTTTTCGATAGAGGTATCGTTGGGGTTTGAGTCGTAGCAATAAAGCGTAAGCACCGAACGCGCTAGGGTATTCATCATATCGGCAGAGGGCGCTTTCATAATAACGTCGCGCACAAAGTTTGTGGGCAGAGTACGGTAAGCGCCGAGCATATTCGTAAAGTCGCCGAGCTCCTTTTTGTTGGGCATTTCGCCGAACAGGAGCAGATAGACAACCTCCTCAAACCCGAATCTTCTGTCGTCTACAAAACCTTTAACGATATCCCGTACATCGTAGCCTCTGTAAAAGAGCTGACCGTCGCAGGGAACGGTTTTCCCGTCAACAATTTTATTCTGTAAAATCTCGGAAATATCGGTAAGACCTGTGCGCACACCTTTTCCGTCGATATCTCTAAGTCCTCTTTTTACGTCGTATTTAGCGTAAAGGTCCTTGTCGATAATCGTGTTGCGCATAAGCTTATCGGTAAGTTTTGATATTTTTTTATTAGTATCGTAATAAGCTAAATCCTTGGGCAATAGTATCACTTCCTCTTATTCCCATATACATTCCAAAAAATATGTATAACAAAACTGACAACGCCCCGCTGAGTTCACAGCGACGGGCACTGCTTGTTTTTATAAAACATAGCTTTGAAAAAGGGGATGGCACACACCATCCCCTTAATTGGATTTTTGTGCAATTTTTCCACTTTACAAAACCATTATAACATATTAATGTAAAAATTGCAAATCATTATTTTTTTATAAATTCCGGCTGTTACTGCTTAACGTAAACGGCGAGATTTCCCTGACCAGGAGCTGAAACGGTAAGCGAGCCGCTTACGCTCTGAGTCTTGCCCGAAACTAAATCCTTATATGTTCCGCTCGGAATACCCGAGAACGTAGCTCCGTTTGTAACGGCTACGCAGGCTACGGAATCTGTGCTTCCCTGAGTGTAGCGGCGGATATAACACATATCGCCTACGGACTTGTACTGTCCCTTCTGCAGAGCGGGAACCTGACGTCTGATTCTGTTAAGCATTATTAAATGCTGAGAAAGCGGTTCATTGAGAGTTTTCTGTACATTACCGCTTGCGGTATACTTACCGAAATCGGAAGCTGAAACGTTACCTTCAATATGATCTCCGAAATACGCGCGTCCTGTCTCTTCAAGCGGCTTGTTCGGTCCTACGTCGATCGGCACGTCATTCTTGAATTGAATCTCAGAACCATAGAAAATACAGGGAATTCCGCGGAATGTAAACATAAGGTTCATATTTTCTTTCCACTGGGTCTGGCTTCCTCTGTAACGGTAATCCTGCTGTCCGTCGGGACCGTAGTCGTGGGAATCAACATACATTACGTTCCATGTTGAGTCATTAAAGTATCTGTCTTCCTCTAAAGCCGCGCCGTACGCCTCTCTGGCGGAACCGAAGTTCCAGTGCATAGTAAAGTCGATAGTTCCCGAGCCGTTAGCTTTCGAGTAGTCGGGGGTGTGATATGCTGTACCATTCAAGAACGCGTTCTGTGATGTCAGAGCGCCTTCCGCTCCTCTGTGAGCGGTAAAGTGTTTAACTGAGTTAGATAAGTTCGCGCTCCAGTCGGTTTTCGACCAGTTATTTGTCCAAGCGCTTTCGGTTTCTTTCCAAGTGTAGAAAGGACAGGAGTCAGCCATAATATCGTGATTCCATGTTCCGCGGACACGCGCGCAAACCTCACCGAAAATATAGAAGTTTTTATACTTTGAGTATTCGGGGAAATAGGCGTGGTTAAGAGTCCAGCGGCTGATATGCTTTTCTGTATCAAGACGGAACGCGTCAACGCCCATATCGACATACTGCTTGTAGCAATTGTTCAGATAGTCGGCAACCTTCTGGTTCTCTGTGTTAATGTCAACACAGTCGTCTGCCATCTGTCCTGTCTGCTCCGACTCTTGTTCGTAAGACATATCTGAGCTGTGATGATAGTAGTTATTAGTTTCGTATTTATCTGATTTAATTACTGATAAGCGCTGCTGATAGCTTCCGTTAAGCTTTGTATCATAGTTGGGTACAGTCTTTGCGAGGTTGCTGTTCTTATCGAGCACAAGACAGTCGGGCGAACCTAAATCCTGAATCTTTGAGTATTTCTTATCAAAGAGGTGGCAGAGGAACTTCTCGCCGAAGTTTCCGCTGTGGTTCCACACGATATCCTGTACGATCTTCATTCCCTTTGAATGAGCGGCGTCAATCAAATCCTGGAAAGTCGCGCCCTTGCTCTCGTAACGCGGGTCTACCTTTCCGAAATCGGAAGCGTGGTAGCCGTGATAATCGTACCATGAAGTATTCTCAACTACGGGAGTAATCCATACAGCGGTAAATCCTAAAGCCTTTATGTAGTCGAGCTTCTGGATAAGTCCCTTAAAATCGCCTCTCCAGCCCGGATCGGTATCGGGGTTGTTAGCGTGGTCGTCGTCCCAGCAGTGAACATTGTTGCTCTTGTCACCGTCGTAGAAACGGGTTGTCATTACAAAGTAGATACTGTCCTCACGCATATCGGTACGGTCTACAGAACCTGACGTACCGGGTTTTTTAAACGTCCAGCGGCTGTTTTTAAACCACCATTCGCCTGTTTCCTGAGATTGCTCGTCGGACTGGACACCGTTTGTAACAAAGAGCATATTTATCTTTGTTAAATCTGAGGGGAACGTATACTTGTACCAGTTCTCGCCTTCGGCAGACATAGCGGGACCAGGATAATTTGTCTCCACGTTTCTCGGCAGGCTGTTCCAGTAGTAGATGTTCGGAGCGCCCTTCTCGCTGTAGCAGTGCACGGTAATTCCCGACGCCGCGGTCTTTTTCTTTTCTGCCTCAGCGGCGTTCGAGGAAATAATCGCGACGCTGGCGATAATCGCCGCAATCAGCACGAACGCGATAATTTTTTTCACATTCTTCATTTCAAAACCTCCTGAATCTTATAATTCGGGGAAAACTTAGTCATTATAAATTATAATATAAAAAGGTTGAGTTAATTTTCGAATAAAGAAAAATAAACCCAACCTTAACGTAAAAAATTACCGATAATTTTTGTGTACTTATTATAGAATTTGACTAAGCGCTTTCGCGATACCGTCGTTGTCGCAGGTATCCGTTACAAAGTCTGCGCTCGATTTCACCTCGTCCTCGGCGTTTCCCATAGCTACTCCGACTCCCGCCGTTTTCAGCATGGAGATATCGTTATAGCTGTCGCCGAAAGCAATCGCCTCGTCGGGTGTAATCCCCATATCATCGCAAACAGTCTTAAGCCCCACGCCTTTATTAACGCCCTTCGGCATAACCTCTAAAAACCACGGAGCGGACAGGTAGATATCGACCTGTTCTCCGAGCTTATCTTTCAGAAGCTTTTCGACGTTTTTTAATTCGTCGGGCTCTCCGCATAGCAGCATTTTATGAAGCTTCCAGTCGACGAACTCAACGATATCGTCCACAGGATTGAGAGGAAGTCCTACCGCCTTGGACTCAATATGAGTATAGTCGTTGACCTTTTTGTCGACGTAAATAATATCGCCCTTATGAACCATTACATTGACGTTATAAGGACTTAAAAGCTCGCACACGGGCTTGATGTATTTGCTGTCGAGATACTCAGCTCCTATGCGCTCCCCTCGGCAATTAATCACAGCTCCGCCGTTAAAACCGAAGTAGTAGCCGCCGTTTTCCAAAACGTTAAGCTCTTTCGCGAACGGACGAACTCCGTAGGGCAAACGTCCCGAGGCTACACAGAGCTTTATACCGCCGCTCTGAGCTTTTAAAAGCGCCTCTTTGGTTTTTGGTGTTATTCTTTTTTCGGTATTTAAAAGCGTATCGTCAACATCAAACGCGATAAGTTTATATTTTTTGTTCAACTTAAATCCTCAATTCTTATCCTCGAAAGTACTTCTCCGACCTTGTCGTGGAAAACCAAATCCGCAGCGCTGTCCATAGGCGTCGGGTCACGGTTTATGAGGACAAGACTGCTGCCGCTGAAATAGCGAACCATTCCCGCCGCAGGATAAACCGTAAGGCTCGTGCCCGCGATAATCAACACGTCCGCGCCCGCGATAGCGTTCACCGCCGAGCGGACTGTTCTGTCGTCCAGTCCTTCCTCATAGAGCACCACGTCGGGCTTTACAATACCGCCGCACTTATCGCAGTAAGGGATTTTTTCGGCGGCCTTTACATATTTCGCGTCGAAGAATTTACCGCAGCTCATACAATGGTTTTTGTGAACTGTACCGTGAAGCTCATAAACGATTTTACTGCCCGCTTTCTGGTGAAGTCCGTCGATATTCTGGGTAACGACCGCTTTTAGCTTTCCCGCGCTCTCAAGCTCGGCGAGCTTTTTGTGGGCGTTGTTCGGCTCAATATCCAGCTCGAGCATTTTATCCTTGTAGAAACGGTAAAACTCCGCAGGATTTCTCATAAAAAACGTATGGCTCAAAATCTCCTCGGGCGGATAATCGTACTTCTGGTTATAAAGTCCGTCCACACTTCTGAAATCGGGGATACCGCTCTCCGTGCTGACGCCCGCTCCGCCGAAGAAAACTATATTATTACTGCTGTCAATTATGTTCTGAAGCTGTTTTATTTTATCCATAACTTGTCACCTCTGAATTTATAGTACCATTTTTTGAGGCGGTTGTCGAGAGCAAAAACAAAAAAGAGCTGTCCAAACGAACAGCTCCAAAACAGATTAAATTATTTGTTAAGCGACGCGTAAATCTTGTCTACAAGAGGATGTAAAACAGTAATCTTTCCGAAAATCGGAAGCTCTTTCTCCTCGCCCTTAACAGCGTTTACGATACCGATAATATCACAAACAATGATAAATACGCTCACGGCAAAGAATACAAAGCCGAGAATAGCAGCGATAATACCTACAACAGTCAATCCGACTCTATTGTATGAATAAACCATAGAAGCTACAATTCCGCCAAGCACAGCGTTGATAATCATTCTTATTATCCATAAAACAATAGAAACGCACAATGTTGTAACGCCCTGTTTTACGTGGAATTTACAATACTCGGAATCCTTTCTCGCAAAGAGAGGAATAAGTAAGAGAATTCCAAAATAAGCAAGCCAAGCAAGACCCTTGTTCTTCTGAACGTCGTCATTAGCAGGAGCGTTCTGAGCAGCAACTGTCTGTGCCTGAGGTGCTGTCTTTTCAACCGGTGTACCGCAGTTAGGACAGTTGTTAGCGTTTTCATCTACGGGCTGGCCGCAGTTTTTACAAAATGCCATAATAATTTATCCCTTTCATTTTCAAAAATTTGGTAAAACAAAATATAAAATTTACCTTAATAAATTATATATTAAATCATCTTTTCTGTCAATAAAACACAATTATTTTTGTATTGTTTCCTAAAGCAACAGACTCTGTTGTGTAAACCTTAGTACATTTTTACCCTGTTAAAGCGTTTATTTTTCTTTTTCCTCTTTATTTCCCTCGTTTTTTACACTTTCTATAAGAAGTTTTATAAATTCCTCGTCATCACGTTTCTTTTCTTCGGCTTCAGTCAGACTTCCCGAAACTGTAATACAGCCTGTACCGCCGACTACGCACAACAGCCAGACGGTAATTGACGGCACTAAATTAAAACCGCCCTCGCCGAACAAAAATCCAAGCGCGGTTCCCGCTAATATGCCTATTATTAATACGCAAACTCCGATAAAAAACAGAATATCGGCTGGTTTTTTCTCTTTCATAAAACTCACCACAGTATTATTTTACTATTAAAAACAGCTCTTTGCAAACGTATCGAAGAATTTTGTATAAGCATACAAAATTCGCGTATAATCTTTATATAATTCAACGAAACAAAAGTATTGAAATAATCATTTATCTGTGTTAAAATAACAATACTGACACGGAAATACTATTGACGTGAAAGGCAAACTGACAATATTTTAATTAGTATTTTAGCTGTGCCTTTCGGTACAGCGTTTTTTATTATTTAGGGCTAAGG
>CADBSD010000008.1 GCA_902797225.1 uncultured Ruminococcus sp. | reverse complement strand
TATATGCAAGCTCCGCTTGCGGAGCATACTAATTCGGTCGGGCATAAAACGTTATTGTTTTTTCAAGTTTTCTTCCCGACCTACCCTGTGCCCTTAGCCCTTAGCCCTTTACCCTTGTTTTATTTGAGAGCAGGAAGCAGGAAGCAGGAAGCGAAGGTCGTGCAGACAGCTCGAAATTTGAAAATATGTCGGTGTCCCGACCGTATTTATATGCAAGCTCCGCTTGCACAGCATATTAGTTCGGTCGGGCATAGAAGTTTATTTCTTTATCAACCTTTATTCTCGACCTACCCTTTGCCCTGTGCCCTTAGCCCTTTGCCCTTAAAAAGTAGCAGAACCTGTCCTCCCTATCCAAACCTTCATAGAAAACCAGACGTACGGGGGATATAAACTCTAAGATAGGAACTATCACGCTTGACGAGGAAAATAAAAAATGGGACATAAGATTGAAAGAACTACAGAAGATATAAAAAGAGAGCTCACGGCGATTTTCCGCGAGCTCAAAGACCCGAGAGTAAAAGACGCGTTCGTGTCGATTATTCGGGTTGAGGTAACGAACGATTTGTCGTACTGTACGGTATACGTCAGCGCGATTGAAGGTATGGAGCGCTGTAAGCTCGCCTGCAAGGGGCTCGACAGCGCCAAGGGATTTATAAGACGAGAGCTCGGTCATCGCCTGAAGCTCCGCCACGTTCCCGAGCTTATCTTCACCGCGAGCGACAGTATCGAGTACAGCGCGAACATTTCACGAATATTAAACGATTTAAATAAATAAAGGCTTATTATGACTTTAAACGAAGTTGCGAAACTGATTATAAAACTGAATAATATTGAGATTTTAACTCACAACTACCCCGACGGCGACTGCCTGGGCAGCGCGTTCGCGCTTGCCCTCGCCTTAAAGCAAATCGGCAAAAACGCGAGAGTTATCACCACGGATAAGCCGAAAAACTTCGGTTATATTTTCGATAAATACGAGTCTGCCGAGTTTGAGGCGGAGCACTTTATATCTGTCGACGTAGCCGACGAGAAGCTTTTCGGCGAGGTCAATAAGAGCTATGAGGGCAAAATCGAGCTCTGTATCGACCACCATAAGTCGAACCGCGTTAACGCTCCCTATAAATACGTAGAGGAAAACGCCGCCGCGGCAGGCGAGATTATTTTCGAGCTGATTCCGCTTTTAGGCGCTAAGTACGACAAGGATATCGCCGACTGTCTTTATACGGCGATAAGCACCGATACGGGCTGTTTCCGCTATACGAACACTACTCCGCGCACAATGCGTATCGCCGCCGAGCTTATGGACTTGGGCTGTGACACCGCTTTTATTAATAAGGAAATGTTCGAAACCAAAACCAAAGCCCGCGTTGAGCTTGAAAAGCAGATTCTGGAGAATTTGATTTACTGCGCCGACGGAAAATGCGCGATAATCTACACCACCAGAGAAATGACCGCGGGACTCGGCGACGACGAAACCGAGGGCATCGCCTCTATTCCCCGCCAGATTGAGGGTGTTCTAATGGGAATTACCGTCCGTGAAAAGGAAAACGACTACAAAATTTCCGTTAGAACCAACTCAGGGATTGACGCGTGCGCGTTTTGCAACCGCTTCGGAGGAGGCGGCCACGTTGCGGCTTCGGGCTGTACCCTGAAGGGCGATTTAAAAAGCGTTATCGAAACGCTTAAAAACGCGGCTGAAGAAGTATTATGAACGGATTACTGTTAGTTGACAAGCCCGAGGGCTTCACCTCGTTCGACGTTGTGGCGGTCGTACGCAGGCTGACCTCACAGAGGAAAATCGGCCATACGGGAACTCTCGACCCTAACGCGACGGGTGTTCTTCCGCTTTTGCTCGGGAATGCCGCGAAGGCGCAGGACATTATTCCGAACCATGACAAGGAGTATAACGCCGAGTTCAAATTGGGACTCAGAAGCGATACGCTCGATATCTGGGGCGAAATCACCGAGAAGAACGAAAGCAACGCTAAAAAATCTCAGCTTGAGGAAATTCTCGGAAGCTTCCGCGGGGAAATCGAGCAAATCCCGCCGATGTACTCCGCCGTTTCCGTAAACGGTCAAAGGCTTTATGATTTAGCTCGAAAAGGTATCGAGGTCGAGCGCAAGCCGAGAAGTGTTACGGTGTACGAATTGGAGCTTATCGATTTCGACGAGGAAAACCAGAGCGGAAAGCTCAGGGTTTTCTGCTCCAAGGGTACGTATATCCGCACGCTTATCGACGATATCGGACGCGCTTTAGGCTCGGGCGCGGTTATGACGAAGCTCGACAGAACGAAGGCCTGCGGGTTTTTGAAGGAGAATTGTATTCCTCTCGAAAAGCTAAAACAGCTCTCGCCCGCTGAGATTGAAAAGCTGCTTATTCCGACGGAGGATTTATTCAAAACTATCCCGGAGCTTTGGGTTTCCGAGGCTCAGGCTCGAAGATTTTCCCACGGAGGAGCGCTCGATATAACGAGAACCTCTTTGAGAAATAAAGAAGCGGAAAACAAAATCTTCCGCGTTAAGTACGACGGCGGTTTTTTCGGGCTCGGTATCGTAAAGGATAATGAGTTAAAAATTTATAAGCATTTTTAGACGGAAGCTCAAAAATATTTGGGCTTCTTTTTTTTTATTTTCTATTGACTTTTTAATTGTACTGTGTTATAACATAATTGTACTACTTGTATTAATACAATTCACATTTGAAAACAGTATAAGGAGCTGATGTGATGTTCAATCTCGACTTATCCTCGCGAACACCGATTTACGAACAACTCTATAACAACGTTGTCCGCCTTATTTCCTCGGGAGCTCTGAAAGCGGGCGATAAGCTTCCGCCCGTCCGCGCGCTCGCGTGCGACTTGTCTGTAAACCCGAACACGGTATCCAAGGCGTACAAGCTTTTGGAGCAGGACGGCTACATCTACTCGAACGTAGGCAAGGGCTCTTTTATTGCCGACAATCTGAATTCGCTCGAGACACAGAAACAGCTCGCGCTCGAAAAGCTCGGCGACGCGCTCAGCTCGGCGGTCAAGCTGGGCTTAACGCGTGAAGAGATTCAAAACGCGGTTAATTCCGCGCTGGGAGGTACGTTATGATAGAAATTAAAAATCTTACGAAAAAATTCGGCGAAATAACCGCGCTCGACAATTTGAGCTTTAATGTAAGCGACGGCACTGTTTTCGGGCTTGTCGGCTCAAACGGCGCGGGAAAAAGCACGCTTTTGCGCGTATTAAGCGGTGTTTTTCAAGCTGACGGTGGAGAAGTTTTTATCGACGGCGAAAATGTTTTTGAAAACAGAAGGATAAAAGACCGCTGTTTCTTTATTTGTGACTATCCGTTCTTTTCGAACGCCGACACGATCGAAAAAACCGCCTTTCTCTACCGCAGTATTTACGAAAGCTGGGACGAGGAATATTTTAACCGCCTTTGCGAAACCTTTCCGCTTAACAGAAAGCAGAAAATCATTAATATGTCGAAGGGTATGCAAAGACAGTCAGCGCTGATTCTGGCGCTGTCCACCCGCCCGAAATACCTGTTTATCGACGAGATTTTCGACGGACTTGATCCCGTTGTGCGTTCCCTCGTTAAAAAGCTTATCATAACAAACGTCACCGACAATAATATGACGGTCATAATCGCCTCACACAACCTGCGCGAGCTCGAGGATATCTGCGACCACGTCGGACTTATCCACCGAGGCGGAATCCTGCTCGAAAAGGAGCTCGACGAGCTGAAACTCGGTATACATAAGGTTCAGCTCGCCTTTAACGGCGAAATTGACGAAAACGCCTTTAATGATTTAGCTATTGTAAACAAAAGCCGTAACGGTAATTTGTTCAACTTAACCATAAGAGGAGCTGAGGAGGACTTTATGCCTAAGCTTAAGGCGCTCAACCCCGTGTTTATGGAATCTCTGCCGCTTACGCTTGAGGAAGTATTTATCAACGAAATGGAGGTTGCGGGTTATGACATCAACAACATACTCTAAATCGAATTTTAAACACGGCTTGTCCGTATTTCTCTGGACGCTGAGAAACAACGTCGCCGTAATAGTGGTTTACCTTTCGCTCATAGCGTTCGACGCCGTGACCTCGAGTGTGTTCGGGCTTATTTTCAGCGGCACTGACGAATCGCGCTCCTTACACGACTTTGCGCGGCAGCTCGCGGCGGGCTCTATGGTATCGGGAACGTTCCGCTACGCGCTGATTATCGGCTTTGTGCTTTGTATACGTTCCTTCTCCTATCTCCACAACAAGCGCCGTACAGATATGTTCGGCTCGCTTCCCGTATCGAGAAGAACTATGTATTTTTCAAGGCTTCTTTCCTCTTTTATCATATCCGCCGTACCGATGATAATCGTATGTCTTATTGTGGCTGTCTTTGTCACAAACAATATCAATTTCGGAGCTGAAATCATAGGTGTAAACTTTAACCTGTTTGAATATACGCTCAGGCTCACTCTTATTCTTTTCTCCTGTATCAGCCTGTTCGGTCTGCTCTCAATCTGCTGCGGCAGAACCGTCGATAAAATAATCTCCTTCTTCGCGATTAACCTCGGCGCGCCTGTTGTAATGCTTCTGCTTATGGTTTTGCCCGCGCTTCTGGTTATGGGCTATCATATAGACATAAACTGGTACTGGGTAGTATTTTTAAGCCCGCTGTTTTCTGTGTTCAGCTTCGATATATTTTACTGGCTTATCTTCTGCGCCGCCGCTTTAGCGGGCTCGTTCTTCCTTGTTAAAAACAGGAAGGCGGAATGCGCCCAGTCACATTTCGCGTACAAGCTCCCTATGGTCGCGGTCAAGATAATAGTAAGCTTTTCCGCGGGAGTTGTTACGGGTATGCTGTTCGCTTTGATAGCGGTAATAACATACTCAAAACGCGGCGATATAGCGCTGTTCTGGGTAGGTATGCTTCTCGGCTCGTTTGTCGCGTATACGATTATCCAGCTGATTTTCGCTAAGGGCTTCAAGGGCTTTTTAAAAGGTCTTATCCCCTACGGCGCTATGATTTTGTGCTTTGCCTTATACTTTACCTCGCTTAGTACGGGCTTTTTCGGCTACGAAAGCTATGTTCCGAATATAAACGAGGTAAAAAGCGTAAGCTTCAACTCTGACCAGAAGCTGTATATCAACGGCGTAAATATCCTCGAGCACGAAATAACGGACAAAAAAATCATCAAAAAAGCGATAGACGCCCACAAGCAGGAGCTCAAGGACGCTAAGCCGATTTACAACAGGGCGAATATGTTCAACCGCGCCAATGTCGGCATAAATCAGAACGATACGAACGCGTACGACAGCGTTTTTGAGCAGTACACAATAACAGGCGACAATAATTTTACAATTACCTACACATTAAACGACGGCAGAAAAATCAGTCGGGCGTACAATAATTACTACCAGCTGCCTGACGATGACGAAAGTCTTGACGGCGTTATCTCGATTGGTTTTCTCGATACCAACGACTACAAGGAAAACATAAGCCCGCTGTTTATTTGTGACAAAAAATACCTCGCCGACGTGGATATAAACTATGAACCAGCAGATGATTCCGACGAAGATTCCGATGACGAAAACTATACGGCCGTAAAAACCAAAAAAGCTCTTACGCTGTACGATACCTTGATGAAGGACTATAAAAAGCACGGGTTCATATCGGAAAGCGACAATTTTTCAGATTATTCCCTGACTTTTTACTTTGGCGATAAGAGCTCGGAGCTTAATAATACCGAAGCCTTTTTCGACGTTCCGTCAAACTACAAGGAAACATTAAAGCTTCTGAAAAAATATTCAATTTGATTTTTTTAGGGCAAAGGGCACAGGGCTAAGGGCTAAGGGAAGGTCGGGAAGAAAGGTTGATAAACCAGTAACCTTTAATTCCCGACCGAATCAATATGCTGTGCAAGCGGAGCTTGCATATAAATACGGTCGGGACACCGAGCTTTTTCATTAATCCGCTCTATCTTCTCGACATTTAATTGCGAATTGCGCATTGCGAATTATTATTAGCACGAGCTGTCTGCCTGACCTTCTCCCTACCCTTTGCCCTGTGTCCTGAGCCCTTTTCCCTATTATTTGACATTAAATAAATAAAATCGTATTATTATATCAAAAGGACGTGTATAATATGATTTGCTCAAACTGCGGATATGAATATAATGAACAGCGCTGTCCGAGGTGCGGGGCTTTTAACGGCAATTTTTCTCAGCCGCCTGTCGCGCCCGCTCTGAATAACAACAATCCCTACAATCAGCCTTATACTTACAAGCGTACCTCCAAGGGTGTCGCGGCGGCGATAATAATCGGCGCGGCGGTTTTGTTCGCGGGAATAGTTGTTGCCGCTCCAATCGGACTTTTCGCTCTTTTTGATTTTACGGAAAACACAACTCAAAGCGTCGTTTCCAAAAACGCTGAGGTTCACTCCTCCTCGGAGTCGGCGCTTATCGGTGACATAGAGTATTCTATAGACGACGTTTCGTTCAGCGACACGTTCAAGGGCGACAAGCCCTCGGACGGCTGTGAGTTTATGAGAATAAAGCTCAGAGCGAAAAACACCGCTTCTTTTACGCGCGGCGTATATCCCGATTTCTCGCTTTATGTAAACGACGTTCTTTACGACGAGTATGACGACGGCTTCTACGGCGACGATATTCTCGGCGGCAAGACGATGATAGGCGACTGCGTCTACGAAGTGCCGAAGCTGAGAAATAAGCTGGAGTTCTGCGTTTCGGATTCGAATATTTTCGGAAAGACCGTGAAGTTTGATATTAACGAAAAGCGGTGAAAAACCTCTTTAGATATAATCGGACATAACAAGAAATCGTGCAACTGAGCAGGCAATACAAAAAACCGCCGACACAAAAGCGTTGGCGGTTTTTCATATTATTTCAGATTATTTATTTAACCGTTACCTTAACAGTCTTGTAAAGTCCGTTCTGAGCGTAAACATAGATAGTCGCCTTACCCTTTTTCCTGGCGGTGATCTTACCCTTTGAGTTTACCTTGGCTATCTTTGTATCGGAGCTTTCGAACTTTATTTTGCGGTGGCGTTTTACCTTTAATTTCTTGGACTTCGGAACTTCCTTCGCCTTAAGCTTAAAGGTCGCTTTCGCTTTCAGGCTCACCTTCGTTTTATTGAGCTTGACTGTCTTGTCGTTGCCGACCTTTCCTCCGCTTGTCGCGATATGGACGGTCTTGGAGGAAGCGAGCACCTTACCCTTCTTATCGAGCGCTACGATTAAGAATTTAAAGTATGTACCCTTCTTTAATTTCTTTTTCGTGTATGAGGTCTTCGCGGTTTTTGTAATCTTCTTGTACGGAGGAACTTGTCCCTTCTTTGTTCCGCACAGCGAACCGTACACGATATAGTTCTTAGCGCCCTTGAGCTTGTTCCATTTTATGGATACGGATTTTTTATCCGCCTTTTTCTGGCAGGCGCAGAGCAGACCGAATTTGCTTCCCTTGGGGTCTTTTTCTGTCTTTAAGGAGGTAACGAACTTATCTACCTGTTTTTCGCTCGAGCCCTTCTTAACCTCTTTTACATCAGGCTCTTTTGCCTCTGTAGCGGGCTGAGCGTTTGTCGGCTGTTCATTTGTGGGCTGTACGTTTCCCGTAGGCTGCTGAGGATCGTCGCCTGTGGGCTGAACGTTAGCCGTAGTTCCCTCGGGAGCGGAAGTAGGCTCAACAGCGGCTGTCGTGCCTTCGGGAGCGGGAACGGAAGTAGGCTCAACAACAGTCGCGGGCTCTGAATTCTCCGTCGCGGGAGCTGTTGTTCTCTGCTCGTCGGGAGTAGCGGGAGCGGGAGCTATATAAAGATACTCCTCGTCCCCGTAAATATAGTAGTAATTATTTCCGTCAACCTTTACGGGTATAAGATTATCCTTAGCTGTTCCGGGCATGGGGATAGCGACCGTACGCTCTCTGCCGTTATAAATGATTGTTTTTTCAGTTAATCTGTATACATTATCATCGTCGTCAACGATAAATCTCATACCGTCGGCGTTCTCGTATACCTCAAATTCGCCCGCTGTAAGGCGTCCTGTTCTGAACGGAACCTTTTCATCCTCGTACACATATGTCAGTCTGAAATCGTTGAATTTGTCATAATTTAATTCCAAAGCCGCGGGCACTGTCGGATCGAAAACATAATGACCTGTTCCGTCCAGCATAACGGGTTCGGCTCTGTGGATCATATCGTCCTGATTTTCGAGGAAATAGATATCGATTACGTAAGTATTTCCGTTCGTGTCTTTAATAAGGTAGCCTTTAAGATCAAGACCTTCGTAGTTTTCTTCTATGTACTTAGGCGTAGTGCCGGTCTGTGTTTCAAAAATATACTTTGAGTCAACTTCTTCCTCAGTCAGAGTTTCAGTCGCGAAATCGGGATCTTGTACCCATGTTCCGAGGTCGTTGTCCATAACGTATCTATCGACATTATAAATATCCGCGCCCGAAGCGTCCTTATCCGCAACGGATATACAGTAGATAACGCCGTCAACACGTCCTGTCGCTTCGTGAGCGCGCCAGCCTAAAATCTCGCTTTCGCCTCTGCCCGCGTAAACGGCTTCAACCATTAAATCGTCTTTTTCTCTCTTTTTCTCGATTTCAACAGATTTATCACCCTGTGTAAACACTGTGTCCGCGTCCATAGAAGCGCAGCCCTGAAAATAAACCGCGTGCTCGTTACCGTAGAAATATACGCTTACGGTATCGTCAACGTGAAGCTTGCACTGCGCTCCGTCGGCGATAAACTGAACCGCGTCATCTACTCTTTGGCTTTTCTCTGGATTTACATAAAGCGAGCCGTCTCCCGTGATACTAAGGCTGTCGCCGTAGTCGTCGGTGTTCATCGAAATCTGGTTTAACTCACATTCGCCCTCGATTTTAAGGGTAAAATCGTCGCCCATATCGACGGTGTAAAGACAAATCTCGGGGTGTTTAAAATCCTTAAGAGTTAAGGTGTTGCTGTCTTTGTCGTATGTCGCGCCCTGTATAGCGTCGTTGTTCGTTATGCCGTTTTGGAAAACAAACGCTTCGCCGCCGTCTTTTGTGGTGTCCTCAAGCTTTATCAGCGCGTGACAAATATCATATTCGTCGGGTTCCATGTTCGGGCCGTTTTTAGCCATTGCGGTAATACTGAATACTGATAACAGCATTAAAGCGGCTAATATGATAGATATAGTTTTTTTCATATTATCCTCTCCTTCCTATATCTTTTCTCATTGTACAATATTTACAAAAATTTGTAAACATCTTTTTTTATTTGGTACTTATATTTTATTCAGTTTCAAACCAGTAATCCTTATAATCCTTTATATCAAGGTCGTTTTCGATATTCGAGGCGGCGGGCATAACGCGGAACAGTATAGTGTCCTTACCGTCGGAGGAGGTTTGTTTATCGTAGATGTAAATCGTTCCCTCATACCAGAAGCTGTGCTCCTGCGAGGAAATCGTATCCACAAAAAGGTTTCCGAAAAAGTTGACGTCGTCCGAGCTGTAACCTCCCGCACAAGCCGCCATAATTCCGCAAATCGTCATAACCTCGCTTTTAATGTTTTTATCGGAATTGAACTTTTTTACGGTGATTCCGCAGCCGACGTTAACGAGCTGTTTTGTTTCGTCGTCCTCTGTAGCCGTCAGCACCACGTTTTTGCCCGCGAGGTAATAATAATTATAGATTTTTCCGTTATCCTGCTTTTCGCTGAGGCGCTTTTTCCACTTTGTAAACAGAAAATACTTATAATTTCCGCCGAGCTTCGAGTACATTGTGTTAAACTCCGTGGTATATGTGCTCAGCGTGAATTTATAGGTCTTTCCCGTTTTATTGTCGTTCTGGACATAATTATCCTTTATCCTTTTCGGGTAATTCGCTTCGTCCTCGGTCGCTCCGCTGTTCGGCTTTTTTTCGCCCGTGGAACTCCCGCAGGCTGAAAACGATAAAAGAAGCGCCGCTATAAGCAGTATCGCCGTTAGTTTTTTCATACAAAATCCTTTATTTCTCTGTTTAGTCTTGCTACGGGAAGTCCGACGACGTTGTTATAATCGCCGTTGATTTTTTCCACAAAAAGTCCCGCTTCTCCCTGTATACCGTACGCTCCCGCCTTGTCGCGCCACTCGTCGCCATTTAGGTATTCTTCTATCTCGCTTTCGCTGAGCTTATTAAAAACCACCTCGGTAGTTTCGCTGAACGAGCGGGTATTTCCGTTTTTGCACAGACAGACTCCCGTAATGACCTTGTGCGTTTTTCCGCTGAGCGTATTAAGCATACGGCGGGCGTCGGCTTTGTTCTCGGGCTTGCCGAGAATTTCGCCGTCTGTTACGACCGTCGTGTCGCTTCCGATAACGAGGGCGTCGGGATATTTTTCGGCGATAAATTCCGCCTTTTTACGGGAAAGGTACCTCGCCGCGTCCTCGGCTTTTATCTTTTCGCTGAGAGTTTCGTCCACGTCGGCGGGCATAATCTCAAATTCGGTAAAAATATTTTTCAGAAGCTCCCGCCTTCTCGGCGAGGCTGAGGCAAGTATTATTTTCATATCTTTTTCCTTTTATTAAAGCGGTAAGCGAAAATGTCCTTCCACATATCACTTACCGCTTTCCTTTTTTATTCCTCTGTTTGTTCTTCTGTCGGTTCTTCTTCCGTTTCGGGCTCGGAGTTATCCTCGGGTTTAGAGGTTTCCTCGCCGTTTTCGTGAGGAAGATGCGCGAAGCTTACGACGCGGTTGTCGCCGTTTATCCTCATAAGCGTTACGCCCTTGCTCGGACGGGCGCAGATTCTTACGTCTTTCGCGTTAATTCTGATAATAACGCCTTCCTCGCTGATAAGGATAATATCGTCCTCGGCGTTTATCACGCTGATACCCGCTACCTTGCCGTATTTATGGGTATGGTAGTTAGTAAGTCCCTTACCGCCTCTGGATTGTACGCGGTAGTTGTCGGGCTTGCTCAGTCTGCCGTAGCCTGTTTCGGAAACGGTGAGCACAAGCGCGTTTTCGTCAATAACGCTCATTCCGACAATGCTGTCGCCTTCCTTGAGGTTCATCGCCTTAACGCCGCGCGCCTGACGTCCCATAGGACGCACGTCGGTTTCTCTGAAGCGGATAGACATACCGTCGCGGGTTGCTATAAGTATTTCGTCGCCGCCCGTGGTCATTCTTACCCAGGCGAGCTCGTCGCCTTCGTTGAGGTCAAGCGCTATAAGTCCGCCTTTTCTCGCCGTATTGTAGGCGCTGAGAGCAATTCTCTTAATAATACCGCCCTTTGTTACCATAATAAGGAACTTGTCGTCCTCGAACTCCTTAACGGGAATCATCGAGGTAACCTTTTCGTCGGTCGCTATCGGAAGAATATTCGCGATATTCATACCCTTGCTCTGGCGTGTGCCCTCGGGGATAACGTAGCATTTTATTCTGTAAACTCTGCCCTTGTCGGTAAAGAACAGAATATAGTTGTGGGTATTGCAGATAAACATCTCCGTGGCGACGTCCTCCTCACGGGTGGACATACCCTTGACTCCCCTGCCGCCTCGGTGCTGAATCGTGTACTCGTCCTCGGAAATTCTCTTTACATATCCGAAGCGCGTAAGCGTTACAACGCAGTCCTCCTCGGGGATAAGGTCCTCGATATCGACTTCGCCGCTTACCTGGCATATCTCGGTACGTCTTGGGTCGGAGTATTTATTTCGAAGCGCTATAGCTTCTTCCTTAACCTTCTCGAGCAAGAGGTGGTGGCTTCCCAGAAGCTCTGTATATTCCTTGATTTTTTCGAGCAGCGCGGCGATTTCGTCCTCGATTTTTCCGCGTTCCATATTTGTGAGCTGTCCCAGACGCATCTGTACGATCGCCTGAGCCTGAACCTCGTCAAGCTCGAAACGCTCCATTAAGTTAATCTTAGCCGTTGAGGTGTCCTTGCTGGCTCTGATAATTCTTATTACCTCGTCGATATTGTCGATAGCGATTTTCAAGCCCTCTAAAATATGACATCTGTCCTGGGCTTTCTTTAAGTCGAACTGAGTACGGCGGGTAATTATTTCCACCTGGAAGTCGATATAATGCTCAAGACATTCCTTAAGCGTTAAAATCTTAGGCTCGCCGTTTACAATAGCGAGGATAATCGCTCCGAACGTAGTCTGGAGCTGTGTATATGAGAAAAGCTGATTGAGCACGATCTGAGGTGAAGCGTCGCGGCGGATATCGATTTCGATATGCATACCGTTTCTGTCGGAATGGTCCTCGATATTCGTGATACCCTCTATCTTTTTATCCTTGACCAGCTCGGCGATATGCTCGATAAGCCTTGCCTTGTTAACTCCGTAAGGAAGCTCCGTTACGATAATCTTAAAGCGGTTATTCTTAGCCTCGATAATTTCGGTTTTGGCTCTTACTATGATTTTTCCCCGTCCTGTGGAGTAAGCGGCTTTGATTCCGCTTCTTCCCATAATAATTCCGCCTGTGGGGAAATCAGGTCCCGGGATACACTCCATAATCTCGGCTGTCGTCGCGTCGGGGTTGTCAACAAGAAGCTCTATAGCGTCGATTACCTCACCCATATTATGCGGAGGGATATTCGTCGCCATACCTACGGCGATACCGCTCGAGCCGTTTACGAGCAAATTGGGAAAACGGCTGGGTAAAACGGTAGGTTCTTCGAGTCTGTCGTCATAGTTAGGTACAAAGTCTACCGTCTTTTTCTCGATATCCGTAAGCATCTCCGTGGAGATTTTGCTCATTCTCGCCTCGGTATATCTGTACGCCGCGGGCGGGTCGCCGTCAACCGAACCGAAGTTTCCGTGGCCGTCAACAAGCATATATCTCATCGAGAAATCCTGAGCCAGTCTTACAAGCGCGTCATAAACGGAAGCGTCGCCGTGAGGGTGGTACGCTCCGAGCACCGCGCCTACGGTATCGGCGCACTTATGATACGGTTTGTTGGGCTCGAGTCCTCTTTCATACATTGTATAAAGTATACGTCTGTGTACGGGCTTTAAGCCGTCTCGCACATCGGGAAGCGCTCGGCTTACGATTACCGACATCGAGTAGTCCAGAAAGGACTGTCTCATTTCTTTTTCGACGTCTACGTCTATAATTTTTCCGTTAGTTTCTTTCATCTCATTCTCTAAACTCAACTTTTCATTCACCTCGTTTTTTTAATGTCCACGTCAGGCGTGGACGTTCCTGTTTGAAATGTGATATCCCCCGTACGTCTGGTTTTCTATGAAGTTTTGGATAGGGAGGATAGGTTCTGCTTTTTTATTTTTCCTCGTCAAGTGTGGTCGTTCCTGTTTTTTAAATGTCCACGTCAGGCGTGGGCGTTCCTATTTTTTAAATGTCCACGTCAAGCGTGGGCGTTCCTATCTTAAATTTCATATCCCCCGTACGTCTGGTTTTCTATGAAGTTTTGGATATGGAGGATAGGTTCTGCTTCTTTTTAAGGGCAAAGGGCACAGGGCACAGGGCAAAGGGTAGGTCGAGGATAAAGGTTGATAAAGAAATAAGCTTCTATGCCCGACCAAATTAGTATGCTCCGCAAGCGGAGCTTGCATATAGATACGGTCGGGACACCGTTGTATTTTTCAAAACCGAGCTATCTTCTCGACATACGCTTACCACTTATCACTTACCACTTACCACTCGTAAAGGAAAGCACCGACTTTTATTCTAAGTCCGCTTTATCCTTAAGCGCCTTCCAGCTATAACTACAGCGTTTCCTTTATCTTCCTGTACAGCTCAGGCATACGCTTTTTCAGGCTTACGGGACGGAAGGTTTTGCTGTCTATTATACCGTGCTCTGTCGAGCCGTAGCCAAGCTCCTCCTGAGTTCCGTCGTCGTTAATCTTTTTTATCGTATATGTAAACTGAATATGCGCTGCCTTAAGCTCAATCGCCCAGGTTCTTACGATAATATTATCCTCGTACGTTGCGGGCTTTAAAAAATAACAGCTTAGATTTGTAAGCGGCATTAAAATTCCCGCTTTTTCGATATCGCTGTAGCTTGTTCCGAAGCTTTTTATATAATCTGTTCTGCCTACCTCGTACCATATAGGATAATTAGAGTGGTGGGCAATTCCCATTTTATCGGTTTCAGCGTATCTGACCGTTAAATATGTTTTTGAATGCATAAGCGTTTCCTCATATTAAATATCGAGATTTTGTACAAATTTCGCGTTCGTTTCGATAAATTCCCTTCTGGGCTCTACCTTATCGCCCATAAGAATACTGAACGTTTCGTCCGCGGTCTCGGCGTCGCTCAACTGAACCTTAAGCATAAGTCTGCTGTCGGGGTTCATAGTTGTTTCCCACAACTGCTCCGAGTCCATTTCACCAAGACCTTTATATCTCTGAATTTCCGTTTTACCCTCAATTTCGGAGAGAATTCTGTCCCTTTCGATATCGGAGTAAGCGTATTTATGTTCCTTACCCTTCGTGATTCTGTAAAGCGGAGGCTGGGCAATATAGATATGTCCTTCCTCGATAAGCGGTCTCATAAAACGGAAGAAGAAGGTTAAAAGCAGGGTTCTGATGTGCTGTCCGTCAACATCGGCATCCGCCATAATAATTACCTTATCGTAGCGAAGCTTTTCTATATCGAACTCCTCGCCTATTCCCGTTCCCAGAGCCGTAATTACGGGAGTTAATTTATCATTTCCGTAAACTCTGTCGAGTCTGGCTTTTTCTACGTTGAGCATTTTACCCCACAGCGGTAAAATCGCCTGAATCCTTCTGTCGCGTCCGCCCTTCGCTGAGCCTCCCGCGGAATCTCCCTCGACGATAAATATCTCCGTTTCACTGCTGTCCTTTGACTGGCAGTCCGCAAGCTTACCGGGGAGCTGGGCGCTTTCAAGAGCGGATTTTCTTCTTACGCTCTCTCTCGCTTTTCTCGCGGCTTCTCTCGCTCTGGCTGAAGCTAAGGCTTTATCGAATATCGCTCTCGCTACGGCGGGATTTTCCTCTAGGAAAATCGCGAGCTTTTCGCTCATAAGCTTATCGACCATTGTTCTGACTTCGGTATTTCCGAGCTTAGCCTTTGTCTGTCCCTCGAACTGAGCTTCCTTCACCTTTACGCTGATAACGGCGGTAAGACCTTCTCTTACGTCGTCGCCCGAAAGGTTCTTATCATTTTCCTTAAGCTTATTGAACTTACGCGCGTAGTCGTTCATAACTCTTGTGAGCGCGCGTCTGAAGCCTTCCTCGTGAGTACCGCCGTCAACCGTATGGATATTATTCGCGAACGATAACATCAGCTCGTTATAGCTGTCGGTATACTGCATAGCGACCTCGACGGTTACTGTATCCTCGGGATTTTTCGAGGCGAAATAAATCACGTCGGGGTGAATCGGGTCAACGTGCTTTTTCTTATTCAAAAATTCTACGAAGCTCGAGATACCGCCCTCATAGAGAAAGTTTTTCTGAATAATATCGTCCTCTCTCTCGTCGCGAAGCTCGATATGTACTCCCGCGTTTAAAAACGCCTGCTCTCTGAGCCTTTTTTCGAGCACCTCGTATTCGTAAACCGTTGTTTCCTTGAAAATTTTATAGTCAGCCTTAAAGCGTACCTCAGTACCCTTTTCCGTACTCTCGCCTATTTTCTTTAAATCGCAGACGATTTTTCCTCTTTCGTAACGCTGGAAATAAACATCTTTTCCGTCGCAGACCTTAACCTCTACCCACTCGGACAGAGCGTTTACTACGGAAGCGCCGACGCCGTGCAGACCGCCCGACACCTTGTATCCGCCTCCGCCGAACTTACCGCCCGCGTGGAGCACGGTAAATACTAAAGTTACGGCGGGAATACCTGTTTTCTCGTTTATACCGACAGGAATTCCTCGTCCGTTATCCTTGACCTTTATTATATCTCCCTTTTCAATAACAACGTCAATTTTAGAGCAGTAGCCCGCGAGCGCCTCGTCTATGGAGTTATCTACAATCTCGTAAACAAGGTGGTGAAGTCCTCTCGGCCCTGTCGATCCGATATACATACCCGGTCTTTTACGAACGGCTTCCAGTCCTTCCAGTACCTGTATATCGTCCGCGCCGTAATCATTTTCGACCTTTGATACCTTAATTTCTTCGTTTTCCATAAATTCCATAGCCTTTCCGCCCACAAAGATATATTTTTTATTTTTTTACAACCTTATCGTGGGCGGATAAGGTGTAAATGGAAATTCAGTCATCGCTCGCTGCCGCCTGCGGCAAACTGAGCGGATAATACCAATTGTAACAGTGTGATACTTCACACTATTACCTCCGTCTGATTCATTCATAAATTTAAAATCTGTTCTTTGGTATTTTCTTAATATCCTTACTATTGGTTTTTTTGTATTCCGTAAAAAACGGATTTATTATCATAAACAACAAAACAGCGACCAGGCTGACTGCCATAAGAGGTATTATCGAGGTTATAAACTCCGCGGTCAGATTCAGTATTATTAAATTGAATACAACCGCTATAACAAGAAGTATCGCCGCTAATACCGAAAATCCGATGATTTTCCTCTGTTTGAATTTATTTTTACAGTGATAACATTCTATCTCTTTTTTATTTCGATTATTTTTAACGTCCTTATAACTGTAAACCGTATTACAGTAGGGACACACAGGCAGCTTAAACATAATCAAAACTTCCTGTTAGCCGTATATTTTGAGCCGTCGGGCTTTGGACGTCTGGGAACTCTTTTCGGACTTTCGTCGTCGAAATTATCCCTTTCCTCATATTTCTTGTAATCATACTCGTGATTTCTGGGCGGGTTGGGATTTACCTTTTTCAGCGGTTTGTCGGAGGACGACGCGTGCGCCTCGCTTACGTCCTTTATAATAGGCACGTAATTTTTATCCGCGACCTTCGTGTGCTCCATATCGTCCAGGTTTTCCGCGTTATTCCTCACGATTGTGGAATTTCTTCTTTCCTTTATCTGGTCGAAAATATCCTTATTAAAGGTGAATTCCTTATTATCTACCGCCTCGTCCTCATCGGGCAGGGGCTCGTACTCATACTCGAACTCCTCGCGCTCATACTCGTGGTGTCGGTATTTTTTAAGCGGTACGTAATTTATAAAAAACGGCGTGCAAAAATAGAAAACCGTAAGAATCGCCGCTACTATAATTACTCCCCAGAAGTTATTATAATTTGACGAACCGCTCCACACCAGCATAAACATCAGCACAATAAGCACTACGGCGATAAAAGCTATTATTAATCTGAAATCTGTTTTTATTTTACTTTCTCTTTTACAGCGGTTGCAGGTATGTATTCCTCTTTTTTTCTCGTGAAATGTCGTAGAATAAGATATCCTTCTTCCGCAATAAGGGCAAAATTTCCTCATATTTTCCTCCGAAAAGACAGGCTTATATATTTAAAACTTAAATTTTGTTATTCTTTTATATAATGTCGAAGCCGCTATCTGGCTTATATACACTGTTTTTTTATCGTTTTCCTCACATACTATGAAGGACTTGGGCAGCTCGTAGCTTACGTTTACCACCTCGCCGTTTTTTTCGGCTTTTTTTAAAAAATCCCTCGTATTTTTAGAAATCGTCGTATTATCCAAATCAAAAATACCGATTATCTCGTCGGTTTTTATTACTGTTTTTTCTCCTAAATGAAGATACATCAGCTTATTTTTCCTTCCTCAACGTAAAATCTTTTTCCTTCTTTCAGTCCTTCTTCTTCTTTTAATTCGCAGGTCGTGATAAATACCTGATAATTCTTGATTTTGTTAAGCAGAAAATCCCGTCTTTTTTTATCGAGCTCCGAAAGCACGTCGTCGAGCAGAATTACGGGGCTCTCCCCCGTAAGCTCGCTTAACACGTTCGCTTCCGCGAGCTTCAGCGAAAGCACCGCGCTTCTCTGCTGTCCCTGCGACGCGAAAACCTTGGCTTTTCTGTTGTTTATTATAATATTGAAGTCGTCGCGGTGAGGGCCGATATTCGTATATCCGCTGTTTATATCCTCGTTTTTGCTTTCTCTGAAGGCGCTTATTATTTTATCGAAAATCTCATCCTCGCTGTCGCCGAACTTTGCGAAGCAGTTGGAATAATAAACTATCTTCAATTCTTCGGTGTTGTCGGAAATTCCGAAATGATATTTTTGAGCGTCCTTCGAGAGCTTGTCTATATACTTTAATCTCTGAAAAATAATCTTAGAGCCGAGCGAGCACAGAGTTTCGTCCCATATCTCGAGAGTAGAGCCGAGCTCGGGGTGTCTGTAGATATCCTTCAACAGCGCGTTTCTCTGGTTCAGCGTCTGGTTATATTTTGAAATCAATATCGCGTTTTTCAGCTTTTCCCTGCATATAGCGCTGTCTATAAATCTTCTTCTCGCGGAAGGGCCTCTTTTAACAAGAGTCAAATCCTCGGGGGAAAACACAACCGCGTTGAATTTTTCTATAAGCGAGGCGGAGCTGTTCTTTTTTACTCCGTTTATTACTACCTCTTTTTTGTTAGCTCCGAAAATTATTTCGGCTTCCTGTTCTCTGTTTTGGGAAAAGAAAGAAGCTTTTATTCTGGCGAATTTCTCACCGAATTTTATAAACTCGGTTTCCTTCGAGCCCTTGAAGCTGTGTCCTCCGCAGAAAAGCCACAACGCTTCCAGTATATTTGTTTTTCCCTGAGCGTTGTTGCCGTAAATTACGTTGATTTTTTCGCACGGCTCAATTACTCCGTCAACAAGGTTTCTGTAATTTTTAAATTCCAGTCTTTTTACTTTCAAATTTTAAATTCACCACATTAATTAAGGCAATACCGCATAATTACGGTGTACGAATCGCAACGCAAGATTTTTGGGCAGTCTGACGGAATAATATTCTAGCAAGACGCGCGCCGCGAATTGCGCGGTGTTTCTTTAAATCAAAACTACCTTGATTTCTTTTCCCTCAAACTCAACAACGTCGCCGTTTCTGATTTTTTTACCTCTCATTTCGCAGACCTCGCCGTTGACTCTGACCTCGCCGTTTTGCACGACCTGTTTGGCGTGTCCGCCTGTCATACACATTCCCGAGAATTTCAGCAAATCCTGGAGCTTTATATATTCGCCCTCGATTTTGATATTATCCATTGGCGAGCCTCATCGGAACTACAAGACTGATAAAGCTGTCGCCCTGAACAGGCTTTATTATCATCGGGGAAAGTCCGCCGTTTAAGTGGATATTGACCTCGTCGGCGTCGATATTTCTCAGCGCTTCGAGCAGGTAGCGGTTGTTAAATCCGATTTCCACCTCGTCGCCGTTTACGGGAGCCTGTATTACGTCGTTCGCTTTACCGATTGTGGAAGTACACGAAAGATGAATCTCGTTGCTCACAAAAATACACCTTACGGGGCTCTGGAGCTTATCGCCGTTCAAAAGCGCCATTCTGTCGACCGCGTTAATAAGAAGTCTTGTATTAGCGGTGACTACCGTTTTGCTTGATTTCGGAATCGTGCTGTTATAGTCAAGGAAAGTTCCCTCTATAAGTCTTGAAATGATAGAGTACTCCCCTATTTTAAACATAATATTTCTCGTGCCGACGCTTATATACACGTTCTCGTCCTCAGCTCCTATGATTTTTAACACTTCCTGCTGAGTTTTACCGGGTACGACAAAGCTTGTGTTTATATCGCTTTCGATATTTTCCTGACGGATAGCCATTCTGTAGCCGTCAATAGCTATGATTTTGAATACTTTATTATCAAGCTCAAAAAGCGAGCCTGTATAAATCGGTTTCGAGTCGTTGTCGGATACGGCGTAAACCGTCTGGCGTATCATTTCCTTGAGAATTTCCGCGTTGATCTCAAAGCCCTCTGTTTCCTCAAAGGCGGGTAAATCGGGATATTCCGCGGAATTCATTCCGACAATCTGATATTCAGCGTGTCCGCTTGTTATATATGTTATCATTCTGTCGTCTGTTTCTATACAAACAACCTCCTCGGGAAGCTTTCTGACGATTTCCGAGAAAAGCTTCGCGCTTACTACTATCTCTCCCTGCTGAGAAATCGTAGCGTCAATGTTTGTATTTATTCCTATTTCAAGATCGTAGCCGGAAATATTAAGCTTGGAGCCGTATGCCTTGATCAGTATTCCCTCCAGCGCGGGAATCGCCGCCTTGCTCGATACAGCTCTGGATACAACCGACACGGCATTTGCTAAATCCGTTCTCAATACATTAATTTTCATAACATCTATACTCCTTTTTTTAGTCGAGGAAAGGTTTGTTTTATATCAAACCTTAGTATCACGACCATTAAGTTTTATTGTAAGATAAAGTTCCTCGTTCCTATCTGACCTCTATTCCCTATCAAGTTATAAATCCTATTATATTTGATAGGGTTAGATAACTTCATATTTTTTTCGTCGGGGAAAGGTTTGTTTTATATTAAACCTTAGTATCACTACCGTAAAGTTTTGTTGTACGGTAGTCTTCCTCGTTCCTATCTGACCTCTATTCCCTATCAAGTTATAAATCCTATTATATTTGATAGGGTTAGATAACTTCATAGGGAATACATTTTACCTTAAGCCTAGGAACTTTATCACCAAATAGAAGTTCATGGTCGAGAAAAGAAGTTTTCCATTCCATAAATGTATATAACGATATAAAATTATAGTAGTAGTAGTAGGGGGTGTGGAAATGTGGAAAATAAAGGAATTTGGGAATATATGTAAAATAATAGGCTTTTAGTTTTTATTGCGCTATTGTTGGAAATGTTGATAACTTTTTTAGTTTTTACAAGTTTTCCACACTCTGTTAATAACCAATTGTTAAATGTTAAAAGAATTGTTAATTTTTTATCGCAGAAACGTAAGATATATATTAAACCTCAGTATCACGACCGTGAAGTTTTATTGTACGGTAATGTTCCTCGTTCTTATCTTACCCTTATTCCCTATCAAGTTATGATTCCTAATTTTTAAGTCGCAGAAACGTAAGGTTTATATTATAACTTAGTATCACGACCGTATAGTTTTATTGTACGGTAATGTTCCTCGTTCCTATCTTACCCCTATTTCCTATCAAATTATGAATCCTATCAAAACGGATAGGAAATATAACTTCATAGGGACTACAGTTTATCTTGAGTCGAGGAAGGTAATCACCAAACAGAAGTTTATGGTCGGGAAACTAACGTGTGATTAAAATCAAACATTTCTGCTCGTTTTTAAAACGTTTCTGCTCGATATTAATTAAGTAGAACAGTTTTTTATAATGTCTTCTACAATTGAGCGGAGGTTGGAGTCTTTTTTCATTTTTTTAGCGGTAGTGTCGATCGCGTATTTTACGGTTGAGTGATCTCTGCCGCCGAACTCCTGACCTATTTTTTCCTGAGTGAGAGTAGTAAGCTCGTTGATAATGTAGATAGCCACCTGACGGGGACCGCTGATATAAGCGCTTCTGTTTTTGGAATTTTTGAGGTCGTCTACTGAAACGTTAAAGGTTCTGGCGACTTCCTCTGTTATTTTCTCAACAGTAACCTCGGGCGGGGTGTCGTTATTAAGAATATCGGCAATAATGTTCTGAACCGATTTGATTGAGGGCTTTTCCCCGTCGAGATTATTTTTAGCTTTGATTTTTTTAACAGTTCCCTCGAGCTGGCGGATGTTGCTTTTTACGTTAGCCGCTATGTATTCACAAACGTCGTTTGGAATTTCTATATCCATTATTTCCGCCTTGCGCTTAATAATAGCGATACGGGTTTCGATATCGGGCGGCTGTATATCCGCGATAAGTCCCATTTCAAAACGTCCTCTTAAACGGTCGTCCAGGGTTTTGATTTCTTTCGGCGGGCGGTCTGATGTAAGTATTATTTGTTTCTGCGCGAGATACAGAGTTTCGAAGGTGTGGAAGAACTCCTCCTGAGTACTTTCTTTACCTCCGATAAACTGAACGTCGTCCACCAAAAGCACGTCGGCGTAACGGTATTTTTGTCTGAACTCTGACATATTCGCCCTGTGGAGAGATTCAATAAGCTCGTTAGTAAAATCGTCACCCTTTACGTAGCAGATAGATTTAGATGAGTCGTTCTTTTTTATCTCGTTTCCGATAGCGTAAAGAAGGTGAGTTTTACCGAGTCCCGAGTTTCCGTAGAGGAACAGCGGGTTGTAAGCCTTTGAGGGATTCTGAGCGACGGCAAGACAAGCCGCGTGAGCGAACTTGTTGGAGTTTCCAACAATAAAGGTATCGAAGGTGTACTCGTAACCGTTGTCCATAATCTCAACTTCGGCATCATCTTTATTATCCTCGCTGGGAATAGTAAATTCTATTTCAATATCGGAGTCAAATACAGCTTTAAAAGATTTCTCAAGAAGAATCTTGTAGCAGCGCTCCAAGGTCTGTCGGTGAAAATCGTTCGGTACTAAAAGCACGGCGACTTTTTTATCAAAATCAAGACCGACAGGTTCAATTTTTTTAATCCAGGTATTATACGCGACGTCAGTCATCTCATGGCTGCAGTAATCGCATATCACGTTCCACGCGTCTTTGAAATTTTCCATAATCGTTAAATCCAATTTCCCTTCTCTTAATATTTATTCTATCCGAAAAAAATATCCGAACTTCTCCATAATAATACGATTATATTATAGCAAAATTATAAAGAAATTGCAATTAAAAATTTGTAATATTATAGTATTTATATAACTTATATATAAGGGCACTTGAATTGAGCAGAAATAAGTAGTTTAAATTGTGTTTATAAAACGGCTGAAACACTATATATTGTGGTATTTTTTAAATAAAAAAATAATAAAAAAATTAGTTGACTAATTGAGTTTTTTATACTATAATAGCTTAGTACATTTATTTGTATTATTATGTCCGAAAGGAGGTAAAAGACAATGAAAAGAACATATCAGCCTAAGAAACTCCACAGAAAAAAAGAACACGGATTTATGAAAAGAATGTCAACACGTAACGGACGTAAGGTACTCGCAAGAAGAAGAGCTAAAGGAAGAAAGAAGTTGTCATATTAAAATAAGACCACTTTTTTTGGTGGTCTTTATTTCTTATTTCAAGAAATATGATAAGGTGGTTTAATGAATAAGGTAAATACCTTAAAGGAAAACAGGGAGTTTTCATATTTATACCGCAGGGGAAAAAGTCTGGTAACTCCCGTAGTTGTTATTTATTATAAAAGGAACAACTCAAAAGTCAGCAGATTCGGAATAACCACCTCGAAAAAAATAGGAAACGCCGTAAAGCGTAATCGCGCCAGAAGGATAATAAGAGCGGCTTTTTGGGAGATTTCTCCATTTCTTAAGGAGAATTACGATTTTATATTTGTAGCGAGGGGAAAAACCCCTTATGTCAAAAGTACGGATATTAAAAAAGCTATGCTCAGACAGTTTAAGGAAAATAAACTGATATGAAAAGAATACTAATCGGATCTGTAAGGTTTTATCAGAAAAATATTTCGCCGAGGTCGCTTCCAAGGTGTAAATATTACCCGACCTGTTCGCATTACGCGATAGAAGCCATAGAAAAACACGGCGCTTTTAAAGGATTTTTTCTTTCGATATGGCGAATTTTAAGATGTAATCCCTTTTCGAGGGGCGGGGTTGACCCTGTTCCCGACAAGATAATAAAAGGGAAAAAGGAGAGGTAACCCTTAGTGCAAATTTTCGGTTTTTTCGGTAGTATCTTAGGATACTTGCTCTGGGGACTGTTTTACGTATTTCAGAACTTCGGAGTTTCTATTATAATCTTCACGATTATAATAAAAATTGTGTTGTTTCCTTTTTCAATCAAGCAGCAGAAAAGTATGGCAAATACCTCAAAGCTGCAAAAAAAGCAAAAGGAAATAAGAGAAAAATACGCGAATAATAAGCAGAAAGCTAACGAAGAGATACAAAAGCTCTACGAAAAGGAAGGCGTAAGCCCTACGGGCGGATGTCTTACGAGTATAGTACCGATGTTTATTATGCTTGGAATTTTCTATTGCGTAGCGTATCCTCTTACAAATACACTGCATATTAACGCTGACGTAGTAAAACACGCTACGGATTTTATCAACTCAATTCCCGGATTTTCGGCAGCTGGTTCAGCCGTTATGGGCTCGGGAGTAAATTATCAGGAAATTTCTCTCGTTAGAACCTTAGCCGACTCAAAGGAACTTATCGGACAGCTTTTTACACAGGGGCAGGACGCCGCTAACGTAGAAATGTTCGTAAACGGATTTAATTTCGCGGGATTCAACCTTCTTGTAAGCCCTAACAGTCAGGGACTTTTCTCGGTATATATTTTAATCCCCGTGCTCTGCTTTGTGACATCTGTCGTGACGTCGCTTCTTACAATGAAGATAAACGGCAGCGCTCAGTCGCAGCAGGGATGTATGAAGGTTATGTTTATAGCGCTTCCGCTGTTTTCAGCGTGGATAGCGTATTCCGTACCCGCCGCCGTTGGTTTCTACTGGATTTGTAACTCTGTATTTTCGCTCGTACAGACGCTTGTAATGGGTAAATTCTACAGCCCCGCGTTGCTTATAGCTAAATCGGAGGCTCAGCACGTAGCGCTTCTGGAACAGCAGGAGGCTTTAGTAAAGTACGAGTACGCTCCCGCGGCTTATTCGGGAAATAACAACAATAATAAGCAAAACAAACAGGCAAAAAAGAAAAAGAAATAGTTAAGGCGAATTAAAGAGGGTAAAAAATGATTAGAGAAGTTATCGGAATCGGAGATACCGAGCAGGAAGCCTTGGAAAACGCTAAAACTCAGCTCGGATTAGACGAGAATTCAGAGTATGATTTTGAGGTTGTTCAGAGAGCCGAAAAAAAGGTTTTAGGTCTTTTCGGCGGAAAACAGGCTCAGGTTAAAGTAACTGTTAACGAAAAGGATAACCCCGCCGACGCTGCCGAAAAGTTCTTAAAGGACGTTGTAGGAGCTATGGATTTGAACGGTATTGAAATCGAGGTTGAGAAAAACGAAACCTCCGCTACCTTCAATATCGAGGGCGAGGACGTAGGATATATTATCGGCAGACGCGGAGAAACACTCGACGCGCTTCAGTATCTTACAAGTCTGGTCGCGAACCACGTCGACAACAGCTACTTCAAAATTACCGTAAATACAGGTAATTACAGAGAAAAAAGAGAGAAAACCTTAGAGATTCTCGGACGTAAGCTCGCTTTTAAGGCGGTTAAAACAGGAATAAAAACCTCGTTAGAGCCGATGAATCCCTATGAGAGAAGAATTATCCACACTTCTGTCCAGAAGGTTAGAGGAGCTATTTCGTGGAGCGAGGGAGAGAACGCCTCCAGACACGTTGTAATAGGCCCCGACCCCAAGGAGAGAAATAACCGCAGAGGCGGCAGAGGCTACAGAGGAAATAATAATTATAAAAGCTCCAAGCCCGCTTCAAACCCCGACAGAAAACCGCTTGACGAAAGCGGCGGAGCGGGACTCTACGGCAGAATAGATTAATACATATGAAGGTCGAGTAGACAGGTGATATTTATTACCGATGTCACCCGACCTTTTAATTTTATTTGATAGGAAAATGCTTAAACTACCGTTATCTTGTTAATTCCTATCAAAATTTGAACGGAGTAATTATGAAAAGCGATACAATAGCCGCTATATCCACCGCGCAGGGCGAGGGAGGAATCGGCGTTATCAGAGTAAGCGGAAAAAACTCAATAGAAATATGCGACAGGATTTTTAAGGCGGTATCGGGCAGGAAGCTTTCCGATATGAAGGGCTATACCGCGGCGCTGGGACACGTATACAAAGATGATGAAAAGCTCGACGAGGTTATCGCGACGGTTTTCAGAGAACCGCACAGCTACACGGGAGAAAATATCGTGGAGCTTTCCTGTCACGGCGGAATTTTTATCACGAGAGAGATTTTGAGAACCGTTATTGAGGCGGGAGCTGAGCCAGCTTTGGCGGGAGAGTTTACGAAGCGCGCTTTTTTAAACGGAAAGCTCGATTTAACGGAAGCTGAGGCGGTAATAGATATAATCTCCGCCAAAAGCAAAAACGCCGCCAGAGCCGCGATTCTCGCCAAAGAAGGCGCGCTGTGGAGAAGAATTGAGAACATAAAGAATAAACTCGTGACAACAGCGGCGCATTTCAGCGCGTGGGCTGATTATCCCGAGGAGGATATCGAAGAAGTCAGCGTGGAAAGCCTTAGCAATACTTTTAACGAATGTTTGTTCGATTTAAATAAGCTTTTATCAACTTATGATATGGGACAAACCGTTAAGGAGGGAATAGATACCGTAATCGCGGGTAAGCCGAATACGGGAAAAAGCACGCTGATGAACCTTATTTCGGGAAGAAACCGCAGTATCGTTACCGATATCCCGGGAACTACGAGGGATATTATCGAGGAAACCGTCAGCGTAGGCGGTGTTATTTTAAGACTGAGCGATACGGCGGGTATGAGAGATACGGAGGATAAGGTCGAGAAAATCGGAGTGGATATAGCGAAAAGCCGTATAAAAAACTGCGGGCTTGTGCTCGCTGTATTCGACGCGGGGCGAGAGCTTGACGAGGACGATAAAAAGCTGATTGAAAACGTAAAGGACGCTCCCGTTATCGCGGTTATAAATAAAACTGATTTGGAAAAGAAGCTCGATGAAAAATACATCGGGGACAGGATAGAGAAAATCGTTAAAATTTCCGCTAAAAACGGCGAGGGCTTCGACGAGCTTTGTCAGCTGATAGAAAAAATCGCGGGAACGGCGGACTTTAACCCGAGCGAGGGAATACTCGCTAACGAAAGACAGAGAAACGCGGCGAAGAACGCGAAGAAATCTCTTGAGGAAGCGACACAAGCGCTGAACGCGGGAATGACCTTCGACGCCGTTACCGTCAGCATAGAGGAAGCTATAGAAAACATTCTTGAGCTTACGGGCGAAAGAGTGAGCGACGTTGTAGTGGATAACGTATTCCACAACTTCTGCGTAGGAAAATAAAAAATAAGGATTGGTACGAATGAAATATAACGCGGGAAAATTTGATGTTGCCGTAATAGGAGCGGGACACGCGGGAATAGAAGCGGCGCTCGCCTCGGCAAGACTCGGATGTCAGACCGTAGTTTTCACAATTAATATGGACGCTGTGGGAAACTGCCCCTGCAACCCATCTATCGGAGGTACGGCGAAGGGACACCTTGTCCGCGAGATAGACGCGCTCGGAGGTGAAATGGGTAAGACCGCCGACGAGTGTTTTCTCCAGAGCAGAATGCTCAACAGGGGAAAGGGCCCCGCGGTACACTCGCTCAGAGCGCAGATAGACAGGAGAAAATATTCTGACGTGATGAAGCACAAGCTCGAGCTTCAGGAAAATCTACAGCTTCATCAGGCGGAGATTACCGATATCGAAAAAACCGACGACGGTTATATTCTCACGACGAGAATGCTCGCGCAGTACGAGGTAAAGGCGGTTGTTATCGCGACAGGCACATATCTCGGCGGAAGAATATTCGTAGGCGAGGTAAGCTACGAGAGCGGCCCCGACGGAATTTTCGCGGCGAGCTTTTTGGGGGAGAGCCTGAAAAAACTCGGAATAGGACTTCGCAGGTTTAAAACGGGAACTCCCGCGAGGGTGCTCAGGAGCAGTATTGACTTTACAGAGCTTGAAGAACAGCTCGGCGACGAACCGCCGATACCGTTTTCCTACGATACGGTAAACCTCGGCGAGAATAAGGTTAAGTGCCATATAAGCTGGACGAATGAGAAAACAAAGGAAATAATCCTTGAAAATATCCACCGTTCACCGCTTTACGGAGGAAAAATCGAGGGCATAGGCCCGCGCTACTGCCCGAGTCTTGAGGATAAAATAGTCCGTTTCAGCGATAAAAAACGCCACCAGCTTTTTATAGAGCCGTGCGGACTTAATACAGAGGAAATGTATCTTCAGGGTATGAGCTCGTCCTTACCCGAAGAAGTTCAGCTCAAATTTTACCATACCATAAAAGGCTTGGAGAACGCGGTTATTATGCGTCCCGCCTACGCTATAGAATACGATTGTATCGACCCGACTCAGATGAACGCCGCTCTTGAATTCAAGGATTTCGAGGGCTTATACGGCGCGGGACAGTTTAACGGCAGCTCGGGCTACGAGGAAGCGGCGGCTCAGGGCTTTGTAGCGGGAGTTAACGCCGCGCTAAAAATAAAAGGAAAAGAACCGTTGATTTTAGAGCGTTCAAGCTCGTATATAGGTACGCTTATAGACGACCTTGTTACAAAGGGAGCTAACGAGCCCTACAGAATGATGACCTCGCGAAGCGAGTACAGGCTTATTCTCCGCCAGGACAACGCCGACGTAAGGCTTACGCCTATAGGCAGAAAAATAGGGCTTATCTCAGACGAGCGCTGGGAGCGCTTCAACAAAAAGCAGGAGCTTAAACAAAATGAGCTCAAGCGCATAAGCAAGGTTGTTATACCTCCCGGTGAGAGGATAAACGAGATACTTGTTTCACGTGAAACATCTCCGCTATCGACAGGGGCGAAGCTTATTGACCTTTTAAGACGTCCCCAGATTAGCTACAAGGATTTAGAGCCGATAGACGAAACACGTCCCGAGTTGGACGCCAATATATTTGAACAGGTTGAAATAGAAGTAAAATACGCGGGATATATCGAAAAACAGCTCAAACAGGTTGAGCAAATGGAAAAACTCGAAAAGAAAAAGCTTCCCGAAAGCTTCGACTATACCGAGATAAAAGGTTTGCGTCTTGAAGCGCAGGAGAAGCTTAATAAAATCAAACCGATAAGCATAGGTCAGGCTTCGAGAATTTCGGGAGTTTCGCCCGCGGATATTAATGTGTTGTTGATATGGTTAAGTCAGAGATGAAAGATTTAGTAAAAAAGACCTGCGGACAGTTCAAAATAGAGCTAAGCGATACGCAGACAAATCAGTTTGAAAAATATTATAACTCTCTAATTGAGTGGAACGAGAAAATAAACCTCACCCGAATCGTAGAGCCTGAGGAAGTAGCCTTGAAGCATTTCGCGGACAGCCTGCTCGTTGTGAAGTATTTTGATATTCCCGAGAACGCTTCTCTTATCGATGTAGGAACAGGCGCGGGCTTTCCGGGGATTCCGCTAAAGATTTTTCGCGCGGATATAAAGCTTACGCTTCTTGACAGCCTTAATAAACGTCTTAATTTTCTAAACGCCGCGGCGGATAATATCGGGATTGAAGCCGAAACGGTTCATTCTCGCGCTGAGGAAGCGGGTAAAAATATCGAGTACCGCGAAAAATACGACGTCGCGATATCCAGAGCTGTCGCGAGATTGAACGTCCTCTGTGAGTATTGTCTGCCGTTTGTTAAACCCGGCGGGTATTTCGTCGCTATGAAGGGCGCGGACTATAAAGAGGAAACCGCAGAAGCGGAAAACGCCGTAAAGGCGCTGGGCGGAGAAATAATAAAATCCGAGAGCTTCAAATTGGGAGAAGCGGGGGAGAGAGCGGTTATCGTTATTAAAAAGATTTTGCCCACACCCGATAAATATCCCAGAGCCGCCAAGAAGATTAAAAATAAACCATTGTAGTTTTTACGCTGAACCTTAGGGTTCAGCTTTTTTTTACAAAAAGACAGAAAACAAATTAAAAAAATCGCTCAAACTTCGACACGCTTTTTAATAAAAGAGTGATATTATATACTCACCGAAAGGGACAAACCTCAAAGCGAGGTGAAAAATTGAATTTTCTCAGTAAATCCGAAAGCCGAATTATTGAGATACCCACTATCAAAATCCGCCCGAATAAAACTCAGCCGAGAAAAATATTCGAGGAGGATAAGCTCAGAGATTTGGCTAAGTCTATTGAAGAAAACGGAATTCTTCAACCGCTGACTGTAAGGAAGGTAAGTCAGTCGGAATACGAAATCGTCGCGGGCGAACGCAGGCTCAGAGCCGCCGTACTCGCGGGATTTATAAAAGTCCCCTGTATTATACTTAAATGTAACGACCGCGAATCAGCTATGCTGGCGCTGCTTGAAAACCTCCAACGCTGTGACCTCGGCTTTTTTGAGGAGGCGAGAGGTATCTCAAGGCTTATCAGGCGCTACGGTATAACCCAGGAGCAGGCGGCTCAAAAGCTCGGAAAAAGCCAAAGCTCCGTCGCCAATAAGCTCAGGCTGTTAAATCTTTCCTACGACGAGCAGGACTGGATAGTGCAGGCGGGCTTGTCCGAACGCCACGCGAGAGCCCTGCTTCGAATTTACGACCAACAGCTCAGAAAAGAAGCTCTCTCAAAAATCATCGCCGAAAATCTCAACGTTCAAAAAAGCGAGGAGCTTATCGAGAATATGCTCTTTAACGCGGGTGAGTCTGACACGAAAAAGGGCAGACAAAAAATAATAATAAGAGATATACGAATTTTCGTTAATACTATAAACAAAGCTGTCAAAACAATGAAGCTCGCGGGAATCGACGCCGTGTGCGACCATAAGGACAGCGGGGATTATATCGAATACACGGTAAGAATCCCGAAACCTCAGGTCGAAAGACCTGCTTAAAAAGCTTTCCGGACGGACGCTATGCGTCCAAATCCACTCATACCCATTTCCTTATCTAACCCCTTGCCAAGGCCGCGCAGAAATGCGCGGCTTTCGGCGTTTTTTGAAGTGGTAAGCGAATGTCGGGCAGACAACGCGGATTAGTGAGAAAGCTCGGTATCCCGAGATTACAAGTGGTAAGTGGTAAAAGTGGTAAGTGGTAAGTTGTGGTCGGGAAGAAAGGTTGATAAACCAGTAACCTTTAATTCCCGACCGAATTAGTGTGCTGTGCAAGCGGAGCTTGCATATAAATACGGTCGGGACACCGACGTATCTTCTAAATCCGTTCTATCTTCTCGACATTTAATTGCGAATTGCGCATTACGCATTGCGAATTACTAATAGTCTTCTCGACATACGCTTACCACTTATCACTTATCACTTACCACTCGTAAAGAAAAGCACCGACATTTATTCTAAGTCCGCGCTATCCTTAAGCGGCTTCCCGCTTCCCGCTTCCTGCTTCCTGCTCTCAAATAAAACAAGGGCACAGGGCTAAGGGCACAGGGCAAAGGGAAGGTCGAGGATAAAGGTTGATAAAGAAATAAACTTCTATGCCCGACCAAATTAGTATGCTCCGCAAGCGGAGCTTGCATATAAATACTGTCGGGACACCGACGTATCTTCTAAATCCGCTCTATCTTCTCGACCTTTAATTGCGAATTGCGAATTGCGCATTGCGAATTATTAATAGTCTTCTCGACATACGCTTACCACTTATCACTTATCACTTACCACTCGTAAAGGAAAGCACCGACATTTATTCTAAGTCCGCGCTATCCGGAAGCGGCTTCCAGCTTCCCTCCTCCTGTTTCACGTGAAACAATTTTAAAAAAATAAGTCAAAACTCTTTTATTTTAAATCATATTATGGTAAAATCTTTTTAGATATTTTAATAAAGGGATTGATAATTTGGCAAAGGTAATTGCTGTGGCAAACCAGAAGGGCGGAGTAGGAAAGACTACAACCTCCGTAAACCTCGCGGCTTGCCTGGGAAGCTTAGGAAAAAGAGTGCTTTTAATCGACGTTGACCCTCAGGGAAACGCCACAAGCGGCGTCGCGGTCGATAAAAGACAGCTCACAAAATCGACCTACAACATTCTTGTAGACGGAATAAAAGCGGAGGAGTGCTTGTTTTCAACTCAGTACAAAAACCTCCATATTCTCCCGAGCTCGCTCGATTTGGCGGCGGCGGAGCTCGAAATCGTGGAAAAACCGCACCGCGAGGCGCTGTTAAAGAACGCGGTTTTGCCGATTAAGTATAACTACGACTACATAATAATCGACTGTCCGCCCTCTTTGGGGCTTATTACAGCTAACGCGATGACGTTCGCCGATACAATTTTAGTGCCTATTCAGTGCGAATATTACGCGCTCGAGGGACTTTCTCAGCTTATGAGTACGGTAAGACGTGTTAAACGCCAGTACAACGGAAGCCTGGAGCTCGAGGGAGTATTGCTTACGATGTACGACGGACGGCTTAATTTAACCCAGCAGGTTGTTGAGGAAGTAAAAAAATTCTTCCCCCGCAAGGTTTTCAAAACCGTTATTCCGCGAGGTGTAAGATTATCGGAAGCGCCGTCGTTCGGAATGCCCGTAATTTACTACGACAAAAACTGCAAGGGAAGTATCGCTTATACTGAACTCGCCAAGGAAATACTAAAAAAGGATAAAGGATAATAAAATGGCAAAAAGAAAAGGCGGACTCGGCAGAGGACTGGACGCGATTTTTATTCAGAACGAAACCGAGGACGGAGGAAATACAGTAACTTTGAATATCTCGGAGATTGAGCCCAACCGAAATCAGCCGAGAAAGGAATTCGACGAGGACGCGCTTAACCAGCTCGCCGAAAGCATAAAAACCCACGGGCTTATTCAGCCGATACTCGTGAAGCCGATTTTAGGCGGTGGATATGAGATTGTGGCAGGCGAGAGAAGATACCGTGCCTGTCAGATAGCGGGTATCTCTGAGGTTCCCGTCACGATAAGGGAGCTTACAGACAGGGAAACTATGGAAATCGCGCTTATAGAAAACCTCCAGCGCGAGGACTTGAACCCTATGGAGGAAGCGCTCGGATATAAGGCGCTTATGGACGAGCACGAATTAAGCCAGGAGGCGGTCGCGCAGGCGGTCGGAAAATCCCGTCCCGCTGTCGCGAATACGCTGAGGCTTTTGAATCTGCCCGACGACGTGCAGGATATGGTGAAAAACGGTAAGCTCTCCGCGGGACACGCCAGAGCGCTTTTGGCCGTAGAGAATAAAGACGATATAAAGGCGATTGCCGACGAGGTCGCCGCCTCGGATATGTCGGTTCGCCAGGTCGAAAAGCTTGTGAAAAAAGCTAAGTCAAAGCCCGCCGTAAAAAAAGCTCCGAAACAGCCCAGCTACTACAAAATGGTAGAGCAGACGCTTTCGGAATACCTCGGAAAAAAGGTCAGCGTAAAGCCGCTTGCAGGTAAAAACGGCGGAACGCTTTCGATAGAGTTCTACAGCGATGACGATTTAAAAGACCTCGCAGCAAAATTAGAGGATAAATAATAAACATATGTTCTAAAAGGAGTAATAAAAAATGATTGATATTAAATTTTTAAGAGAAAACCCCGACGCAGTTAAAGAAAATATAAAGAAGAAATTCCAGGACAGCAAGCTTCCTCTGGTAGACGAGGTTATAGAGCTCGACAAGAAAAGCCGTAAGGCTAAAGGCGACGCGGACGCTTTAAGAGCGAACAGAAATAAGCTCTCCAAGCAAATCGGCGCTTTATACGGTCAGGGTAAAAGAGAAGAAGCCGAAGCGTTAAAAGCGCAGGTGCAGGCTCAGGGTGAGGAACTCGAAAATCTCGAAAAGCAGGAGTCTGAGTATTCCGCAAAAGTGACCGAGATTATGATGAAGATACCCAATATTATCGACGACTGCGTTCCTATCGGTAAGGACGACAGCGAGAATGTTGAGGTTGAAAAGTTCGGCGAGCCCGTAGTTCCTGATTTTGAAGTTCCGTACCATACCGATATAATGGAGAAATTCAACGGCATAGATTTAGACGCGGCGCGTAAGGTCGCGGGCAACGGCTTCTATTATCTTATGGGCGATATCGCGAGGCTTCACAGCGCGGTTATTTCATACGCGCGTGATTTTATGATTGACAGGGGCTTTACCTACTGTGTACCGCCGTTTATGATTCGTTCGAATGTTGTAACGGGCGTTATGAGCTTCGCGGAAATGGACGCTATGATGTACAAAATCGAGGGCGAGGATCTTTATCTTATCGGTACGTCAGAGCATAGTATGATAGGAAAATTTATCGACACAATGGTCAAGGAGGAGGAGCTTCCGAAAACTCTGACGAGCTATTCTCCCTGCTTCAGAAAAGAAAAAGGCGCTCACGGAATCGAGGAGCGCGGCGTATACAGAATCCACCAGTTTGAAAAACAGGAAATGATTGTTGTATGTAAGCCCGAGGACAGCAGAATGTGGTTCGATAAGCTCTGGCAGAATACGGTTGATTTGTTCCGTTCGCTCGATATTCCCGTAAGAACGCTCGAGTGCTGTTCGGGAGATTTAGCTGATTTAAAGGTGCGCTCCATAGACGTTGAGGCGTGGTCGCCCAGACAGAAAAAGTATTTTGAGGTCGGCTCCTGCTCGAACCTCGGCGACGCTCAGGCACGCCGTCTTAAAATCAGAGTAAAAGGCAAGGATGGCAAGTATTTTGCCCACACTCTCAACAATACGGTAGTAGCTCCGCCGAGAATGCTTATAGCTTTCCTCGAGAATAATTTACGCGAGGACGGAAGTATCAACATTCCCGAGGTATTAAGACCGTATATGGGCGGAATGGAGAGAATAAAGTAAGCGGGAAGCAGGAAGCGGGAAGCGGGAAGCCGCTTCCGGATAGTGCGGGCTTAGAAAAAATGTCGGTGCTTTCCTTTACGAGTGGTAAGTGGTAAGTGATAAGTGATAAGTGGTAAGCAAATGTCGTGCAGACAGCTCGGATTAGTGAGAAAACTCGGTGTCCCGACCGTATTTATATGCAAGCTC
>CADBSD010000007.1 GCA_902797225.1 uncultured Ruminococcus sp. | reverse complement strand
TCAAGCCCCGGGCGCGAACCGAATTTGTCGAGCGAATGGATTTTTTCTATAGCGTTCATATTAGTTCCTTATATATCTCGTTTTTCTTAAAGCCTGTGAGCGAGGCGATTTCCTTAGCCGCGTCGCCCCTTTTCGAGCCGTTTTCTATCAGCTTTTCGGCGAGCTCTACGGCTTCTTTCAGCGTGTAGCTCTTTTCCTCAACATCCTTTTTTCCCTCAAGCACGAGGACTATTTCGCCTTTAACGGAGCCGTCCGCAAGCTGTTCGGCGGCTTTTTTTGTCGTCGTTCTTATTACTTCCTCGTGGATTTTTGTAATCTCACGAACTATGGAAAGCTTTCTTTCGCCGAACGATGAGTACAAGTCCTTTAAGGTCGAGGGAAGCTTATGGGGCGCCTCGTAGAAAATCATAGTTCTGCGCTCGTTTTTAAGGCTTTCGAGGTGTTCCCTTCGGCTCTTTTTATTTACGCTCAAAAAACCCTCAAAACAAAATCTGCCCGTTTCAAGTCCGCTCACCGCTAGAGCCGAAATAACCGCGCTCGGGCCGGGAACGACGATAGTCTTAATACCTTTTTCTCCGCAGAGCTTTATTAAATCCTCGCCGGGGTCGGAGATACACGGCATACCCGCGTCGGTGACAATCGCGCAGTCCTCGCCCGCCAGAATACGCGCGCATATTATCTCCCCGCGTTCGCGTTTGTTGTGCTCGTAATAGCTCAGCATAGGCTTCTTTATATTAAAATGATTTAATAGCTTAAGGGTAACTCTCGTGTCCTCCGCGGCGATAAAATCAACCTCAGCCAGAGTATTTACGGCTCTTTCGGACATATCGGACAGATTCCCGATAGGCGTACCGACAACATAAAGCGTATTACTCATCGTAGCCCTCCTTATATACTCCGTAGATTTCCTTCATTTCCCGAGAGAAATCTCCGTTTTCCTCAATAAACAACACGGGTTCAACCACAAGGTTTCCCGCTTTCGCGCAGCGTCTGCCCTCAATTAAAAACAGCTTGGGCTTTTTGTCGGAACGCTGCTGCACAAACCTCAGCCGTTTAGGCTCAAGGCTGTTTTTCCTCATACTTTCCATAACGTCCGTAAGTCTTTCGGGACGCTGGCACATACAAAATCTTCCGCCGAATTGCAACAGGTTTTTAGCCGCTAAGGTAATATCGTCGAGCGTACAGCTTTCCTCGTGACGCGCAAGAAGCTTTTCGTTTTCGGGGTTTTTAATTCCGCTTCCGCTGAGCTTGTACGGGGGATTACAGCATACTAAATCAAAGAAACCAAACGGTAAAACTCCCTTAAGCTCCTTTAAATCAGCGTTTATTACCTCTATATCCTCGAATCCGTTATGCTCGATTGAGTTTTCGGCTAGCCTGCACGCGCCGCTCTGAATTTCCACGGCGCTGATTTTTACGGATTTATCGTTTCTTCTCCATATAAACGGAATCGTTCCGCAGCCCGTACCTAAATCAACGGCTTTACTGTTTTTCTTCGGCTTTGAGAAATCCGCCAGCAGTATTGTATCGGTCGAAAAATGATAAAGCTCGTTCACCAGAATTTCAACGCCGTTTCCCAACGGTTCAAAACGCTCGTTTTTTTCTCTCACAGGCACACTTCCGTTCAATAGTTTTTTTGATAGGTTTATTATAACACTACAAAAAGAAAACGACAAGGCTGAGCCTTGCCGTTTTATGCTGTTATTTCAAAATTATCCCTCTACAGGAGCGCCTACGGGGCATACATCAGCGCAAGAACCGCAATCAACGCAAGCGTCAGCGTCGATTTTGTATGCAGCGTCGCCCTCAGAGATAGCGCTTACGGGACACTCGTCAGCACAAGCACCGCACATAATGCACTCATCAGTGATTTTATAAGCCATAGTATTGTCCTCCTTTTATTAATAAATATATTTTACCACATATCTCACAAAATGCAATAGGTTAGACGCAGCTAAGCTGTAATCAACCTCGTTTTTCGTTGATTTCGCCTAATTTCAGTTGGTGAAATTGTGTATTATAACTAAGGTTACTCTTCCAGATGCTTAAGCTCGTCAATTTCCTTTTTATTCATTTTGATATATCCGTCTTTTATAATACGCACTTCTCTCGATTTGAACGTAGCGGGAGCTACGCCCTCGGGAGCCGAGTCGAGCTTAACCTTAACCTTGCCTGAAATAAGGTTATTCTCAACTACAATACCCTTTCCGTCGGGAGTTTTTACAATCGCGCCGACCTTCGGAGTGCGTTTGAGCAAGTCGAGATATGCGTCCTGCTCATATTTAAGACAGCACATCAGCCTTCCGCACGTACCCGAAATCTTTACGGGAGAAAGCGAAAGTCCCTGCTCCTTTGCCATTTTAATGGAAACAGGCTGGAAATCGCCCATAAAGCTGTGGCAGCAGAACGGCCTGCCGCAAACGCCCAGACCTCCGAGCATCTTCGCCTCGTCGCGCACACCTATTTGCCTGAGCTCGATTCTTGTGCGGAAAACGGAAGCCAGATCCTTTACGAGCGCTCGGAAGTCGACTCTGCCGTCGGCTGTAAAATAGAAAAGAATTTTATTATTGTCGAAGGTGTACTCAACATCGACAAGATTCATCTCAAGTCCGTGCTCGGCGATTTTCTTCTCGCAAATTTTAAGCGCTTCCTTTTCGCGCTTTTTATTTTCCGCTATATGGGAAATATCATTTTTATTAGCCTTTCTTATAAGAGGCTTTAAGGGGTGGATAATCTCCTCGTCGGGAACGTCCTTGTTAGGAAGCGCCACAATTCCGCACTCGATTCCGCGGGCTGTTTCGACGATAACCTTATCGCCCGTTTCAAGCTTTGTATTTTTCGGGTCAAAGTAATAAATCTTACCGACCTCTTTAAATCTTACTCCTATTACCTCTGCCATAGCGCCCTCCTGCATTTCGCGCATAAATCGGTAGACACCAGCTTCAGCCCTACATTTCGGGTGATATTAAGCTGAGCCTCCTTAGTTATTTCAATAAGCTCTATATAATTCTTCTTTGTAAGCTTTTTACAGAGCGTTTCGGCGGTTTCGCTGTCGAGCTCCGCCTGAGCTCCGACACAAACGGCCAATCCGTCTCTCAGTAAAAGTATTACCAAATCCAAAACGGAAAGCGCCTTGGCTCTTTCGTCAAGCTTGTACGTTGCCATTAAAAGCTCCATTTCGGATTTCGCGACCATACCCGCGGCTATCTCCTTCGCCAGCTCGAGATAGTCCTCGTTTACGTTCATATCGCTCTCGAGAGTAAAGGTCACAGCTCTTGAGCGGATAGTTTCGAGCAGGCTTTTTGAGCTTTGGCAGGTCAATATAAAAAGCACGTCCTGCGGCGGCTCCTCCAGTGTTTTAAGAAAAATATTCTGGGAAATGACGGGGAGCTTTCTGTCGCATTCCGATAGTATATATACCTTTTTATTCGCTATGAAGGGCTTTACATACGAGTCCTTGATAATAAACATTATCTCGTCTTTATTGTAGATTTCGGTTTTGCCCTCGCCCTTAGCGTAATGAATATCGCTGTGAGCTTTCGCTTTCGCGAGGTTACAGCCCTTACAGCTTGAGCAGGGCTTTTCGCCGCCGCTCTCACACACCGCCCACATAGCCAGATGTTCGGCTAAAGCGAGCCGAGCGCTCTCGCTTCCGCCGTCGATAATAACGGCGTGAGGCATTCGGTTGCTTTTTTCAAGCTTCATAAGCGAGTGTTTTAAATTTTCATTTCCTTTTATATCGGGAAAAATCATTTTTATCCTCAGTTTTAGTGTTTTATCAGTCGATTAATTCAACTCAATCGACAAATGGTTTACTAGCACATTGTTTTTGTCGTCAATTTCCACGGTAGCGCAGGATGTGCCGTAGCCCGCGCAGCTTCCGGGGTTAATCATACGCACTCCGCCGATAGTTACGTCGGTGGGATTATGGGTATGTCCGAAGAACGCAATCTCGCATTCTTCCTCTATCGCCTTTTCATACAGCTTTTTAAGCCCGTATTTCACGCCGAAAAGGTGGCCGTGTGTTATAAGTATATTCTTATTATTTACTTTTATTTTCTCAACGTCTTTGAAATCGCTGCACCAATCGCAGTTACCGCGAACGCAAACTACGGTTTTATCGGGATTGTTATCCTTAAGTCTATCCGCTTCTCCCCTTGTAGCGTCGCCGCAATGCACGATAATATCGGCGTTTGAGCCGAATTTCTCAACCGCGCGCGCGAGGACTTTTGCGTTACCGTGAGAATCTGATAACAATAAGATTTTCATATTACCACAACCTTAATCATAAAAAATTAGAAAAAGCATAGTATATAACGAGGTGATACTATGAATAACAATGAACTTAAAAGCCTGATAAACAGCTTTATAAATAAAAACGGACTTACAAAAGAGCAAACCGCTAATACCAAAAATAAACAGAAAGTCGAAAGCCTAATGAAAAACCTGAACGATAAGCAGGCTGAACAGCTGAAAAAGATTTTAAACGACCCGAAAAAATCAAGTGAAATCTTAAACTCAGCGGCAGCACAGGCGCTTATTAAGAAGCTGTCGGGAAATGGATAACATTCAGGACAAAATCGCCGAGATTATGGCTGATCCCGAAGCCTTGAAAGAGGTTCAGAATCTCGGAAAAATGCTCGGAATCACCGGAGACAGCGCGCCGCCCGCTCCAAAGCCTCGGGAAGAAAACCCGATTTTCTCCGACGACGCTCTCAAAGGTATCGCGAAGATAGCTCCTCTTTTATCCAGTGTTAACCGCGAGGACGACACCACACGCCTGCTTACGGCATTAAGACCGTTTTTAAGCGAGGAAAAATGCCGAAAGCTCGACTCGGCTAAAAAGATGATTGGAATAATGAAGCTCTTGCCCGTTTTAAAAAGCGAAGGGATCCTTAATCTGATTTAGCGAGGTATAAGTATGCCCGATATTGACCCTATCACACGCGAAGCTCTCAGACGCGCTTCGCAAATGCGAACTCATACTCACAGAAACGCTCCCGAAAAGCCCTTGGAAAAGCCGAAAGAACAGCCTGTTCGTACTCAGAAATCCGAAAAGCAAAAGACACAACCCCCCGATTTTACAAACGCTTTCTCGGGCGACCCGATAAAGGCTTTTTTCAAGGATAAAGAGGAGAGCATAATACTGCTTTTAGTCCTTTTACTTATGGAAGAAAAAACAGATCCGTCGCTTTTGCTGGCGCTTATGTATCTTTTAATATAATCGCTTTATTATATCATAAAACCGCGGTGTTGTAAATGTTTTACTACAAAAAATCGGCTCCCGAAGGAGCCGATAATTTTGTTTATTTTACTTTAACCTTAATCTTGGCGAATACGCCGTTCTGAGCGTAAGCGTAAACATAAGTTGTGCCCTTCTTCTTACCCTTGATCTTACCCTTCGAGTTTACTGTAGCGATCTTGGCGTTAGTGGACTCGAACTTAATCTTGCGGTGGTTCTTAACCTTGCCCTTCTTGTTCATCTTGGCCTTTTTCTTAACCTTGAACTTAAAAGTCTTGCCCTTCTTAATGGTTACTTTCTTCTTATTGCCCGTGAGCTTCTTGTAGTTGGTATTCTTGCCGCCCTTTGTGGCTACGTGAATAACCTTTGAAGCGGAAACAACCTTACCCTTGGAATTAACCGCGAGAACTACGTACTTGTAGTATGTGTTCTTCTTAAGCTTTTTCTGGGTATAGCTTGTGCTCTTTACTGTCGCGAGCTTCTTGAAGGCATTGAACTTACCGCCTGTTTTGCCGCACTTATTACCCATTATGATATACTTCTTAGCGCCCGATACCTTATTCCAGGTAAGCTTATTGGAGTTTTTGGTAGTCTTAGCAACCTTAGCTTTAAGACCGCTGAACTTTGAACCCTTGGGATCGGCGTCGGATTTAGCTTTTTCAAGAGCGTTAACGGCCGATTTCTCGTCAGGCTTTTTGCTGAAGTTGACCTTGCTCGGAGCGATTGTCGCCGCTGTTGCCTTTGTAGCGGGAGCAACGGTTGTAGGAGCTACGGTCGTGGGCTGTTCCGTTGCGGGAGCTGCGGTTGTAGCTTCAGGTGCTGTTGTAGCGTTAGGATCCGCTGTAGGATCTGTATCCGATGTAGCTGTAGCTATAGGCTCCGATGTTTCGGGAGCAACAGTTGTGGCAACCTGAGCCTCAATAGCGATATTTGATGTGATGTTGTCGGCGTCGGGCTTAATCTGTCCGCCCGAAACATAATCAGTCTTGAACGAGCCTAAATCCATAAGCTCGAGATATACGTCCGTGTCGCCCGAAGCGCCGTCTTTAACGGTGAATATGAGAGAAATAATATCTCCGCCGTTTCTGAAATCATACGTACCCGACTGAGTATCGGGATCGGCGCTTGTGAACGTGAACATCATTGTACCAGTACCCGCGTTGAGGTTGTAGATAGTCTGGGTATTAAGTGTTGTGAACATCGAACTCTGTGAGTTGTATTTAGCTTCTAAAGCGAGCTTTGAGGGATCGTATGTAACAACGCCCTTACCATAAGCGATAAGCTCCATAACAGTCATTCTGTATGTAACCTTAGCGTTAACCTTATCGCAAACAATCTTCTGAACATCATCGGATACGTTCGAGGAAGCGTTGATTGTAAGGTTCTGGCTCGCGCCTGTGGCAACCTGCTCGTCCGTGGGAGCTTCAACCTCAGCGTCCTTGATGCTCGGAACAAATGTTAAGTTATCATTTTTAACCTGATAGTTGTCTACATAATTTACAGCCTTAGAGTCAAGATCCTCAAACTTGAGGTAAACGCCCGCCGTACCTGCGGCTGTGGTGCTCTTACGTGTAAACACGAGATTCACGAGGATTCCGCCGTTTGTAAAGTCGTAAGCGCCGTTTATACCCGAGAAGTTGAACGAAGCTGTTGACGGCTCAGCGCCGAGATTATAATTAGCGTCCTTGATAACGGGGAACATAGAAGCCTTTGTGTTGAGATTCGGAGAAAGGCTGAGCTTAGAGCTGTCGTAAACAACGCTGAACTGACCGTCATCGATTTTATCTAGTGTTGTAAGAGAATAGGAAACTGTTATGGTATTGCCGTTAATCTTTACATTAGCGCCCGCTTCGCTTATGTTCGACTTAGCCGAAACATAAAGATACTGGTCAGCGTCTGCCGCGGGAGCTTCCGTAGGAATATCGGGGCCTGTAATCGGCTGCTGTGTAACGACAGGCTCTGTAGGCTTGTCGGTTACGGGCTGAGGAGGATCTGTCGGTTTTTCGGTTACAGGCTGAGTAGCGTCTGTTTCTGTCGGCTCGGGAGCCGCGGTTGTAATTACTTCTTCGCCGCCTGTCCATTCGCCGTAATAGAGCGCTGTTAAATCCTCTGCCTCTCCTATGTCGTTGATAACGAATGTCTTGCCGTCCTCGGCTGTAAGGTTATCAGTCTGACCGATTTTTCCTGTCCATTTATTATCGGGTTCACCCGAGAAACAAGCGAAAATAACGTTATCGCAAATTTCGTTAAATGTAATAATACCGTCGGATTCCGTACCGCTTACCCAGTGCGGACCCGCGTCAACCCAAGTCCAGGCGTACCAATCGCCCGCGCCTGCCGCGGAACCGGGGTTAAGCTTTACCGTATATGAACCGGGGTCGGGATCTACGGGGTCGGGACCGTCGCCGCTCCATACGCCCTCTAAGTTAGCGCCCCAGCCTTCGCCCCAGCCTGTTATGGTAAAGGTAGAGTTGTCAACGGTGAGGTTTCCTGTTTGGTTCCATTTTACTCCGTCTTCCCAGGAAGGCTCGGTTGCCGTGGGATTGATTCTTACGAAAATACAGTTTGCTCCAAATTCCGACGCGTCGTAAGTAATGTCAGCGGCGCTTGTACCGCCGATAGCCTGTACCCAGCGTCCGTCAGTCTCGGTGTTCCATGTCCAGGCATACCAGCTAGCCGCTCCCGCCTCTTCACAGAAGGAAGCGTCGAGAGTTATAGTACCTTCGCCCGTGGAAGCTTTTCCTGTCTCAGCCGCTGCAGCGCCCATTACGGAAAAAGCCGAAACAAGCATAAGCACAGCTAAGAAAATACTTAACGATTTCTTGAAAGATGTTTTCATAAAACAGTCCTCCCTATAGATATTTGTACATTATATATTTTAGCATAAAAGCGCATAAAATTTCTATTGATAAAATAGTCAAAATCACAGCCTTGAATATGTACAATATTTCTAAACCCGCGAGCCGCGGGAGCCAAAGCCGCCTTTTTAAAAATTGCTGTAACGGATAGGTTCATAAACGGCGGAGTCTAAAGCCCGTCTAAAATTTCAAGTTTGCCTTACAGCGAGCCGCGGGAGCCAAAGCCGCCTTTTTAAAAATTGCTGTAACGGATATGTTCATAATCGGCGGAGTCTAAAGCCCGTCTAAAATTTCAAGTTTGCCTTACAGCGAGCCGCGAGAGCCAAAGCCGCCTTTTAAAAAAACTGCTGTAACGGATATGTTCATAATCGGCGGAGTCTAAAGCCCGTATAAATTTCAAGTTTGCCTTACAGCGAGCCGCGGGAGCCAAAGCCGCCTTTTTAAAAAACTGCTGTAACGGAAAGGTCCATAAACGGCGGAATCTAAAGCCTGTCAAAATTTCAGTTTCACCTTACAGGAAGTCCCGTGCGCCGAAAAAGGAAAAGCCCGCCGAAGCGGGCTTTTATTTACGCTAACTTAGCTATAATATGCTGGATTTTTGTGGCGTCCTTGATGCTGACGTTATTGTCGCCGTTTACGTCGGCGAGCTTTTTCTGCTCGTCGTCGAGAGTTTCAAGTCTGGCGATATATTTCTGAATCAATGTAGCGTCCTTGATACTGATATTATTGTCGCGGTTAACATCGCCCGTCTTAAAGCTCGGCACGGGAGCGGCTGTCGTTTCGGGAACGGCTGTAGTAGGAGCGAGAGTAGGAATCGGCGTCGTTGTCGGAGCTTCCGTCGGCTTAGCGGTCGTCGGCTGTACGGGAGTATTGTAGAAGCTGTCCTTATCAACAGCTACAACCATAGAGTAAGCGCCGATAGTGAACGTACCGTTGTTCACCTCGCCGAGGCTCTTTACGCCTGCTGAATTGGAATTCGCGAGTATTACCCAGTTCGAGCCCTCTGAGCCGTTAAGCTGATAGTTTTTCTGTGAAGAAGTATTGTTGGCGATTACGGCGAGCTTTTTCCATTCGCCCTGCTTATTGTTTGTCCAAACGCCCGCGTAAGTATCGGAAGCGCTTTCACCCGAGTAGCACTTATAACCCGAAAGTGAAGCGGAGGTATTATCCCTCAGCGGCGAGAACTTAGCTCTTATCTCGCGCATACCCTTGTAATAGCTTACGATATCGGCGTTAGTCTGGGCGTTGCCCCAGTCAATCATATTAAGCGTAGCCGAGCTCTTGTAGCTGTTCTCGTCGTTGTCCTTGGAACGACCCATTTCCTCACCCGCCAGGGTAAATGTAATACCCTGAGCCATTTGTAATATACCGCCTGCCAGCTTATTCTGTTTAACGAGAGTGTCGTTTCTCTGGCGGAAAGCGGTAATTCCCTGAGAATTGGCGAGTCTGTCCCACAATGTCTGGTTATCGTGGCAGGACGCGTAGGTTACTGTCTGTGAAGGCTGACGGGAAGTCCACTGGTACGTTGAGGCGTTGTGAACGCCCTTAACGTTACCCATAATTCCTTCGTTTATTTCGGGAGCAAAGCTCTTATCGCCCTGAACCCAGCCCTTGCTTTTGATATCGTTAAAGGTTTTACCCTTAATGGCGTCGCGGATACCGTCGTTAAAGATAGCCACGCGCTCGTTTAAATCATTCGAATAAAAACGGTCGGCAGGCTTAAACTGCTGTCCTGTCCAGGTTTTATCGGGATAAGTGCAGGTGCCGCCTGTCCAGCCCTCACCCCAGATTGTAAGACGCGGGTCTACCTTATCCATTTCCGCTCTTAAGAGGTTCATCGTTTCGACATCGTGAACACCCATAAGGTCAAAACGGAAACCGTCGATATGATACTCGTTAACCCAGTACATACAGGACTGAATAAGGAAATTCCTGAACATTCTTCTTTCAGAAGCTGTTTCGTTTCCGCAGCCTGAGCCGTCGGAATACTTGCCGCTCGACTGCATTCTGTAGTAGTAGTTCGGCACGCATTTTTCGAAGGAGGATTCGGGAGCCGAATATGTGTGGTTATATACAACGTCCATTACAACGGAAAGTCCCGCGTTATGGAGCGCCTGAATCATCTGCTTACATTCCTTGATTCTGACATTTCCGTCATAGGGATTTGAGGAATAAGAACCCTCGGGAACGTTGTAGTTTACGGGATCGTAGCCCCAGTTGAACTGGTCGATTGAGCCGCCCTCGTCGATTGAACCGAAATCATAGAACGGAGTAATCTGAACTGTAGTAACCCCGAGTTTCTTGAGGTGGTCGATTAACGTAGACGTTTTGCCCGCGTTGTTAAGTGTTTTGCCCGTTTCGGTAAACGCGAGGTATTTACCGCGGTTTTTAGACGAAACGCCCGACTTTGTATCCCAGGAAAAGTCCTTAACGTGAACTTCCCAAACGTAGGAATCCGTGTTCTTTTCGAGAAGAACGTGAGCGTCCGAGCTCCAGCCCGTGGGGTCTGTGGAGTCAAGGTCGACAATCTGGGAACGTCTGCCGTTAACGCCTGTGGCAACGGAATAAATATCCTGCGTTTCCTTTGTCTGCTGGTTCTGTCCGAGCACGTTGGAAGCCGTAACGGTGTAGGTGTAGAACTTGTTCTTATAATCGCCGTTCATAGTAAGCGACCAAACGCCGTTGGAGTTGTTTTTCTGCATATTTGTCGAGCTTATGCTTCCGCCGCTGTTGCCGTCGGAGTAGAGATTAACCTTTACGCTCGAGGCAGTGGGAGCCCAGATTTTAAAGGTTGTAGCCGACTTTGTGTAAGTCGCGCCGAGGTCTTTGCCGTCGTATCCGTGCTGAGAATCGAGATTCTGGGAAGCGTTGGTATACTGGTTACTCGCGCCGACGCTTGTTTTTGAATCCGCGGCGTAAGCGTTTACAACGGTCATAGCTACGAGAATAACCGCCAAAGCCAAGCCTAAGGATTTTTTGAAATAGCTTTTCATATACTGATTTCCTTTCACATTAATTTCCATTATATTGTACCAAATATCAACGGTAAATTCCATTGACATAATAATCAAAAACCGCGGAAATTTTTTATATATCTTATCAGTTTATAATATCGCAAAAGAAAATCGGCTTCCGAGGAAGCCGATTAATCATTTTATATATTCCTGTCAAAATCGATTGGCTGTTCAGCGTGGTTAACCTCGAGCTCAACGTCGTTGTAACGGCGCATACCCGTACCCGCTGGGATAAGCTTACCGATAATAACATTTTCTTTAAGTCCCATAAGGTGATCCACCTTACCCTTTGTAGCGGCGTCGGTGAGAACTCTCGTTGTTTCCTGGAACGAAGCCGCGGACATAAAGCTGTCTGTAGCGAGAGCCGCCTTCGTGATACCGAGAAGCATCTGAGTCCATGTAGCCTCTTTAAGACCTTCCTCGCCGTTAGCGATTCTCTCTTTGATTTTATCGTTAGCGGTGAACACAACAGTCTTGTCGTAGGACTGGCCCGCGATAAGGTCTGTGTCGCCCGCGTCGTCAAGGCGAACCTTTTTAAGCATCTGGCGGATAATAACCTCGATGTGCTTATCGTTGATTTCAACACCCTGCTGACGGTATGTGGACTGAACCTCGGAAATCAGGTAGTTCTGTAAAGCGTTTGTGCCGAGGATAGCGAGTACATCGTGCGGATTTACCGAACCGTCGGTTATCTTATCGCCCTTATGGATATACTGTCCCTCTAAAACTCTGGCTCTGAAGCCGAACGGAATCAGATACGCTCTCTCATCGCCCGTTTCCTTGTTGTAGATTACGGCGTGTTTTGCGTTCTTGCGCTCCTCGAAACGAACTTCACCGTCGATTTCGCTTATAATCGCTAAAGTCTTGGGCTTACGAGCCTCAAAGAGCTCCTCAACACGGGGAAGACCCTGTGTGATATCGTCCGCGGAAGCGACGCCGCCCGTATGGAACGTACGCATTGTAAGCTGTGTACCGGGCTCGCCGATAGACTGAGCCGCGATAATACCTACAGCCTCTCCGACTGTAACTACGTGGCGGTTGGCGAGGTTAGCGCCGTAGCACTTACGGCATACGCCGTGTTTAGCGCAGCAGCCGAGTACAGAGCGGATTTTAACACTCTGAGCGCCGCTCTTCACAATAATGTCGGCTTCCTCGTCGCCCATCATTACGTCCTTGCTTACAAGAGTATTGCCGTTTTCGTCACAGAAATCGTCAACTAAATATCTGCCGATTAAACGCTCGTGCATACCCTCGATAAAGCTCTTGTCCTTCTCGTTGCCTGTGTCGTTATAAATATCGAATACCTCGAGACCTTCCTTGGTTCCGCAGTCCTCCTCGTGGATAATAACCTCCTGTGATACATCAACAAGACGTCTTGTAAGATAACCCGAGTCCGCGGTACGAAGCGCTGTATCGGCAAGACCTTTACGCGCTCCTCGCGAGGAGATAAAGTATTCCAAGATATTAAGACCTTCACGGTAGTTAGCTCTGATAGGAATGTCGATTGTCTTACCAGATGTATTCGCGATAAGTCCGCGCATACCCGCGAGCTGACGAATCTGCTCGATACTTCCTCGAGCTCCCGAGTCAGCCATCATCTGAATCGGGTTGAAGTCGTCGAGACCTTCCTTAAGCTTGGCGGTTACGTCGTTAGTAGCCTTTTCCCAAACCTTAAGAACAGCGGCGTAACGCTCCTCCTCGGTACGTAAACCCATGGCGTATTCTTCGGTTATCGCGTCAACCTCAGTTTCAGCCTTAGAGATAATCTCTTTCTTCTCGGGCGGGATAACCGCGTCGCATACCGCGACGGTAATCGCGCCGATAGTGGAGTATTTATAACCCTGAGCCTTGATATTATCGAGAACTACGGACGCGATTTGTGTGCCGTGCTTCTTGATACAGGCGTCAACAATCTTTTTAAGTCCTTTTTTACCGACAAGGAAGTCGATTTCGAACTTGAATTTGTTCTCGGGAATTGTTCTGTCAACAAAGCCTAAATCCTGGGGAATAGGATTGTTGAAGATGATTTTACCTACTGTAGTATCGACAAGCGCCGATTTCATCTCGCCGTCGATTTCAGCGGTGCGGCGCACCTTGATTTTGGAATGAAGGCTCAATACTCCTGTCTGGTAAGCCATCATAGCCTCGTTGACATCGCGGAACACCTTGCCCTCACCCGGTTCGCCGTTCTTATCAAGCGTAAGATAGTAGGAACCGAGGATCATATCCTGAGTAGGTACGGTAACAGGCTGGCCGTCGGACGGCTTGAGCAGGTTGCCCGCGGCGAGCATAAGGAATCTTGCCTCAGCCTGCGCCTCGGCGGAAAGCGGAACGTGAACAGCCATCTGGTCGCCGTCGAAGTCCGCGTTGTACGCTGTACAAGACAGCGGGTGAAGCTTAATAGCTCTGCCCTCTACGAGCACGGGCTCGAACGCCTGAATACCCAGACGGTGAAGCGTCGGCGCACGGTTGAGGAGTACGGGATGTCCCTTTATAACTTCCTCGAGAGCGTCCCAAACCTCGGGATTAACGCGGTCTACGGCTTTACGAGCCGCTTTTATATTCTTTTCTTTATCTTTTTCAACAAGGCGTTTCATTACGAAGGGCTTGAACAGCTCTAACGCCATTTCCTTAGGTAAGCCGCACTGATACATTTTAAGCTCAGGACCTACGACGATAACCGAACGTCCCGAATAGTCAACACGTTTACCGAGAAGGTTCTGACGGAAACGTCCCTGTTTACCCTTTAACATATCGGAGAGCGATTTAAGCGCTCTGCCGTTAGGTCCCGTAACAGGTCTGCCGCGTCTGCCGTTGTCGATAAGCGCGTCAACGGCTTCCTGAAGCATACGCTTCTCATTACGGATAATGATATCGGGAGCGTTGAGCTCGATAAGCTTAGCCAGACGGTTGTTACGGTTTATAACACGACGGTAGAGGTCGTTTAGGTCGGAAGTCGCGAAACGTCCGCCGTCGAGCTGTACCATAGGTCTGATATCGGGCGGAATAACGGGAACTTCGGTAAGAATCATCCACTCGGGACGGTTGCCCGAGTTTCTGAAGCTCTCGATTACGTCGAGCTTTTTGATAAGTCTGCCCTGCTTCTGACCAGTCGCCGCCTCGAGCTCGGCTCTGACGGTTTCCGCCTGCTCGTCAAGGTCGATTTCCTTTAAGAGCTCGAGAATGGTTTCAGCGCCCATTCCCGCCTTGAAGTCGTCCTCGTACTTCTCGCGCATATCCATATACTCGTTCTCGGAGAGGCACTGGAGCTTTTCAAGCTCGCGGCAATCGCCCGGATCTGTAACTATATAGCTCTGGAAATAGAGAACTCTCTCGAGATTTCTCGGGGAAATATCGAGTAAAAGCGCGATTCTGGAGGGCGTACCCTTGAAATACCAGATATGAGATACGGGAGCGGCGAGGTGGATATGTCCCATACGCTCGCGTCTTACCTTGGCGCGTGTTACCTCAACGCCGCAGCGGTCGCAGACCTTTCCCTTATATCTGATTCTCTTGTATTTTCCGCAGTGGCACTCCCAGTCCTTTGTAGGTCCGAAAATGCGCTCGCAGAACAAGCCGTCGCGCTCGGGCTTTAATGTACGGTAGTTAATGGTCTCGGGCTTTTTTACCTCGCCGTATGACCATGATAAAATCTGCTCGGGAGAAGCAAGATTAATTCTTATTGAGTCAAAAACATTGTTTTCCATAATAACCGCTCCTCCTTATTAATAATCTTCGCCGTCGTAATCGCCGTAATCGTCTGATTCGTCGATAAGCGACTGCTCGTCAAACATATTGTCATCGTTATCGCTGTCCTCGTCGAGGTTGAAGCCCTCCATAGAGCTTGAGGTCATAACACTCTTCTCCTCAAACTCGGGATTCTCAACGGGTAAATCGTCGTCCTCATCAAAGTGGCGCTTGAGGTCGATTTCATCGCCTTCTCTGTTCATAACGCGAACGTCAAGCGAAAGCGACTGGAGCTCCTTGATAAGAACCTTGAACGACTCGGGGATTCCCGGAGCGGGGATGTTCTGTCCCTTAACGATAGCCTCGAAGGTCTTAACACGTCCTACAACGTCGTCGGACTTAACCGTAAGGATTTCCATAAGAGTATAAGCCGCGCCGTAAGCCTCGAGAGCCCATACTTCCATTTCACCGAAACGCTGTCCGCCGAACTGAGCCTTACCGCCGAGCGGCTGCTGAGTAACGAGGGAGTACGGTCCTGTGGAACGGGCGTGGATTTTATCGTCAACGAGGTGGTGGAGCTTGAGGTAGTACATATAACCGACTGTTACGGGATTATCGAAATACTCGCCCGTACGGCCGTCCTTAAGCATTGTCTTACCCTCGAGCGAGATACCGTTCTGGCGAACGCACTCGCCGAAGTCGATGCCCGTTACCTCCGCTCTCGGTTTATAATCGTCCTTTTCGCGCATCATTCTGAACGCCTCAAAGATATCGGACTCGTGAGCGCCGTCGAATACAGGAGTCTGTATCTTCCAGCCGAGCGCCTTGGCGGCGTAGCCGAGGTGAACCTCGAGAACCTGTCCGATGTTCATACGGGAAGGTACGCCCAGAGGGTTAAGTACGATATCAAGAGGAGTACCGTCGGGCAGGAAAGGCATATCCTCAACAGGTAAAATACGGGATACAACACCCTTGTTACCGTGACGTCCCGCCATTTTATCGCCGACGGAAATCTTACGCTTCTGAGCGAGGTAAACTCTTACTACTTTGTTTACTCCAGGCTGAAGCTCGTTTCTGGAGTCCTCTCTGGTGAACACCTTAACGTCTACAACGATACCGCTCTCGCCGTGGGGAACTCTCAGTGAGGTATCTCTTACCTCTCTCGCCTTTTCGCCGAAGATAGCTCTCAAAAGTCTTTCCTCCGCGGTAAGCTCGGTTTCACCCTTGGGAGTAACCTTACCTACGAGAATATCGTTAGACTTAACCTCGGCGCCTATGCGGATAATACCGTTTTCGTCAAGGTCTTTGAGCATATCGTCGTTAAGGTTAGAGATGTCGCGTGTGATTTCCTCGGGGCCGAGCTTGGTATCTCTCGCCTCGGTGCTGTATTCATTTATATGGATAGATGTATATACATCTTCTCTTACGATTTTTTCACTGATAAGAACCGCGTCCTCGTAGTTATAACCCTCCCAGGTCATAAATCCGATAAGAGCGTTCTTACCGAGCGCAATTTCACCGTTCTTTGTAGCGGGACCGTCGACGATTACATCGCCCTTCTTAACACGGTCGCCCTTATTTACAACAGGAATCTGGTTGATACATGTTCCCTGGTTGCTTCTGAGGAACTTGATAACCTGATAATCCTTAATTTCGCCGTCGTCATAGAGCACGCGTACGTGGTTAGCGTCTACACCCGCTACAACGCCGTCGCCCTCGGCGAGCACGCATACGCCCGAGTCAGTACCCGCTCTGTATTCCATACCCGTTCCTACGATAGGCGACTGGGTAATCATAAGCGGTACAGCCTGGCGCTGCATATTAGAGCCCATCAGCGCTCGGTTCGCGTCATCGTTCTCGAGGAACGGAATCATCGAAGTCGCCGCCGATACAACCATTCTCGGGGATACGTCCATATAGTCAAAACGCTCGGGAACATCCTCGATAAAGCTGTCTCTGTATCTTCCTACAACTCTGTTATTCTTTAATCTGCCGTTCTCGTCGAGCGGTTCGTTAGCCTGAGCTACGCGGAAATCGTCCTCCTGGTCGGCTGTCATATAAACAACCTCGTCGGTAACAATTCCTGTTTCCTTATCGATTTTTCTGAACGGAGCCTCAACAAAGCCGTACTCGTTAATTCTAGCGAAGGTCGCGAGATAAGAGATAAGACCGATGTTAGGTCCTTCGGGAGTCTCGATAGGACACATACGTCCGTAGTGAGTATAGTGAACGTCTCGAACCTCGAAGCCCGCGCGGTCACGTGAAAGACCTCCGGGGCCTAACGCGGAAAGTCTTCTCTTATGCGTAAGTTCCGCGAGAGGGTTGTTCTGGTCCATAAACTGCGAAAGCGGCGATGAACCGAAAAACTCTCTTATTGCCGCGGTGATAGGTCTGATATTAATAAGAGTATTAGGCGTCATAGTTTCGGCGTCCTGATTCTGGAGAGTCATTCTCTCGTGAATGATTCTGTCAAGACGGCTGAAACCGATTCTGAACTGATTCTGTAAAAGCTCGCCTACGCAGCGGATACGACGGTTGCCTAAGTGGTCGATATCGTCGGTGTTTCCTACACCCTCGGCAAGACAGTTCATATAGTTAATAGACGCGAATATATCTTCAACCGTAATATTATTGGGAATAAGCTCCTCTTTTCTGTCGCGGAGCGCTTCTTTGAGCTGTTCCTCGTTCTCGCAGGAATCGAGGATTTCACAGAGTACGTCGAATACAACGTGCTCGTTGATACCGCACTCAGCCTTGGCGTCGAAATCAACGTAGGACGCGATATCAACCATACCGTTAGAGATTACCTTTACGGTTTTGCTGTCCTTTGAGGAAGGATGAACGTAAACAACCTTAACGCCCGCGTTCTCGAGCTTTGTAGCGAGCGCTCTGTTTACTTTTTCATCTCTCTGAGCCAGAACCTCGCCTGTTCTCGGGTCGGCAACGGGCTCAGCCAGATGCTTGCCCGTGATTCTGTTTATAAGACCGAGCTTCTTATTGTATTTATAACGTCCTACTCTCGACATATCGTAACGGTGGGGATCGAAGAACAGGTTGTTTATATGAATCTGCGCGCTTTCGAGGATTGAGGGCTCGGACGGTCTTAATTTCTTATAAACCTCGAGCATACCTTCCTCAACGCTCTTTGTCGTATCTTTCTCGATAGTCGCCTTGATACGCGTATCGTCGCCGAAGTAATCGAGAATCTCAGCGTCTGTACCAAGACCTAACGCGCGGATAAAAGTAGTAATCGGAACCTTACGGTTTTTATCAATATGAACGTAGAAAACGTCGTTTACGTCGTTCTCGTACTCCAGCCAGGCGCCTCGGTTAGGAATAACCGTCGACGAGAAAAGCTCTTTACCCGTTTTGTCGTGATCCATTTTGAAGTAAACACCGGGAGAACGTACAAGCTGAGATACGATAACACGCTCGGCGCCGTTAATAATAAACGTACCGCTGTCCGTCATAAGCGGTAAATCGCCCATAAACACGTTGTTCTCTTTTATCTCGCCTGTTTCCTTGTTCAAGAGTCTTGTTCTTACTCGAAGCGGAGCGGAATATGTAGCGTCGCGCTCCTTACATTCGATTTCGCTGTAGTTCGGGTGGTCGAGGTCAATTTCGTAATCGAGAAAATCGAGTACAAAATTATCCGTATAATCGGTAATGCCCGAGACATCACGGAAAACCTCCGTAAGGCCTTCATTCAAAAACCAATTATAGGACTTAGTCTGCACCTCAATAAGGTTAGGCATATCGATAACTTCATCGATTTTTGCGAAACTCATACGTTCGGTTCTACCTATCTGTACGGGTTTTACATTAACCATAGGCGTATCAACTCCTTTAAAAATTACGGTTTTTTACACTTCTTTTCCGATAATAAATTTTTGAAAAAATAAACAAATTCGCCCTTGACAAATAAAAAATACTGTGTTAATATTCTTTATTTATTTTCGGGGCTGAACTGTAAAAAGTTCGAAAAATTCCCATTATCGATTAGTTTATCATTTTATTACACTTCTGTCAAAAAGTCAAGCTTTTTTACAAAAATAATTACAAAAAAGAAGTTTCCACAACAAACACTCGGGTGCGTTGATAATTATTGAAAGATTATGGAGTTTGTACAAAGATAAACTTATGATTTTGTGCATATTTTAATCAGCCGTTAGGTTGTGATTCTCAAGCTAAAGAAAAAGCTTAAACAAATAATAAACTACCCCGTAAATCGCCGACGCTAAAACCCCGTAGGCTATCACAGGCCCGCAGATTACAAAAAGCTTAGCCCCGAGCCCCGTAATAAAGCCCTCGCTTTTGAATTCTATCGCGGGAGATGTCATAGAATTGGCGAAGCCCGTAATCGGAACAAGCGTACCCGCTCCCGCGCGTTTGGCGATTTTTTCGTACAAATGGAACGCCGTAAGGATAACGCCTAAAAATATCAGCGTACAGCTGCAAAGCATTTTAGCGTCGGTTTCGCTGATTTTCAGAAATGTATAGAGCCTGAATATCCCCTGCCCCAAAGCGCAGATTGTCCCTCCGGCAACAAAAGCCTTCAGACAGTTGAACTTTGTTTTGCTTTTCGGGGAGTTTTTCTTTACGATTTTTTTGTATTCTTTTTTATCAATCATAATTTTTCACCAATATTATTTTTACCAAGATTTTTTATTTTAAACTATTTATTTTTTTTATTATATATAGTATAATGATTAGGAATGTAAAATGGGAGATTTTGATTTGGAACACTATCTTGACAACAGCGCTACCACAAAGGTTAGCGAAACCGCGGCTAAAAAGGTATATGAAATGATGACCGAAAACTACGGCAACCCGAGCTCGCTCCACACCAGAGGTATCAAGGCGGAGGACGAGCTTATTTCGGCGCGCTCCTCAATCGCGAAGGCGTTAGGCGTTACAAGCGCCGAGATTTATTTCACGAGCGGCGGCACCGAGGCTAACAACCTCGCGGTATTCGGCACGGTGAACCGGCTTAAAAAACGCGGGAACAAAATAGTCACTACCGCGTTTGAGCACAGCTCGGTTTACGAGTCGGTAAAACACCTTGAGGAAAACGGCTTTCAGACAGTTTACGTAAAGCCCGACGAAAACGGTCATTTCAGTATTGAGGATTTTGAAAACGCCATAGACAAAAACACTATTCTGGTATCTGTTATGGCTGTTAACAACGAGCTCGGTACGATTCTACCGATTGAACGCCTCAAAAAAATCATCGAGAAAAAACAAAGCCCCGCGCTTCTTCACTGCGACTGCGTTCAGGCGTTTGGCAAAATCCCGCTTAAGCTCTCTAAAATCGGAGTGGATTTAGCCTCTGTCAGCGGTCATAAGGTACACGCCCCGAAAGGCACAGGCGCGCTTTTCGTCAGGAAGAATCTGCATATCAAGCCTCTGTTATTCGGCGGTGAGCAGGAGAAAAAGCTCCGCCCGGGAACGGAAGCGCTTCCTCTTATCACAGGTTTTTCACAGGCTGTTAAAGAATTTGACATAATTAGAAACTATAATTATATTAACGAGCTTAACGCGTACGCGAAAGAACGGCTGCTTGAGCTTGACGACATAGTAATAAACTCGCCCGAGGACGCTCTGCCTTACATAATCAATTTTTCCGCGCTCGGGATACGCAGCGAAACAATGCTGCATTTTCTGGCTCAAAAGGAAATCTACGTTTCCAGCGGAAGCGCCTGCGCGAAGGGCAAGCCCAGCCATGTCCTGAGCGCCGCGGGGCTCAGCCGCGAACGGGCTGACAGCGCCCTGAGAGTAAGCTTCTGTGAGCTGAACACAAAGGAAGATATCGACGCGCTGATTTCGGCGCTTAAAGAGGGATTAAACACACTCGCGAGAAGAAAAGGATAGAATAATGAAAGAAATAATACTTGTTAAAATCGGCGAAATTGTATTAAAAGGACTTAACCGCCGTCAATTTGAGGATAAATTAATCAAAAATATAAAGAAAACTCTCCGTCACCTCGGAGATTTCGAGATTAAAAACGCCCAGTCTACAATCTCGATTATTCCGCAGGACGATTTTATCGACCTCGACGAGGTTTGCGAACAGGTGAGGAAGATTTTCGGTATCGTCACCTACTCCAGAGCGGCGGTCTGCCCCGAAAAAACTCTTGAATCAATTCTCAAAACCGCTCCCGAGTATCTTGAGGAACAGCTCAGAGAGGCAAAGACCTTCAAGGTGGAGGCTAAGAGAAGCGACAAAAAGTTCCCGTTCAAAAGCCCTGAAATCGCCCGCGAAACAGGCGCGGCTATTCTCAGAGCGTTCCCGAATTTAAAGGTTGACGTCCACAACCCTGAACTCACAGTAACCGTTGAGGTACGCGACTATAACGCCTATATAAGAGGAAAAGCACTTAAGGGCGCGGGCGGTATCCCCGTCGGAACGGGCGGAAACGCCGTTATCCTGATAAGCGGAGGACTCGACTCTCCCGTCGCGGCGTATATGATGGCTAAACGCGGCGTGCGTCTTACAGCGGTTCACTTCGCCAGCCCGCCTTACACAAGCGAACGAGCTGAGCAAAAGGTTGTAAAGCTTCTCAAAAGAGTGGCGCAGTACAGCGGAGATATGATAATGTATACCGTTCCGTTTACGGAAATTCAGGAAACCATACGCGAAAAATGCCCCGAAGAATATTTCACCCTGATTATGCGCAGGCTTATGATGAAGATTTCCGAACGCGTAGCTAGAGAACGGGGCTGTCAGGCGCTTATCACAGGCGAAAGCCTCGGACAGGTAGCGAGCCAGACAATCGGAGCTATCGTTTGTACCGACGACGCGGCTAACCTGCCTGTATTCCGCCCGCTTATTGGAATGGATAAGCAGGAGATTATAGACATTTCCTATAAAATAGACACCTACGATATCTCTATCGAGCCCTATGAGGATTGCTGCACCGTATTCACGCCGAAGCACCCGCGCACAAAGCCTGTGCTCGAGAGAGTAGTTGACGCCGAGAACAAAGGCGGTTTTGAGCCGATGATTGAAAAAGCGCTTCAAAACCTCAAAAAGACATATATAAACACCAAGGAGGATTAACCTTGTACATACTGGTTTTATCACCCGCTAAAAAGCTGAAAAAAGATAAAACTGAATATTCGGCGGAAATAAAATCCGCCTTAACAGATGAACACAGAGAGGTTAAGCTTGTCGAAACCTTTTCTCCTCTGCTCGGCTTCGAGCTTGGCAGAGCCGTTAAGCAAAAGCCCGATTTAATCGTAATCCCCGAGGATTTGAAAGGCGAGAAGGATTTCAGAAGCAAATTCGCGTTCATTATCAGCAGAAATGAGCGCAAGGTTCAGAATATCCCCGACGCAAAGGAGAAAATCGACGTCGCTAGAACGCTCAACGACATAAAGACGAACGCTCGGTATTTAATCGGCAAGCTCAGAAAGCAGGAAGTAAAAAAAGAACCCCGCGAGGAAAAATACGTCAGTTACAACAGAAAGAAAACGCGCGTATTCAAGCTTGATTTCGACGGCAAAACCGTCTACGCGTTCAGCTGCGCGGGAGTAAAAACCGCCGTGATCCCGAGGGATATGAGCTCAGAGGAAATAAAAGCCCTCCCGAAGCTCGTATATCAGACCTTTAAGGAAAACGAGGAAAACTACCCCGACGGCTACTCGCTCAGCGAAAGAAAGCTGAAGGTAACAACCTTTACCGAGCGTCATATCCCGAGAAAAAGCGACGGCAAAGACGAGATTATCAGAAAATCCGTAAAGCTTCTCGCAATGTGCGTGTTCGCGGTAGCGGGAGTTATGTTTATTTACAATATGTTCGTTATGCCCGCGAAACAGCAGGCGCTGCAGAGCGAAATCCGTACGATTTTCTACGAAAATGAAAACGGCTCGTCATCGCACAATTCAAAAAAGGCGAAGGCGGTAAACTGGAAAAAGCTCAAAAAAATCAACAGCGATATAAAGGGCTGGATAAGGGTTAACGATACGAAAATTGACTACCCCGTTTTGCAGTCTAAATCCGACGACCGTTATAAGCAGTTTTATCTTAATCACAACTACCTGAAACAGTTTACTCCGCGCGGCTTCGGCGCGATTTTTATCGACTACAGAAGCAAAAAAGGTATGAACAGCAAAAACATCATCCTCCACGGTCACCATATGGAGGACGGTTCGATGTTCGGCGACCTTATGAAATACGGAAGATACTCGGGCAATCTTGGGTTTTATAAAAAATCGCCCGTCGTAAAGCTCAGCACTCCTAAGGGAGGAACAAAAACCTACAAAATTATCTCGGTATTCAAGTCGAACGTAAATCCCGCTCAGGGAGAATACTTTGATTTCTACTGCTCCAAATTCAAAAGCAAGGCGCAGTTTATGAACTACGTTTACAATTTAAGGATACGCTCGCTTTTCAACTGTCCTGTTAATGTCAACGAAAAAGACCAGCTTGTTACTTTAGTTACCTGCTCGTACGAATTCAACGGCTTCAGAACGGTTGTCGTAGCGAGAAAATGCCGTAAAAACGAGAGCGCCGAGGTAGACACCTCATCAGCCGAGCTCAACAAAAATCCCGTATGGCCTCAGTGCTACTACAGCCGTTTCAGAGCGACAAGACCTACGGTACTCACGTTCAGAAAAGCGCTAAAAAAAGGTCTTATAAAGTGGTACGACGGCAGCGCCAAATTCAAGGGCAGCGAACAGCTCCCGACCTCAATCAAGGAAACGACTCAGCCGACCACGGCGACCGAAAGTCCCTCTCAGACCAAGGCAACCAAGCCCACCGCTCCGCCGATAAAATATTACAAGATAAAAATCACCCGCTACAACAAGCACGGCAAAAAAATGGTGAGCAAAAAGAAGGTAAAAGAGGGAACGGTTATAAAAGTTCCTAAGGTAAGCGATTTTACAAAGCGCGGATATAAGTACACCTTCAAAAAGTGGAAGGTCAAGGGCTTCAAAAACAGAAAATACTTAAGCCGAAAATACACCAAAATCAAAGTGTACGGCAATATAAGAATGTCGGCGAAATACAAGAAAACCAAAATCAAGGTAAAAGTAAAGCCGAAAAAACCAACTCCTAAACCGACCAAGCCCACTCAACCCGCGGAAAAACCGACCGTACCCGAGAAATCCGACGACTCGGAGGAATAAAAGATGAATTGTGAATTAATTTTTTATCTCGCGACAAAAACGAATCTATGCGAAAAAGCGCTGGAGAAATCACTTAAAAGCTTCGAGCTCAATTTCAGAACCTCGCTTTTCGCCACCGAGTCCGACTCGCTCGGCAGTTTGGTTATAGACGCGTTCGAAAAAACGAACGTCGTGTTCATTGTAGGCGGACTAAGCGTAAAGGACAAAAGCGGAATCGAAAACGTGCTCTCAAAGGCGCTCGCCAACAAATCCCCCGACGACATCAAAAAGCTTAAAAATCCCGCGGGCGGATACGACGGTTACCTCGTGCGCCAGGGCGGACAGCTTCTCGTTGTACTGCCCGACAAGCCCAAGGAAATCGAAAGCTTCTTCGGCGAGCCGCTTAAGGGCTATCTTGAAAAGTTCACCGACTTCTGACGTATAAACCGCTATTTGATATAGTAACCAAAAAATCATCTTCTTTTTTATATACTATTTACAATAGAAATATTCTGAGTTTTTTGGTAGAATATAAAAGAGGATTTATTTCAATTCCATTTAGAAACACAAAGGAGAGATTCTTAATGAAAAAAGCAGTTGCAATTTTACTTTCGGCTTTACTTTTAATGTCACTTTTCTCGGTTACGGCTTACGCGGCGGACGAGCAGCTCAAGGTTAACGCGAAGTCAAATTTCACGGATCCCGTATCGGCAACATATAAGGTAAGCGAGGGCACGTTTACACTCGCTTTCAACCTCAAGACAAAATATCCCGTTATGAACACTCAGGGTTATCTTAAGTACGACCATAACACCGTTAAGCTCGAGAGCCTCGCTCTTAACAAGGTCGCTAACCCCGTTATTAACCCCGACCAGATTGATATGGCCGACTTTAACTCAACAAGCGTTACTTCTCTCGCTGATTTCTCCAAGGGCGCAGATATCTTAACCGCAAAATTCAAAATCCTTACAGCCGGTTCTACCGATATAGAGCTCTATTTCGAGGAGCTTAACGCCGACAACAACGGCAAGGACGTCGCTCTTATCTCGGGCGGTAAATCCGTTTCCACAGAGTACACAGCCAAGCTCACTTTCGGCACAAAGGCTTCAAAGAAGGCTAACCCGATAAAGGTTAAGGCTGTTAAGAAATCAGTAAAAGCGTCAAAGCTCAAGAAAAAGGCTCAGAAAATCAAGGGGGCTCTCAAGGTAACAGGCGCTAAGGGCGCGGTTACTTACACAAAGGTAAAGAAGGGCTCAACGGCTAAATTATTCAAAAAAGCTTCTATCGCCAAGAAAACAGGCGTTATTACAATTAAAAAGGGTAAATTAGCTAAAAAGACTTATAATCTCAAGGTTAAGGTTAAAGCCGCGGGCAACTCAAGCTACAACGCCAAGACTGTTACAAAGGTAGTTAAGATTAAAGTTAAATAATATGTATAGTATACAGGTCGGTTCTTCGGAACCGGCCTTTTTATTTGAAAAGCAACAGGACAAAAAACTGTAAAAAGTGTTTAAAAAATTTTTCGATTTTTTTATCTTTTTTCCGTCGTATTTCACCGACTGTTCACTATAATGACAATTTCAACAAAAAACACTCACTTATTTGAGTATTTTGCCAATAGAAAAAAAGTTAAAACAATGTTACAATATATATTGTAATTTAGAAGGAGGATTGTTCTAATGAAAACATCTTTAAAGAAATTAACAGCAGTGTTCTTAGCGGTACTTCTCGCCGTATCCGTTTTCTCGGTTGTAGGCGTATCTGCCGCTGACACAGGAAAGACCGCTACAGGCGGTTCATCATTCAAATTCACCGATAACCAAAAATGGGGTTCAGTGTTTGTTTACGCATGGAACGATGGCGGCGATGTAACAGCTGCCTGGCCGGGTGATCCCGGAACAGCCCCTGAAACCAACGGCTACGGCGAAACAGTATTCACTATCACTGTTCCCGACGGCGCGACAGGCGTTGTTGTAAACAACGGTCAAGGCGCTCAGACATCCGACATTACTGATTTCAACGTTAAAGGTTATTACACTGACGGATCAAAAAATGACAAAGGTCATTTTATAGCTATCCCCTGGCCCGACGACAATCCCGTTACAGATCCCGTTACAGATCCAGATCCAGATCCCGGAAATTATTCCGCTACACTTAACCCCGGCGATTATTCAGGCGACGGCACATGGGGCGCATGGACTTGGAACGATGGCGGCGGATCTATCGGCTACATAAGCGGCACAGATAACGGCGGCACAATCAGCTTCTCAGGTCTCGGCGATACAGTTATTTTCTTAACAACAAACGACGGCTCAGGCCCCGATATGACATGGTCTAACGTTAACGCTCAGACTGCTAACTTAACAGTACAGGACGGCGGTACATTCAACGTAACAGGCAAAGGCATGGGCGAAGAGAGAGGAAGCTATGAAGGCGAATGGGGTTCATCTCCCGAGCCTTACACAGACCCTGTAACGGATCCCGAGCCTGTAACAGACCCTGAACCCGTAACAGATCCCGCTCCTGTAACAGATCCCGTTACAGAGGCTCCTACAGAAGCTCCTACAGAAGCTCCTACAGAAGCTCCTACAGAAGCTCCCACACAGGCTCCCACACAGGCT
>CADBSD010000006.1 GCA_902797225.1 uncultured Ruminococcus sp. | reverse complement strand
GGGTTAAAAAATCGTCCTGTGGACGATTTTTACCGAGGAGCGTTTATTATACTTCTAGCTCCGCCACACGTCACAAGGTGCGAGATGCTAGTCTTTTTCAAACTAAACGTACTTGTCCTCCGCCTAAGACGGAGATTAGACAAGGGATTTGAAGCCGAGGGTTAAGAAAATCGTCCTGTGGACGATTTTTACCGAGGAGCGTTTATAATACTTCCAGCTCCGCGCTAAATCAATTCACAATCAAAAATTTCATTGTTATGAATAAAGGGATGTCGTAAAACACGACATCCCGTTTGTTTTATCATATAGCTTTCAAAGCGTTTTCAATATCGGCGATTATATCCTCTACGTCCTCAATACCTACGCTTAAGCGCATCATATCGGGCGCTACGCCTCCCGCTCTCAGCTCCTCGTCGGTCATCTGACGGTGAGTTGAGCTCGCGGGGTGAAGAATACTCGTTCTCGCGTCCGCAACGTGGGTTACAATAGCGCAAAGCTTTAAGTTCTTCATGAACTCCTCGGCGCCTTTTCTTCCGACCTTAACGCCGAAGGAAAGAACTCCGCAGGAACCGTTCGGGAGATATTTCTGTCCGAGCTCGTAGTATTTGTCGCCCTTTAAGCCGCAATACTGAACCCACTCAACCTTGTCGTGAGCGTTCAAGAATTCAGCAACCTTCTGGGCGTTAGCGCAGTGCTTGGGCATACGAACGTGGAGAGTCTCGATTCCGAGATTCAAGAGGAAGCCGTTAAACGCTGAGGGAGAGCTTCCGAAGTCACGCATAAGCTGAGCTACACACTTGGTGATATAAGCGCCCTCAAGTCCGAACTGCTCGGCGTATACAATGCCGTGGTAGCTGTCGTCGGGAGTAGTAAGTCCGGGGAACTTATCCGCGTGGTCGAACCAGTTGAACTTACCGCTGTCGATAATCGCTCCGCCTACGGACGTCGCGTGACCGTCAAGATATTTTGTGGTGGAGTGGGTTACGATATCAGCGCCCCACTCAATCGGACGGCAGTTTATCGGAGTAGCGAAGGTGTTATCTATAATGAACGGGATTCCGTTTTTGTGAGCGACTTTCGCGAACATCTCGATATCGAGTACGGCGAGCGCGGGATTCGCGATAGTTTCGCCGAAAACAGCCTTTGTGTTGGGCTTAATAGCCGCCTGTAATTCTTCCTCGGTACAGTCGGGCTCAACAAAGGTGAACTCGATACCCATTCTTTTCATTGTTACCGAGAAAAGGTTGAATGTACCGCCGTAGATAGCGGCGCTCGATACGATATGGTCGCCCGCCGAGGCGATGTTGAATACGGCGAAGAAGTTCGCCGCCTGTCCCGAGGAAAGGAGCATACCAGCTGAACCGCCCTCGAGGTCGCAGAGCTTTTTAGCCACACAGTCACAGGTGGGATTAGCGAGACGGGTGTAGAAATAGCCGCTCGCCTGTAAGTCGAAAAGCTTGCCCATAGCTTCGCTTGTATCATATTTAAATGTTGTACTCTGGATTATCGGGAGCACTCTCGGCTCGCCTGTTTTGGGCGTATATCCTGACTGGACGCATTTTGTGCCCTCTTTAAAATTACTCATTTTTATTCCTCCTCAATTATTTTACCTTAACATTAATCTTGAAGCTTACGCCGTTGACCTTAACCGTCACCTTCGCGCTTCCCTTTTTAAGCGCTTTAATCTTAACTCTATCAGCGCTCACGGGAGATGTAACCTTAGCGACATTTTTATTTGACGTTTTATAAACATTTTTAACCGAAGAAGCCTTGCCCTTGATCTTTACTGTGAGGTTACTTCCCGTTTTAACGGAGTATTTTTCGGAAGACTTAAACTTTTTACCTCCGATTTTTATACTCGGACTTGTTTTAACGGTTACGTCGCAGAAAAGCTGTTTGCCGTTTGAAAGCGTCGCGGTTATTTCCGCGTAGCCCTTTTTAAGCGCTGTTACCTTTCCTCCGCTTACCGAGGCTACTTTGCTATCCGAGGATTTCCAGCTCTTGACATTCGCGTTAGATACCTTGATAGTTTTTGTATTGCCCGCGTTGAGTGAAAGCATTTTATCGGATATTTTCGGGTCTTTGGACTTCGGATATCTGGAAACGTTGTCAAGCTCAATCATATACGGTCTGATTTCGCTCGTGTCAGCTTCCTGAGATGTCGATACAGGAAAGCTGTAGCTATCTTCATCATCGTCATCGGAGGTGCTGATTATATTCACGTTAAAGCCGATAAACGCTCCCGCTACAGTCGCGCCGACTAAGCTCGGAGTAGATACATCATTTCTGAAACAGTATTTATTCTCAATAATACTGTCGTCGGCTACGTTATAGGTAAACGTATCGCCGATTCCGTCAACAAACGAACCGTTACAGAACACACCGTTTTTATCAAGACCTACGTTACCAGAGTAGATATCGGCGGATTTCTCCTCGTTATATTCGTAGTGAACGCTGTCGGAGCTCTTAAACTTGTACGAGGACTGTTTCCAGTTCTTTCCGTCAAATACGATAGCGGGAGGCATTTCTCCGCTTTCGATACCGCCGTACATTCCCACGAGCTTTCCGTCGCACTCTACAAACTCGGTGTAACCTCTGGGCTCGGGGAGCTTGGAGCTGGTTTTTGTAAACTGCTTTTTAGAGCTGTCGTACTTATAGACGCTGTCTATAAACTCAAGATTGTTGATATCGTAACCGCCTATAAGGTAGATATTTTTCTTCAACACGCCGAGAGAGGAGGCGTAGAGAGCTTCCTCGGGAAGCTCGCAGAGCTTGACGGTTTTGTTTTTGTCAAGGTCATAGTAACCGAACATCGTGTTATAACCGAGAACATAGCTATTGTCTTTTGTTGTAATTCCGCTTCTCGCCGTAAAATATATTTTGTTGTCCAAATAAATAGCTGAGGAAATATAGAACAAGTCGCTTTTCATCACGTCTTTGAGCTTCATATCGTAATATTCCTCGCCGTTGTAGGTATAAGCCTTTTTGGGAATAAGCGTATCTAAAACACCGATTGTGCCGTATGCCGTGTCGATAAAATATGCCTTGTAGCCCGAGGAAACCATAATAGCGGTGCTGGTATCTTCGGGAGTACCCATTACCTTTTTTGTAGGCGTAAGTTCAGCCTTCTTGGAAAGGAACTGTTTAATAGTATCCGCTCCGCGTTTATTCTCGAGCTTAATATCCACTGTGTAGGTGCTGTAATTGTTGTCGGGGATAACTACGCTCTCGGCATTTTTGCTAAGTATTTTTACTTCCTCATCGTTTACGTATGCCTTTGTGATTTCCTTGAAAGAGCCCTCGATTTTGACGTTGCCGTCCTTATCGTAGCCCGCCTTGGAAATCAGAGGAGGAGTCAGCTCTACATTTTCGAGTGTAAGGAAGTTTTTGAATTTAATCTTTTTATCGAAGGAATCATACTGTTCGCCCGTATTCGCCGCCATATTCGCAAGCTCCGAGGCGGACGCTTTGGGATAAGCTCTCTTGAGCATCGCTACAGCTCCCGTTACATACGGCGTCGCCATAGATGTTCCCGAGTAAAAATCGTATTTTCCGAAATCGTCCTCGGACACTGACTGCTTGCTGACAGCGAGGTCGTCAAACCATACGGTACTGCTGCTGTCCACTATAAATATAAGCTTTCTGTCAACAGACTTTTCGTAATCCTCATCCTTGGGGTCTATAGTAATGTCGTAGTGAGTCCAATCGTTGTCGGGATAAGAATAAAATGGCTCGTAGTAATCGTAGTCCTCCATAAGGTCGTCTATGTCCATTTCGGCAGGCATATCGGCAACGAAACACTGATTGGTTTTTTCGGACAAAACAGTGAAGCTTATATGATATTTGTCGTCCTCGTTTTCGAGCTTAAAGGGAATCTCGAACGCCATTCTTACGGTTTTCTTTTCCCTTTTGTCGGTGGGAGTAATCGCGAGGCTCTTGCCCCCTGTTCCGAAACACAAATCGGACTGATCAATTTTAACCTTATCCCATAACCTGTATTCATCTAAGTATTCTTCGCCGCCTATAATCTTGGGATAACCGAAGTCGCCCTCTTTTAAACTGCCGTTATACTTCTGAACCTTCAGGCATAGCTTATTCAGCTCGTCGGCTGAATAAATGGTCGGGTTAAAGCAATTTTTCGCTACCGTTGAGAGTATAGCCACACCCGGAGCTGCTACGTCAACATACTTATCGCCGTAGTTGGAAAATTCGGGAATCTCTCCCTTTTCGTTTACCGCGCCTACCGTAACGCAGTACGGACTTGAGCTGCACGCGGGTGAAAGATAGTAACCGTCGCTGTAATCTTCTGAGTCGGGATCGTCAAGGTCGTTGAGGTTTACGCCTTCATTACCCGCCGCTACGCAGGTAACAACGCCCTTTTCGCCTAAAGCGTTAAAGATTTCGTCAATGGTTTTTATTTCGTCCTCCTCGGCTCCGCCGCCGAACGAGAGGTTCATAGCCGTTACATTTGTGCCGAGCTCAATAGCTCGCTGAACATATTCATAACCCGCTATAATAGCGTCGTCATAACCCGCGCCCTCGCTGTCGAGAACTTTTACAGACATAATCTTTACGTTGGATTTATTTACGCCGCTTATGCCCTTTTTATTGTCGCCGCGTGCGGCGATTATTCCCGCGCAGTGCGTTCCGTGTCCATGATCGTCCATGGGTTTTAAGTCGGCGTTTGTGCCTGTAAGGTCTATACCGTACTGACCGAGAAGCTTACTGCCGTAAGGATTGTGCCAAAGTACGTCCTTTAAATCCTCGTGCTTATAGTTTATACCCGTATCTATTACGGCTACAACTTCCTCTTTGTCGGATTTAGAGGCTTTTTCATTAAGCTTTTCCGCTTTAATATCGAAGTCCTTTGTTCCGTTTTCCTGACCTGTATTGGACAGAGCCCACTGGAACTTACTGTAGGTATCGTCCGAATAAGCCGTAATTTTCTTCTTATAGTTCGGGAACGCGCGCTTTACCTCGGCGTTCTTCTTAACCTTGGAAATAAGCTCTTTTGTGGAAAGTTTGGACGATTTGAGTACCGCCATACGCAAGCTGCCCTTTTCCTTATTAAACGAAACGGATTTCTTCAGCTTTATTGAGCTGCCGTAAACCGCCGACGCCATTTTGGGCTTAACATAATTGGAATCCGCGCTGTCCTTAAGAACGACAATCGCCTCTCCCTCAGCGTATTCGGGTTTGATTTTATTTTCGCTTTTTTTGGTATTCACAGCCGAAGCGGAAAGCCCCGACGAGGATACAATCATAGCGGCGCAAAGCAAAACCGCCAGTAGTTTTTTCATTAGAATACCTCCTGAAATATATATACGAATATTTTACCATTTTTATAGTATATACGTCAAGCGTGAAATTTAATTACGCTTATTATTTTCGTCAATAATTAGGACAGCTCAAAACAGACTTTTTAGAGTATATAAAATACAGATTCTTTGTATAAAAGAGTCGGTTTACGGTAATCCTGTTTTATCACTATGAATAATTATATGAAAAAAAGCCCCGAAAACGGGGCTTTTATTTTACCAATATCTTACCGTTACGTTACCGCGTTTTGCTCCTCTTGTGTGAGTGCCTACATAAACGGCTTTTCTGCGGCGGTTAAGCACGAACATAAATCCGCTTACTACAAGTACGATACCGATAACTATACCGAGCCATAATACAAAGCTTGTATTCTTCTCGTCTGTCACTGAGAGCGACGCTACCTTACGTGATGATACGGTGTTCGCGAGTGCTTTCTTTGACACTGTATTCGTCTTGAGAGCTACGGTTTTGGCAACCTTTACGCCTGACTTAGCGTCCTTGTTAACAACCTTAGCGGGTTTGTTTGAAACCGCGGCTGTCTTTACCGCTGTTTTCTTTTCAGTCTTTTCAGCGGTCTTTTTAACCGCTTTTTTCTCGGATTTTTCCTGTAAATCGGATTTCTTAACAGCCTTTTTGCTAAAGAGCTTGTCCTTTGTATACTTGCCTACAATACCGGAGGTATCGATATTGTTGTCCTTTTGGAACTGCTTTACGGCGAATTCGGTAATTTTTCCGTAGTAGCCCGAAGCGCTTCCGTTAAAATACTCGAGCTTTGCAAGCTGCTGTTGAATACTCTTTACATCATCGCCCGCGTCGCCGAGCTGAGCCACGTCGTCAATGGTTTCAAATCTCGGAGCGTCGTCGGAATAGATTATCGCGATATCGCTCTCCTTAACCTCGCCGTCCATTGTAACGCCCGCTGCCTTCTGGTAGTCCTTAAAGCTGTCCTCGGTAGCCTCGCCGAAGTAACCCGTTATCTCTCCGCTGTAGAAGCCGAGCTTAGAAAGACGGTTCTGCAGCTTTGTAACGTCCTCGCCCTTTGAGCCGAGCTTCATAACAACGGCGTCGGGCTTTTCGGTTACGGGCTGTGTGGGAGTAGTTTCCGCCTTAAGCTTAATATCGTCGGGAGTTCTGTCAGATACGCCCGCGTCGTCGAACTTGTACTCTACTCCGCCGATTTTGCGCTCTGTATTTACGACGTACTCGCCGTTTTCGTAATAATAATACTTACCGTCGCACTTAACCCAGCCTGTTGTGGGATAGTTAATAGCGGCAAGCTTAAACCATTTTGTCCACGATTTTGTCGCTGTGGACTGGTAGCACATATTGCTTTCCTCGTCGCGCGCGTCAACAGCCATACCGTTGCCGACATATACGCCTACGTGTCCGGGCTGATAAAGTCCGAGGCCGTGAATTCTGGGAATACCTTCGCTGACGTCGCCGCTTTCGGTCGCGGTGTCGAGCTGAGCGGTACCGCCTCTCTCTCCTCCGCAATATGAATAGATAAGTCCCGAGCAGTCAACCTCTCCGGGAGTCTGACCGCCGTAAACATATTTCCAGTGCTCCTTATAGGCGTTGAGAGCCCACTCCGCGAGTCCCGCGCCCGTACCGCTGGCGCTCGGAGTAACGGAGCTTACAAAGCAAATCGTACTTATTAAGATAAAAGCCAATGTGATCGGCAAAATTCTCTTAAAATTTTTCCTTAAAAAACTCATTATTAAAATATACCTCCATACCCTGAGGGGCATTTAATTACAGTTTGTAACAAAACTGTAATAATTATAACAAATATTGTAATAAAATGCAACTGTTTTTTTCAAAAAAAATAAAGAGAATATTATTTTCGCGTCCTCAAAAACCGCATAAACACTGGAGATTTTAGCGCTATTACAAAATGTAACCGACTGAGAAATTTCAGTCGGTTACGATACATTTTTATATGAAATTAAAGCTTTACGACTTTATTAAGCCTGTTTACAAGTACTGTCGCGGCCAAAATCTTAAGCGCGTCGAACGGCAGATACGGCACTACGCACAGCATAAGCGCCGAGCCGATACTTATTCCGCTCATTGTCGTATTGTAAACAAATAAAAACCAGATTGTGCCGAACACGTAACAAACAAGAAGTCCCAATGCCATTCCCGCGGCAAGCGGTAAAAGCTTTCTGCCGAATTTATCAGCGAACAGCCCCGTTATAAAGGCGGTGAAGATAAAGCCTATTATATATCCGCCCGTGAGCCCGAACAAAGCTGCCACTCCTCCCTTGAAGCCCGCGAACACGGGTACGCCGACAAGTCCGAGCAAAACATAAATCAGGACGCTTAATGTCCCTCTTTTCCAGCCAAGCAGTCCGCCCGCCGCAAAAACACCGAGCGTCTGTAACGTAAACGGCACGGCAGTCGGAATCTGAAGCTGGGCGCAAATCGTAATTATCGCCGCGAACATCGCTACATATATGATGTTCAGCAAGCGTCCAAAGTTTTTTCTTTCCATAAAATCACCGATAAGTATTATAATATATTAAAGCGCTATTGTCAACTATAAATTTATAGCAAGTTGACAATAGCGCTGTTTCTTAAAACTGATACTTATTAATCTATTTTAAAATCAAGACGGCTGATTTTTTCGATAAGTATGTCCTCCTCGCTGGGAGCGTCGGAGAGGTTTTCTATCTGTTTTCTGATATCAAGCATTTTAGCGTCGGTCTGAGCTATGCTTTCGGCACACTCTGTAAGCTGGCTTACAATTATATCCTGCTCGGGGATATCGTGCTTGTATTTAAGCTGGTGCTCCAGACTCGCCCAGAAGTCCATAGCCATTGTTCTTATCTGAACCTCAACCTTCATCGGCTTTGTAACCTCGGCGAAGAAAACGGGCACTTCAACTATCAGGTGCAGACTTCTGTAGCCGTTGGGTTTCGGGTTCGCGATATAGTCCTTTCGCTTTAGAAGCGTAATATCGTCCTGCTTTATAAGCGCGTCGGCGATTCTGTAAATATCGTCGATATAGGAGCAAACCACCCTTATACCCGCGATATCGTTCAGGTGAGCCTCGATATTGTCAATCGTAAAGCTCAAATCCTTACGAGCCAGCTTCTCGACAATACTCGAGGTACGCTTCAATCTCGTTGTCATATAGCTTATCGGGTTGCGCTGGTAGCGGACGTTAAATTCGGTATTGAGCACGTCGAATTTTGTACGAACCTCCTTAATAGCGCAGGTGTACATCATCATAAGCTCCTTGTAGCCCACAACTGTTCCCATAAGCTGTTTTGTCTGGTTAAACATAGCCGTCGCCATTTCCTCGGAAATCGTTCCGAGGTCTTTTGACAGCGCCGTAGCGTTTGTATATATCTCCTCGTTTGTCGTAGCGCGGGGATTTAATATTTCATTCTGATTTTTACTCATAACGGTTCTCCTTAATTTTGTAATTCTATTATAATACAACGGAAAGATTAATTCTATAGTTGTTTTTGATTTTTTGTTTAATTATGTTATAATACATAAAGGTGAAAACTGTATGAAAAATAATAGTTCTTTTTTAGAAAATAAAATCAGAGAAATCGAAACCTCAATAACAAAAAAACGCAGATTCAAGGAAAAGCTGTTCAACCGCTTCACAAAAGCCATAGTCGAGTTCAATATGGTTGAGCCCGAGGACAAAATAGCCGTTTGTATCTCGGGCGGTAAGGACAGTATGCTTCTGGCGAAGCTGTTCCAGGAGCTGAAACGCCACGACAAATTTCCTTTTGAGCTCGTATTTCTCGTAATGGACCCGGGCTACAACGAAGCTAACCGAAAGAAAATCGAGGAAAACGCGAAAATCACAGGCGTACCGATTACTGTTTTTGAGACAGAGATTTTTGATTCCGTATACAATGTCGAGAAAAACCCCTGCTATCTCTGCGCGCGTATGAGACGCGGTTATCTTTACAAAAAGGCTAAGGAGCTCGGATGCAACAAAATAGCGCTCGGGCACCATTTTGACGACGTAATAGAAACCACTCTTATGAGTATGCTCTGGGGCGGTCAGGTTCAGACGATGATGCCTAAATTAAAGAGCAAGAACTACGAAGGAATGGAGCTTATCCGCCCGCTTTATTACGTTCGCGAGGAAGATATTATAGCCTGGCGCGATTATAACGAGCTTGAGTTTTTAAGATGCGCCTGTCGTTTTACCGAGAAAACAGAAGCCGAAAACGGCGAAAGCTCGGAATCAAAACGCCTTGAAACTAAAAGAATTATTAAAGAACTGAAAAAAACTAACCCGAATATAGAAGCTAATATTTTCAACAGTATGCGAAATGTTTACATAGACGCGGTAATCGCCTATAAAAAAGACGGAATCACGCATAATTTTATTGATGAGTATTAATTCAGTATACAGGAGTTAAGATATATAAATTAAGCCGCCCGAATAAATGAACGGGCGGCTATTTTTAAGGGAGGTTAGAACGAGGTTAAACCTCAATCTTTGCGCTTACTTCTATTTTATTGAACAAATATATTTCTTTATCGCCGTATTTATCAAGGTTCTGAACATCATCCCATTCCTTGTAATTTACCACGCATGGAACGCATTTCGCGTTAAAAACAAGATTCTTTATTTCTTTTGTTCCGTCGTCATAAGTAACAATTACGCGAGTTTTTTTCTTGTTTAGAATTAAATTAGCGTAGTTCGTCACAATATCGGACTGCGTTTTTATTGTAGCTTTATCGGTACTATCCTTCCAGTATGGTTCTCTCCACTCACGTTTTGTTTTAGGATCAACGTGTATTTTTTTTACATTACTGCGGTTATAATACTCCCCAGCGACTTTCTGTGATTTTTTATCCTCGATAGAAAGTGATTTAGAAAATCTAAAGCGTACTTTTTTTATCTGACTTTTATATTTTGAAGTAACGCTTCGGTAATAAACGATCGGTTTCCCGTTTTCTCCTACAGTAAAGCCGTAAGTATCTTCTATTGCGTTAGAATGTTTATATATACTCTTATTATAATCCACCCCGATCGCAGAATTTTTATCCGCCTCATAAGAAATATATTTTATGTTTTCACCTTTAAATTTAAAATTAGCGGTAATATCAAGAGCGCATTCATTTATATATTTCCATTTTCCGTCGTCATCAGAAACGCCGTGAGCCGAACCACCAACCAGCTTCATAGTTCCGATCGAAACAAAATCGTTTTTAAGCTGCTTTTCATCAGGCGTTGCTTCGTCGAGAGTTGCCTCGGCAGCCGCGGCAGTAATCGTGAATGAATTCCTGCCGCCGAAATTACCGAACACAGCCGTACAGGCTACTACCGCGACTAAACACGCCGCTATTGCGGAAACCGCCTTATAATTTAATTTTTTAGTCTTTTCCATTTTTATAACCTTTCCCGAATCGTAAGCCTCAAGCGCGCATTTTACGGCTTTTTCTACCGCTTTATCGGACGCTTTAAGCTCGCTTATCGCTTTAAAATCATTTTTATCCATTACCGTTTTCCTCCTGTTCTATGATGATTCCGAGAGCCTTGCGCGCGCGTCTCAGCCAAGAGCTTACCGTATTGGGGCTTTTGCCGAGCATTTCGGCTATCTCGGATATTTTAAAGGATTCGTAATAATAAAGATAAACAGTATTCCTGTATTTTTCGGGCAATTGCCACAGCTCCTCCATTATTTCATTCGCCTTCGGAGCCTCGAGGGCAAGACATTCGTCGAGTGGAATATATTCTCTCCGCTTTTTAGCGCGTTTAAGATTTCTGCATTTATTGAGCGTAACCGTTACGAGCCAGCTTTTAAGATGCTCCTCGTCGTTCAAAGGAGCGTTCGCGGTCACAAGCGTTACGCTGACTTCCTGCAGAATATCCTCCGCGTCAAAGCGGTTATGAAGATTCTGATAAGCCAACCGAAATATAAAATCCGAATACTTGCGTATAATAGCTTCTATCAGTTTTCTTTTTTCTTCATTAGAAATAAGAGTATCGGTACCGTTTTTACTCAACTCGTCTCCCCCTTTCATTAATAGTTACACCTCAAACGGTAATTAAAGTGCGTGATTTCAAAAATCTTCAAATAAAATTCACAATATCGTCATAGTTTCAATTTTTTACGTTCAAATTACCCGCTTAAAATTATACCATAACAAGGAGGCGCGTAATATGTATATCTTTAAAAACGCAATAAAAAGCATAACAAGAAACAAGCTGAGAAATATCCTTATCGGGATAATCGTGCTTATCATTTCGATTTCCGCTTGTGTGTCGCTCTCGATAAGAGAGGCTGCCGAGGCGGCTAAGGAGGACACGCTGAGCAATTTGCAGGTAACGGGCACTATAAGCTACGACCGTCAGAAGGCTATGGATAAAATGAAAAAAAGCTCCTCAAGCTCAAGCGACAAAAGTAAATTCGATTTTGAAAAGCTGCAGGGCTCATCGCTTTCGCTTTCTGAATACAAAAAGTACACAAAAGCGCTTAAATCAGGCGACAGCTACTATTACTCGGGCGCGGTATCCTTAAACGCTACGGGTAAAATCCTCCCCTACGGCACTTCAGAGGATGACAGCTCGAGTTCAAAAAGCTCCTCCGAGTCAAAAAACTCTAACGACAATATGACGCAGCCGCCCGCCTTCGGCAACAGCGGTCAGCAGTCGGACGACCGCCAGCCGTTCCAGGTCAACCGCGGCGACTTCTCGATAACCGGCTACTCATCCTACAAGGCTATGCTGTCTATGTTCGGTGACGACGGAAGCTATAAAATCACAAAGGGTAAAATGTTTGACGAAACCAGCGACGCGCTCGAATGTATTATAAGCAGCGAGCTAGCGACCTACAACAACCTCAAGGTCGGCGACACCATTAAGCTTTCCAACCCGAAATACGAAAGCGAAACCTACAAGCTCAAAATAGTCGGAATTTATAAAAATTCGCAGTCCTCGTCCGAGGAAGATAACCGTTTCAGAATGAACGACCCCGCGAATAACATATATATGAATTACAACGCTTCCTCGAAAATCATCTCGAAATCCGCTAAAGCGAACAACAAAACCACCGACTCCGACGGCAACAAAACCTCGGCAAAGCTTACGGAAAACCTCGCTTTCACCTACACGTTCAAAACAGTAGACAACTACAATTCCTTTGAAAAGCAGGTTTACAAGCTCGGTCTTTCCAAGGATTACAAGGTAAGCTCAAGCGATTTACAGCAATACGAAAACAGCCTTACGCCGCTTAAGACTCTGAGTCAGACCGCTGTGTGGTTCTTTCTTATCGTACTCGCGGTCGGCGGAATAATACTGATAACACTGAACATTTTCAATCTGAGGGAACGCAAATACGAGGTCGGAGTTCTGACGGCTATAGGTATGAAGAAAGCGAAGGTAGCGCTGCAGTTCGTAAGCGAGATATTTATCGTAACGTTCATAGCGTTGATTATAGGCACAAGCGTCGGCGCGGCGGTATCAGTTCCCGTTACGAATACACTGCTTCAAAACCAGATTCAGAGCTCCCAGTCCTCGAGCGATAACGCGAGAGAAAACTTCGGCTTTAAAAACGACGACAAACCCGATATGCCAAATGGCGAACCTATGGGAGATATGTTCACACAGTCAAAGGCTCAGAATTACGTAGACAACGTTAATTCCGCCACAAATCTCGCGGTTATTATAGAGCTTGTGCTTGTGGGCTTATTCCTCACAATCCTCGCCAGTCTTGCGGCGCTTATCAGTATAATGAGGTACGAACCGCTGAAAATTCTTTCAAACCGTTCGTAACGCTTAAAAAGGAGGTAAAACAATGAGTATTCTTACATTAGATAACATTTCCTATCACTACGACAGAAGCAAAACAAAAGTGCTCGACAACCTTAATATGGAGTTCGAAGCGGGTAAAATATACACGATAGTCGGAAAATCAGGCGCCGGAAAAACGACCTTGCTCTCGGTGCTCTCAAGCCTCGCTAAACCAACAGGCGGTAAGATTTTTCTGAACGAAAAGGACATCACAAAAATAGACAGATACAAATTCAGAAGCAAATATGTGGGCGTTATTTTCCAGAGCTTCAACCTACTCACCCACCTCACCGCGCTTGAAAACGTAGTTTTATCTATGGATATTTCGGGCAAAAAGTTTGACAGACCTAAAAAGGAAATCGCCTTGGAGCTGCTATATAAGGTAGGGCTGAGCTCAGACGAAGCGAAGCGCAGAGTGCTGAAGCTTTCGGGCGGTCAACAGCAGAGAGTAGCTATCGCGAGAGCTCTGTCCTACGACCCCGATATCATTCTCGCCGACGAACCGACAGGCAATCTTGACGGCGAAACACAGGACGAAATCATCGGAATTTTCCGAATGCTCGCGAACGAGGGAAAGTGTGTAATTATCGTTACACATTCCCCCGACGTAGCTAGCTCAAGCGACATTACCTACGAGCTTCAAAAAACCGCTAAAACGGCATAAACAGTACAAAAAACTATTAGTTTTCAACAAAACTTTTTAAAAAAACTGTTCATAATCCCCTTTTTCAATTTTTTTGTTTTTTTCACTTACATTATTTGAAAAATTGTGATAGAATACACACAAACAAAGGAACTTGAAGGAGGGGGTTAACTATGTATTCAGTCGGCGATATCATCATATACGGCGGCGAGGGTGTTTGTAAGGTTGAAAGAATAGAAAAAATGAATATAAAAGGGCTTAAAAACGACAAGCTCTACTATTACCTCACTCCTCTTTATCACAACGGAACAATTTACGCTCCGACGGACTCCCCCGTCAGAATGAGAAGCGTTATCTCAAAAAACGAGGCCGAGAAGCTTATCGAGAGAATCCCCGAGATACCCGCCGAAACTTTTCCGAACATGAACGTAAGACTTTTGTCCGAGCACTACCAGAGCATTATCAAAAGCTACGAGTGTGAGGATTTGGTACGAGTAATCAAAACAATCGAAACAAAGAAAAACAGCCTTCTCCAAAAAGGCAAAAGGCTGGGAACGGTCGAGGAAAGGTTCTTAAACAGAGCCGAGGATATCCTCTGGGGCGAGCTTTCGGTAAGCCTCGGCATCGATAAAAATGATGTGGACAATTACATAAGAGAAAGGAATGGCGTTTAACCATTCCTTTTTTGTATTTATGTCACGTCAGTATTCCAGTATTTTCTGTCGAGGCTTCTGTACTGAACCGCCTCGGCAACGTGATTTAACTCTATCTTTTCGCTTTCGTCCAGATCGGCTATGGTTCGCGCGACCTTTAGAATACGGTTGTAAGCTCTCGCGGACAGTCCCATAGTATCAAAAGCGGATTTCAAGAGCTTCGAAGCCTCGTCGGTAATCACGCAGTAACGCTGAAAATCCTTGTCGGAAATTCTGGCGTTGCAGGTTGTTTTTGAGTTTTTGTATCTTTCCGTCTGAATTTTTCTGGCTTTATCTACGCGCTGTTTTATGCTTTTGGAGCTCTCCTCACAGGCTTTTCCCGAAAGCTCCTCATAATCCACGGGCGGAACCTCTATATGGATATCAAATCTGTCTATAAGCGGGCCCGAAACGCGGTTTAAGTACCTGCGTATCGCGTTCGGACTGCAGGAGCATTTCCTTGTCGGGTGGTTAAAATATCCGCACGGGCAGGGATTCATAGCCGCGATAAGCATAAAGCTGCAGGGATAAGTATATTTTCCGCTGGCTCTCGATACGGTTACAACGCCGTCCTCCAAGGGCTGGCGTAAAACCTCCATTGTCTTTCTGCCGAACTCGGGGAGTTCGTCCAGAAACAGCACGCCGTTATTGGCGAGTGAGATTTCTCCCGGCTTGACCGAAGCTCCGCCTCCGCTGAGCGCGACCGGTGAAACTGTATGGTGCGGCGCTCTGAAAGGTCTTGTCCTTATAAGCGGAGAGCCTTTGGGCAGCGTTCCCGCTATGGAATGTACCTTTGTGGTTTCTATCGTTTCGTCAAACGTCATATTGGGAAGTATTCCCGGCATACGCTTGGCGAGCATACTTTTTCCCGAACCCGGAGGACCTATGAGCAATACGTTATGCCCTCCCGCCGCGGCGATTTCAAGCGCGCGCTTTACCTCGTACTGACCTTTGACCTGGGCGAAATCGGGGATTTCCGCGTTTTCAAGCTGATTTTCAGGAAGCGGCAGGGCGGGTTTCAGCTCTTTTATTCCTTTGAAATACTGAACCAAATCGTAAACATTCTCTACGGGATATACGTCGACACCTTCGACAACAGCGCCCTCGGCGGCGTTATCGGCGGGGACAAACAGCTTTTTTATACCGCATTCCTTAGCCTTTATCGTCATAGGCAGAACGCCGTTAATCGCTCTCAGCTCTCCCGAAAGGCTCAGTTCGCCTAAGAACGCGCAGCCTGACAAATCCGCATGCAGATTTCCCGTAGCTTTAAGCAGCGCGACATAAATCGGAAAGTCGTAAATCGGGCCTTCCTTTTTGTAGTCCGCGGGAGCGAGATTTACGGTAATTCTGGTAATAGGAAACTGAAAGCCTGTGTTTTTAAAGGCGTTTCTTACTCTGTCCTTACTTTCTTTAACAGCCGTATCTGGAAGTCCGACCATATCGAACACCGACTGACCGTTGGAAATCGACACCTCTACCTCGACGCGGTAGCCGTCTATACCGAACAATCCGAAGCTGTTACACTTTACTACCATAGCTCTGCCCCCTTGCCTGTTGTATAAACAAAGTATACCATATGAACGAATGTTTTATCAAGTGTTTTTTTAAATTTGACAGAAAATATTTTTTGGGTTAAAATTACTGTATATAATTCTTACCAAAGAATCCGCTCACGCGAATACGGCGTTTATTTGAGCGGATATAATAAAGAGTAAAGGCGGTGTTTTATCTGTCAGGCAACAACTACGGCGCGCTGGACGACACAGTTCTCGCCGCGCTGACCAAAAAAGGCGACGAAAAGGCTTTTGAGGAAATTACAATCCGATATATCAAGCTGTTGTACTCGATAGCCTCAAAATACAATATAGACGGCTACGAAACTCAGGATATGGTGCAGGAAGGGCTTTTGGCTTTTCTTATCGCGACAAAAACCTACGACGAAAAATCGGGCGCGTCGTTTAAGAACTACGCCTCAAAATGCGCGAAAAACCGTTTTAACGATATCGCTAAAAAGAGTCTTGCTAAGAGCGCTGTCCCTAAATCACAGATTGTATCGATCGACTCGCTCGGCGAGAAAAGCGACGATACGCAGAATATAGAGGACTATGTACTCGAGAGAGAATACCTCAAAACCTTTATCAAGCACCTCGACTCAATGCTCAGCTACGAGGAAAAAAAGGTTTTCAATATGTACGCCGAGGGCTACTCCTACAAGGAAATAGCGGACGAAATAAACACCACTTCCAAAAAGGTGGATAACATTTTACAAAAAATCAAACGCAAGTTACGCGGATAGCGCAGCTTGCGTTTTATCTTTTACTTTATCATTTCTATAAGCTTGGCTCTGACCGCCTGAGCGTCGGCTTTACCTCTGCTCTGCTTCATTACGTTTCCAAGCAGCGACATAAGCGCTTTTTCCTTACCGCCCTTATAATCCGCGACGGCGTTGGGATTTCCCTCTATAGCGTTCTTACACATCTGCTCAAGAGCCGAGTCGTCAACTCCGCCGAGGTCGCTCTCGTCGATAAACTCCGTACAGGGCTTGCCTGTATCGAGCATTTTCTCAAGAGTTTTCTTAGCTAGGTTATTCTGTATCTTCTTGTCCTCAATAAGCTTTACAAGCTCCTTTAAGTGCTTCGGAGATACCGAAACGTCGAACGCCTCTTTGTCCTTTTCGGTTTCAACACGTCTGAAAATTGAGCCGATAATAAAGTTCGATACCGTTTTCGGATTTTTAAGACCTTCTATCGCCTCGTCGAAATACTCGCTTACCTTGCGGTATTTCGTAAGCAGAGAAGCGTCCTTCTCGGGAATATCAAAGTCCTCGATATATCTCTTTTTCTTCGCCTCGGGAAGCTCGGGCAAGGTCTTTCTGATTTCCTCAACCTCTTCCCTGCTCGTGAGGATCGTAACAAGGTCGGGATCGCGGAAATAACGGTAGTCGTTAGCGTCCTCTTTACCTCTCATCGATGAGGTTGTATTTGTGGCGTCGTCGTAACGCAGTGTTTCCTGTATTACCTTTGAGCCGCTTTCTATAACGTCAATCTGACGCTCATACTCGTACTCCATAGCCTTTACTATATTGTTTATGGAGTTCATATTTTTAATCTCGGTACGCGTGCCCAGCTTATCGCTGCCCTCGGGACGGACTGAGATGTTTACGTCGCAGCGCATTGAGCCCTCCTGCATACGACAGTCGGAAACGCCTATCGCTCTCATAATCTGCTGGAGCTTTTCGACATATTCTCTCGCCTCGTCGGGACTACGGAAATCGGGCTCTGTTACAATCTCGATAAGCGGAACTCCGCCTCGGTTGTAGTCTACATATGTGTCGCCGTGAGCGTGCACAAGCTTACCCGCGTCCTCCTCGATATGAATTCTGAGAATACGGATTTTTCTTCCGTTTGAAAGCTCAATATATCCGTGCTCGCACAGGGGCTTATCGTACTCGGAAATCTGGTACGCCTTAGGAAGGTCGGGATAGCAATAGTTCTTTCTGTCCATTTTGGCCACTTCGGCGATTTCGCAGTTTGTGGCGAGTCCCGCCATAATAGCGTATCTTACGACCTGGCGGTTGAGCTTCGGAAGCGTACCCGGAAGTCCGATACATACGGGACAGCAGTGAGTGTTGGGCTCGCCGCCGAACTTAGTTGTACAAGAGCAGAAAATCTTTGTTTTCGTAGATAATTCAACGTGGGTTTCGAAACCGCCTACTAATTCGTATTTCACAGTTTTACACCCCACTTTGTTTCTTTAAACTTTTCGGGAGCGGCTTTCTCGTACGCGTTCGCGGCGTTGAGAATAGTCGCCTCGCTGAATTTGTTGCCGATAAGCTGCATACCGATAGGCATTCCGTTAGCGTTAAAGCCGCAGGGAACGGAAACGGCGGGAAGTCCCGCGATATTTACGGGAACGGTGCAGATATCGGTTAAATATGTTTCAATCGGGTCTGAAACGGCGTGTCCCATTTCAAACGCCGTCATAGGAACCGTGGGCGCTAAGATAAAGTCGCATTTTGTAAACGCCTCATCAAACGCCTTTACGATAGTTCCTCTCAGGTTCTGAGCCTTTTTATAATAAGCGTCGTAATAACCCGCGGAAAGCACATAAGTACCGAGAAGGATTCTTCTCTTGACCTCAGCGCCGAAGCCCTCGCTTCGCGTACGGCACATCATATCGTGAGTACCGTTGTAGTGCTCCGCCTTATAGCCGTAACGGATACCGTCGTAACGTCCGAGGTTTGAGGACGCCTCGGCACAGGCGATAATATAGTAAACGGGTAAGGCGAATTTGAGCGCGGGCATATCGAAATACACAACCTCAGCGCCTAAGCTCTCGTAGATTTTAACGGCGTTTAGGACAGCTTCTTTTACGTCGTCTCTTACACCCTCGAGATATTCGCGCGCGATACCGATTTTCATACCCTTGATATCGTTGTTAACCGTATCGAAGGTCTTGGCTCCTTTACGTCCCTGACAGGTGCTGTCCTTGGGATCGTAGTCGGAAATAGCGTCGAAAACAATGGACGCGTCCTCTACCGTTTTTGTGATAGGGCCGATCTGGTCAAGACTCGACGCGTAAGCGATTAAGCCGTAACGCGACACAGCGCCGTAAGTCGGCTTTAAGCCTACGATTCCGCAGAACGAAGCAGGCTGACGGATAGAACCGCCCGTATCCGAGCCTAATCCGTAGGGAGCTATGTTCGCGCCTACAGCGCTCGCTACTCCGCCCGAGGAACCGCCCGCGCAGTATTTTGTATTAAACGGGTTAGTCGCTCCGCCAAAATACGAGGTTTCGCAGGAGGAGCCCATAGCGAACTCGTCCATATTGGTCTTACCGAGCATAACAGCTCCTTCGCTTTGAAGCTTTTCCCATACGGTAGCGTTATAAATCGGCTTATAGCCTGTTAAAATCTTGGAACAGCAGGTTGTTTCAATATCCTTTGTGGAAAGGTTGTCCTTCAAGGTCATCGGAACACCCTCTAACAGTCCGATTTCCTCGCCGTCGGCGATTCTCCTGTCGACCTTCTCAGCCTGCTTAAGCGCCTCATCGGGAGTGACGTTAACGTAAGCGTTGAGCTCGGCGTTGTCGCTTTCGATAGCGCTTAAATATTTTTCTGTCAATTCCTTACACGAAATCTGCTTTGAAGCAAGCATATCGTGTATCTTTTTTATCTCAGACATACTTACCTCCTCAGTTATGATTTCTTACAAGGAAATGATCCTCCGCCTGTTCGGGAGCGTTCTTTAAAATCTCCTCGCTCGGAAGCGACTCGACAACAACGTCCTCGCGGAAAACATTTGAAAGATTGTTGATATTATCAAACTCCTCGCCAGAGTCGGGAGCATTATTAATAGCGTCGGCGAATTCAACGATTTCCTGCATCTGGCGGGTTAAATCGTCCAACTCCTCCTCGGCGACAAATAGTTTTGAAAGTATAGCTATGTTTTCTACGTCTTGTTTAGTTACCATTGGTTATCTATCCTTTGTATACATTTTTTGAAATAATCCGCCACTATCTTACCACATTTATCACTGCTTCGATAAGCGGAGCTTATCGAAGCTTGACATGAACCTCTCTGAGCTGAGTTTCACTTACCTCGTTGGGCGCTCCTAAGAGTACGTCCTGAGCGTTGGAGTTCATCGGGAAGGGTATAACCTCGCGGATATTTTCCTCATCTGTTAACAGCATAATAAGTCGGTCGATACCCGGCGCCATACCTGCGTGAGGCGGAGCGCCGTACTGGAAGGCAGTGTAGAGCGCCTTGAACTTATCCTTAAGCTGTTCCTCGCTGTAGCCCGCGATTTCAAAGGCTTTAATCATAATGTCGAGGTCGTGGTTACGGACAGCTCCCGAAGAAAGCTCGACTCCGTTACATACGATATCGTACTGGTAAGCTAAAACTTCGGTAGGCTTCTTATTGAGCAGAGCGTCCATTCCGCCCTGGGGCATCGAGAACGGGTTGTGCGTAAATATTGTTTTACCGTCCTCGTCAATCTCGTACATCGGGAAATCGACTATAAAGCAGAGCTCAAAACGGCTCTTATCAATAAGGTCAAGTCTATTCGCGACCTCAGTTCTTATCTGTCCAGCGAGAAGCGGAGCCTGAGCGCAGCTGTCGGCGATAAAGTAAATCACGTCGCCCGCCTTTGAATTGTTGCGCTTAATAAGCTCTTCTCTGTCGCCCTCTTTAAGGAATTTATCAATCGGGCCGTCGAAGGTAAGATCATCTCTGACCTTAACATATCCGAGACCTTTCATACCGATAGAAAGCGCGAACTCCTCCATACGCTTGAACCACTTTTTACTCTGAGCGGCAGCGTTCGGAACGTTGATCGAACGCACGCATTTTTTCCTAAACGGCGCGAAATCGGTTTCAACGAACATATCGCTGATTTCCTTTATTTCAAGCGGGTTTCTTAAATCGGGTTTATCCGTACCGTATTTGAGCATAGCCTCCTCAAAGGGAATACGCTTAAACGGAGCGGGGCTCACCTCTTTGTCGGTAAACTTTTTAAACGTATCGTATAAAACTTCCTCAGCTACCTTGAATACGTCCTCCTGAGTGGCGAACGCCATTTCAAAGTCGAGCTGATAGAACTCTCCGGGACTTCTGTCGGCTCTCGCGTCCTCGTCGCGGAAGCAGGGAGCGACCTGGAAGTATTTATCAAAACCCGAAACCATTAAAAGCTGTTTGAAAATCTGCGGCGCCTGCGGAAGCGCGTAGAACTTACCCTTGTGCTTACGGCTGGGAATAAGATAATCTCTCGCGCCCTCGGGTGAGGAAGCGGAAAGAATAGGCGTATTTATCTCGGTAAAGCCGAGGCTGTTCATCTTCTCTCTCATAAAGCTGATTACGTTTGAGCGCAAAAGCATATTGTTATGGACCTTGGGATTACGAAGGTCTAAGAAACGATAGCGGAGTCTTACGTCCTCGTTCGTGTTTTTGGAGGTGGCAACCTCAAACGGAAGCTCGTTTTTACATTTACCGAGCACCTTTATATCCTCGGTATGAACCTCTACGTAACCTGTAGCGATTTTCGGGTTTATAGTGTCCTCGTCGCGCTTAACAACCTTACCGCTGAGCGTTACGGTACACTCGCGGTTTATGTTCTTCAAAAGCTCGTCATTATGAACTACAACCTGAAGCACGCCGTATTCATCTCTGATGTCGAGGAACATAACGCCGCCGTGGTCTCGGATATTCTCAACCCAGCCCGCTACTCTTACTTCCTGACCGATATTTTCTTCTCTCAACTGACCGCAGTTTACGGTGCGGTAAATGTTCTCCATAATCATATATCATAGTCCTTTCACGGCATTAAAATAAAAATGCCCCTATTTTCGCATTATCAATCGTTAGTATACCATATTTTAACTGTAAACGTCAAGTAATATAAAGCACAAAAATACGGGAGAGAACACAAACTCTCTCCCGTATTAAAACACACTGTTTATATTACTTAACAGTTACCTTTATTTTGCTGTAAATTCCGTTTAGCGCGTACGCGTAAATGAAGCATTTGCCCTTTTTCTTGGCTGTGATTTTGCCCGACGGGCTGACTGAAGCGATTTTCTTGTTTGAGCTCTCGTACTTCATCGTACGGTGGTTATCGACCTTGAGTTTTTTATTAGCCTTAACCGCCTTTGCTTTAAGCGCTATTTTCTTACCCTTTTTAAGAGTAATCTTATTCTTTTTAATCTTTTTATTTACATTTACCTTTTTGGGATTAGTGTATTTTCCGCCCAATGTAGCGATATGAACCGTCTTTGACGAGGCTTTCACCTTGTTGTTGCCGTCAACAGCCACAACCATAAATTTATAGTAAGTGCCCTTCCGGATACTGTTTTTAAGTATCTTACTGAATTTCATACTTGTTTTCGTTGTGGTGGAAAGTAAAACGTACTGATTGAAAACGCCGTTTGAGTAACCGCACTTATTGCCGTAAACCATATAGTATTTTGCGCCTTTAAGCTTGTTCCAGTTAATCGTTATCGAGGTTTTGCCGACCTTTTTCTGTTTTGCCGAGAGCAAACCGAAGGTCGTGCCTTTAGCGTCCTTATCATTATTTAGCTTATCGGTAATAAACTTATCTACAGACTCGGCGCTTGCGCCCGCGCTCATATCCTTAGAGGGCTCAACCTCGTAAGGGGCTTTGTCGTCGGGAGCAACCTGCGGCGAAGCTTTATAATCCTTATCAAGCTTTACCGTTAAAACTCTTGAATACTGCGAGAAAAACTCGGCGATAATATCTCCGTTATACTCTAATCGTTCTGAACAGAAATATTTCGCTCTAAACTCAATTTCCGTATCCTTATAAAGCGGTTTTCCGCCTCCGTTAAGCGCGAGAATATCCGATGTAAGGATACCGTCCTTAACAACAAAATCGCCCTGCAGCTCTTTCCAGTCGGTATTGCCCTTAACGCGCGCCTCTGTAATAATACTCATACCGCCGCCGCGCGCGGTCACTTCTGTTATACCCTTTAAAAGCTCGTCGGAAACACTCAGCTTATAGCCTACTACGGGATAGTCGTTAAAAATCTCGTCCGTAACATATAAATCAGAAATATCGGGAGCCTCAAGCGTTTCCGCGGTATAAGGCTTCCACTGCTTTGCGTCCTTGCCGTAAGAAGCGACATCAGACCAATCCGAGAAAAGATAGCGTTCACTCGAGCCGTTTTCGTCAGCCTCATCAAATCTTACAGTTACATAATAACGCATACGGGCGTAGAGGGTGTGCGCCTTATAGTCGATTTCAATATGCGATTCGTTTTTGTCGTCTTTAACGATAGTATACTGACCGTCCTTAAGCACGTCCTTCATACCGATACAATGAGTTCCGTCCTCAAAATCCTCGCCGTACCAGCGTGTATCGCTTTTATCCTCGGGATTTCCCGCGTAGCGCGTGATCCAGCAGTCATTCGTCGACTGCGGGTAAAGAAGAACGCCTTTAACGTCCCATTCACATAATCTCATATGGCCGTTTTTATCGTATCCGAGCCCGAAATAACGCGTACCCTCGTTATCATCCCAGAATTCGTTATGATGCCAGTCGTTCGGGTCATCAAGCGCCCAGTCTATCTGAGCGTCGATCCATAAATCGCTGATACCAAGCTCCCGAAATAACGCGTCCTTATACTCGGGATCCTCGCAATCCTGCATAAACTTTATCATATCGGAATCCATACTGTAGTTAAACTGTACGTCAGTCATAGAATCGTCGCTCACCTTGCTCATAGCGACATTCTTAGCGGGCTTAAGCTCAAACGGAAGCTTAAGCTCCCCCACCTTATCGGGCGTAAGCGCGGATACAGACATACAACAGCACGACGTTGTTATTAACAAAACCAATAATATTGAAATAATCTTCTTCATAGGTAGCCCTCCTTTTACTTATATGATTAATATACCACATAAACAAGCTCTTAGCAATATAATTTTTGTTGATTTTTACTTGTGTTTTTAATATTTTTCTTATATAATACATCTTATAAT
>CADBSD010000005.1 GCA_902797225.1 uncultured Ruminococcus sp. | reverse complement strand
TCGATACTTCCTTTATAAATACGCCTATATATAACAATCCCGATAATTGGACAGACGGTGTTTTATATATTTTAAACTGTCTTGTTATCGCGAACAAAAACACTCCCAAGGATTACGTAATAAAGGACGGCACAAAACTTATTACGGAAAAAGCGTTTAATAATCTTTCTTCGCTTGAAAGTGTTGTAATCCCCGACAGCGTTGAGATGATAAGCGGGAACGCGTTCAGTAAATGCGAAAACCTTAAAAGCGTAAAATTTGGCGAGGGTATTAAAATAATAGATGGGGGAGCCTTTAAAGGATGTGTAAATCTTACCGAGATTAATCTTCCCGACAGTCTTGAAGATATTAAAAGGTACGCGTTTAAGGACTGTAAGAACCTTACAAAAGTAACTCTCGGAAATAATGTTAAAAGAATAGAGTGGGGAGCTTTTGTTGACTGTAAAAAGCTTACAAGCGTTGTAATTCCGAAGAGTGTGGAGGAAATAGAAGAAGCTGCGTTCTATACAGACGCCAAGAGCTTTACGGTTATAGGGTATAAGGATTCTACCGCTCAGAAGTACGCGAAAAAGGAAGGCTTAAAGTTTCAGGATATTGAAACAGGCGAAGCGGTTGATTACGTTAAGGAAAACCCTGTTAAGATACATAAAAAAGCAGGTAAAAAAATAAAAGCGAAGTCGCTTAAAAAGAAAAATTGTACTATTCGAGCTTTTGACGCGGATAATTGCAGACCTGGAGAAATAAAAGCAAGCGTTGTAAAGAAAGGTACAAGCAAGCTTTTAAGAAACAGGATAAAAGTTATTAATGTGGTTAAGGGTACGATCACCTTTAAGAAAGGAACGTATAAGAAGGGAAATTATAAGCTTAAATTAAAATTTAAAGTTCCCGCTTACTTAGGGTGCAAATCCACAGTAGTTACCGCGGATTTTAAAATTAAAATATATTAATTAAGAGCCGATAAATCTTTGGCTGCTAAAATTACCCGCCGTTGTCGTTATGACAGCGGCGCATTTTTTATGAGCGGGAAGCGGGAAGCAGGAAGCGGCTTCCGGATAGCGCGGACTTAGGATAAACATCGGTGTCTTTTCTTTACGAGTGGTAAGTGGTAAGTGATAAGTGGTAAGCGTATGTCGAGCAGATAGCTCGGGTTTGAAAAATACAACGGTGTCCCGACAATATTTATATGCAAGCTTCGCTTGCGGAGCATATTAATTCGGTCGGGAATTGAAGGTTATTCTTATATAAACTTTTCTTCTCGACATTCCCTTTGCCCTGTGCCCTTAGCCCTTAGCCCTTGTATTTACGAGCGGGAAGCAGGAAGCGGGAAGCGGGAAGCGAAGGTCGAGCAGACAGCTCGAATTAATGAGAAAACTCGGTGTCCCGACAGTATTTATATGCAAGCTCCGCTTGCGGAGCATACAAATTCGGTCGGGAATTGAAGGTTATTCTTATATAAACTTTTCTTCCCGACCTACCCTTTGCCCTGTGCCCTTAGCCCTTTTCCCTTGTATTATTTGAGAGCAGGAAGCGAGAAGAAGGAAGCAGGAAGCGAAGGTCGGGCAGAAAGCAACCCCCAAACGTAAACCCCGCCGTTGATGAACCTTTCCTGAACAGTAAACTTTTCCAAAGGCGGCTTCGGCTCCCGCGGCTCGCGGGGCTCGCGGGGCTCGCGGGCGGGTTACAAAGGTGTTTTTTGAATTTACATTGTATTTACATATCTTTTTTCTTAAAGCGGTTTATACTATAATTACTATGGATAAAAAGGTAAAAACGGGAGGAAGTATTATGAATAAGCATACCGTATTTGTCGCGGGAAAGAGGTTTATTCTTTTAAGCGACGATAAGGAGGAATATGTAAAGAAGCTCGCGGAGGACGTAAGCTCGGCTATAAGCAATATTATAGCGGAAAATCCGTCGCTCGACAGACGCTCGGCGGCGCTTTTGTGCGCGCTTGATTACGCCGACGACAAGGAAAAGGAGAAGCTTCGTAATAAGAGCCTGTCCGACAAGGCTCAGCCCCTTATCGCGCAGGCGGATAAACAGTCTAAGCAGATAAAAGAGCTTAGTGAAATCGTTCAGAAAAAGGACGAGGAAATAGCCGCTCTGAAAGAACGTCTAAAACAGCTTTCCATTAAGGATTTGCAGACCGAGGCTAAAGAAGTGCCCGTATCCGAAGAAAAAGCGGACGAAAATACTCAGGAGGAATCCGAGGAAGCAGTGCAGGACAAGCCCGAAAAGCCTATAGGCAGAAAAAAGAAAAAGAAGAACAAGGGCTATAAGCCTATAAGACAGTATTCGTTGTTTGATAATGAAAAGGATTGAGATACTTTCGCCGTGCGGAAGCTTTGAGTCAGTAGTCGCCGCCGTAAGGAGCGGAGCTGACGCGGTGTATCTCGGCGCTAAGGAGCTTTCCGCGAGAGCGGGAGCGGAGAATTTCGATGATACCGAGATGAAAAAAGCGGTTGAGTACTGCCATATAAGAAATGTGCTCGTTTATGTTACCGTGAATACCGTGGTGTTCGACAGCGAGCTTGAAAAAGCGAAAACGCTGATTAAAACCTGCGCCGAGGCGGGCGTTGACGCGCTTATCGTACAGAATATGGGCGTCGCCTCAATCGCGAAAAAAATCGCGCCCGGGCTTAAGCTCCACGCCTCAACCCAGATGAGCGTCCATTCCCCGAGCGGAGCGAAGCTTCTGTATGAACAGGGCTTTAAAAGGGTTGTGCTCTCGAGGGAGCTCAGCCGTGAGGAGATAAAGGAAATAGCCGAAAGCTGTCCTGTTGAGCTCGAGGTGTTCGTGCACGGAGCGCTGTGTATGAGCGTTTCGGGACAATGCTATTTTTCGGCGGTAATCGGCTCTCGAAGCGGTAACCGCGGAAGATGCGCCCAAACCTGCAGACTGCCGTTTTCAGTCGGAAAAAGTAAATACGCCCTGAGCCTGAAGGACAACAGCGTAATCGATTATATCAGGGATATGGAAGATATCGGAGTTACCTCGGCAAAAATCGAGGGCAGGCTCAAGCGTCCCGAATATGTCGCCGCCGCGACAAAGGCTTGCTTTGAAGCGAGGGAAAACGGCGTCGTGGACGAAAAAACAAAGGTCAGACTTGAGAGCGTGTTCTCGCGTACGGGCTTTACCGACGGCTATTATACGGGAAAACGCGGTTATGAAATGTTCGGCTACAGACGTAAAGACGACGTTGTTTCAGCGACGTCGAAGCTGTTTTCCGAAATTCAAAACGGCTATAAGGACGAAAGACAGAGCGTAAGGCTCAAAGGCGAGTTTTCGGCAAAGGTCGGGGAAAGAGCAAGGCTTAAAATATCCGACGGAGCTTTTGAGCTCGAAGTCAAGAGCGAAAATGAGTGTGAAACCGCTCAAAATGTTCCTCTCAGCGAAGAAAAAGCCCGCCGACAGCTGATAAAAACAGGCGGTACGCCCTATAATATAAGTGAGCTGAAAATAAATATCGGCGAAAATGTTTCGGTTCCGATGTCAGCTCTGAATAAATTAAGGCGTGAAGCGCTCGATACGCTGAGCGAAAAACGCGCTAAAAAGGTAAAATATAAAATAAACGAAGTACAAATCCCGAACTTCACCCCCCATAAGGCGGGAAAAAAGCTGAGGTACGCCCGCTTTCCCTCCGCGAAAATCGGCTCGGGGTTTAAGGAATTTGACTTGTGCTTTGTTCCGCTTTTAAGCGAGAGCGAGGATATAAAAAAACTGATTGAAAACGGCTTTAAGCTTGCGGTCGAAATCCCAAGAACGCTGTTTTCAAGAGAAGATAAAATAAAAGAAAAGCTGAAAATCGTAAAAGAGCTCGGTATAAAAAGCGTCCTGTGCAATAACCTCGCCGCGGTTTATATCGCGAAAGAGCTCGGGTTTAAGATACACGGCGGCTTCGGGCTTAACCTTACCAATACGCTCGACTTAAAATGGGCGGAGGATATGGGCTTTGAGGACGTTGAGCTCAGCTTTGAGCTTAAACAGAGTCAGGCGCGAAAGCTCGGAGCGGAAATCCCGCGCGGCGTGATATGCTACGGGTACCTGCCCGTTATGCTTACGAGAAACTGCCCCAACAAGAGCGCGAATATCAGCTGCCGCGACTGTAAGGGCAGAGGAAAATTGCAGGACAGACTGGACAAATCTTTCATTTTCTACTGTGACGGAAACGCTACAGAGGTGCTCAACAACCTACCGCTGGAGGAGATAAGCGAGGTTGAGGACAGCGAAAACCTCGACATCTCGTTTTTCCGCTTTTCTGTGGAAAACTCTGTGGAAAACGTGGAAAACATAGGTGATTTTCTCAGGCGTTGCCTTAAAAACAAGGAAAAGACCCACGGATTGTGGAAAAGGGGAGTTTTATAACCAATATTCCGCTTAGGAAAAAATGAAAATTCCCCGATAGAAAATATAATAATTAGTTATAAGAAATATAAAAACTGTATATTTATAAGCGTTTTGTATATTTGCAGGAATTTTTCGTTTTTGCAGGATTTTGGAGGATGTATGGAAATATGTATTAAAAAGCTCTCGGAAAACGCGAAGCTTCCGACGAGAGCGACAAGCGGCTCGGCGGGCGCTGATTTGTACGCCTGTCTGAGCGAAAGCGTCACCATTAACCCCGGGGAGTTGAAGCTTATTCCGACAGGAGTGGCGATAGCGCTGCCCGACAGCAGGTACGCCGCGTTTCTGTACGCCCGCTCGGGGCTCGGAGTGAAGCACGGAATTTGTCTGTCGAACGGGGTAGGGGTTATAGACAGCGACTACCGCGGAGAAATAAAGGTAGGCCTTTGTAACGTGGGCGAAAAGCCATATACTATAGAGCCTTATGAGAGAGTTGCCCAAATGGTTATAGCTCCCGTGGAGGTTTTTGAGTTCAAAACGGTAGACGAACTCGACAAAACGGAGAGAGAAGCGGGCGGATTCGGCTCTACGGGCAAAAAATGACATTTTTAGGTTGATTTAAAGCGATTAATAGGCTATAATAAGTTAGTTAAGGTATATTGGAATTAACTTAATCAGATATTTAATCCGAAAGGAGATACAATATGTTTTCATTTTCAAAGGATATAGGAATTGATTTAGGTACAGCGAATACGCTGGTATGTATGAGAGGTAAGGGAATCGTTATGCGCGAGCCCTCGGTTGTAGCCGTGGATATCCGCAACGATACAGTCCTCGCCGTAGGCCAGCAGGCGCGCGATATGATAGGAAGAACCCCCGGTTCAATCGTAGCGGTACGTCCGTTAAAGGACGGAGTAATCGCCGACTTTGATATTACAGCAACAATGCTTAAGCATTTTATCAGAAAGGCGGCTAAGCCCTCGCTGTTCAGCAAGCCGAGAATTATTATCTGTATGCCTACGGGCGTGACCGAGGTTGAAAGACGCGCGGTTGAGAGCGCAGCTGTTCAGGCAAGCGGAAGTAAAAATATTATGTTGATTGAGGAGCCTATGGCGGCGGCTATCGGCGCGGGACTTCCCGTTGACGAGCCGACCGGCTCAATGGTAGTGGATATCGGCGGAGGTACCTCCGAGGTAGCCGTTATTTCGCTCGGCGATATCGTTACAGCGTGCTCTGTCAGAGTGGCGGGCGATAAATTCGACGAAGCGATTGTGACATACATCAAAAAGAAATACAATCTTCTTATCGGCGACAGAACCGCCGAGGAGGTCAAAATAGCTATCGGCTCGGCGTATCCGTATCAGGACGAGAAGGATATGCTGATAAAGGGCAGAAGTCTTGAAACGGGACTCCCCAAGGACATCACGATTACCGCGGAGGAAATCCGCGACGCCCTCGCCGACCCGCTGATGATAATTGTAGACGCGATTAAGGACACGCTCGAGAAAACTCCGCCCGAGCTCGCCGCGGATATTATCGACCACGGCATTATGCTCACAGGCGGCGGCGCTATGCTTCGAGGTCTTGACCGCCTTGTTATGCAGGAAACGGGAATGCCCGTTCACGTTGCCGACAGACCGCTCGACTGCGTTGTGGCGGGAACAGGAAAACGCCTTGGCGGCGTAAGAGCGGAATACAAGCACAACAGAGAATAATAATGCTGAAAAAGGCTGGCGAAAGCCGGCCTTCTTTAGATTTAGAGAGGAAAGCGGGAAGCGTCGCGAGCCGCGACAGCCAAAGCCGCCTTTGGAAAAGTTTAAGACATAGCTAAACCTTCATCAACGGCGGGTTATTTTAGTA
>CADBSD010000004.1 GCA_902797225.1 uncultured Ruminococcus sp. | reverse complement strand
TTCCAATTATGGCAGTATTATCGGGAGTTTTATTGATAATCTTAGGCTTTATTATTGGTGGGTATTACTCTAGACATACGCACTTAAAAATCGCTAATAGAGCTCGTCGAGCTCTGTATTCATATGAATACGGCAATCCACTTCATCTTAAAGACGGAGAGCGCCTGCCAATTGTCGGCTGCAAGCAACTCGAAAATGGCAGGTTTCTTCTACGAATAACAGCTGTAGCTACGACCGTTGAAGACTTAGAGAAGCTTTCTTCTGCAATCAGCTCTGCCCTCAATAAAAAACTCAAGAAGTACGCTGTTATAATCACAAATGCAGACGTGGCTTATAACTATATTGATTTTTTAATTGATGACGTAACGGTCGATAGGACTTTGATATTTACAGACGTTAAACAAATGAAACAAAAGACACCTACCAAAATCATTGTAGACAGCAACACATATATAGACCTTGAATTCTCAGGCTCTATGCTGACTGTAGGCAAGACTCGCTCCGGCAAAACTACAGCAATCATATCAATACTTTTACAGGTTCTATTACAAGGAGCAGATAAACATCACTCAAAAATTACTATTATTGACCCAAAGCAAGCAGAGCTATCTCAATTACCACACGTTATGACTTTAGATGACGGAGAAGCAACGCAAATACTAAAAGCTCTAAAAGAATTTGCCGAAATAATAAAATTACGGCAGAAATTTTTAAACGACCTTTCAGTAAGCAAAGGTGATGTTATTCATTGGTGGGAACCCGAAGCCAAAATGCGTCCCAGCTTCGTTTTTATTGACGAATATGTATCCTGCCGAACACTTTTTCCCAAAAAAGCAGAAAAAGGCTCAGATTATTGTTTAGCCACCTTCGATAATCTTGTCAAAAGAATTGTGACAATGGGAGCTTCAGCGGGTTGTTTTATGATTATTTCTGTTGCAGAAGCTTCGGTAGAAGAAGCCGGAGTACCGAGTATGATTAAAAATGCGATGTCAACGAAACTACTGTTTAAACCAACCTTATCGGAAGCTCGGTTAATCTGGTCAAAAGACAAGCTCGAAAATTTCTCGGTTAACAGGGTATACAATGCCGGCGATTGCTGGTTCTCGTCAACTGACGGCAAGCATGATGATGTCTCATATGTTCATTTCCCAATAATGAAGTTCCCTGTCTATCGAGAGCTTGGGCGGCTCTTAACAGAGTATTATAACGAGTAACAAAACACACCGCCCGTAACGCTCTAAAGTTACGGGCGGTGTCAAAAATCAAACACGCTGAAACCTACTGTTTATGCGCGTGACAGGGCTTGTTATTAGTCACGCGCACTCATATTAATGGTGTCAAATCTTATTTTGGCACAGTATTATCGGTACGTTTTTTGGCACTAATGTCGCAAGCCAATCAAATAAGTGTTGGAATATATATTGTTAATTATAAGTTTTTACTTTGTTTCTTTTAAACAAACAAATCAGCGTATCGAAAATCTTGGGGCAAAGCACGTTTACGTTTTCCCTGATTTTTAATTAATTGCTCTTCTTTTTTTCTTAAAACCATGATTATTTGTAAAAAATTCCTTGAAAACAGTCTTTTCTTGCTTTTTTTTCTGTTTCATTACATCGAATAAGATATGAGATATAATAAAAGCAAGCTGAAGGGAGTTGTACAAATGCCAAAGTCAAAAACACCACGCTGTAAGAACATGATGTACGAACAGCAGCTAGACCACCTTCCCGGAACTCTAGATGAAATGAAACACCGTATCGAAAACCTCGGCGCAAAGCGTTATGCTTACATAGTTCACGATAAGGATAAAAACGAAGCAGAACACCTGCATGCTATGCTATCCTTTGAGAATGCTCGCTCAATTAATGCTGTCGCAAAACAGCTTGGCGACAATCCACAACAACTTGCAAAATGGACTAATAAATCAGCTAATAACGGTTTTGCGTATCTTATCCATGCTACAAACGAAGCTCGGGCAAAAGGTAAACACCTTTACTCCGAGAACGAGGTTACCGCTAACTATGACTATTCCGCGCTTATGCGGAAAATCGAGGCACAAATCGTTAAGGCTCATAAGAACAATAGCGTTAGCGTGTTACTTGACGCGCTGAAAGACGGTCACATAACAAGAGATGATATTGAGGAGAGATTAAGCGGCTCGGAATATGGGCGTTATAAATCTCAAATTGATAACATTGAGGCTATGGTGCTTCGCAAAAAGGCTGAGGACTGGCGAAAACAAGCTTTAGCTGACGGTAAGACAGTAAAGGTCATTTGGATTTACGGCGAAGCCGGAACAGGTAAATCAAGCTTAGCAAAATACTACGCCAAAAAACAAGGGCAGAGTTTATATTTTTCAGGCACTTCAAGGGATATGTTTCAATCCTACAGGGGCGAAAGAATCTTGGTTATGGACGATCTTAGGGGTGGAAACATCACCTATGAGGACTTGTTGCACATCACGAATCCCTTTTCACTCGACGAGGGGGTTTACGCACCGTCACGATACCGTGATAAGCCGCTCGCCTGTGATTTAATAATTATTACAGCTCCCTATGACCCATATGTTTTTTACCGTCATACAGTTGCCGAGGGTATAGACGGTTTTGACCAACTTAACAGGCGACTATCCAGCGTTGTTTTTATGGATATGAACCATATTTACTTAACTGAATACAATTCAAAAACCAGAGATTATGATATTATAAGCAATACCCAACGTAGCAATCCGTTTTCACAGATAAATAGACCTACTCCACCTAATAATTCTTTAGATGTTTATAATTCTATGTTTGATTAAGAAGGTGATATTATGGATAATCAAGATTTAAAGTTTTTGAATACAAAACAAGTAGCAACAGCGCTCGGCTGTTCCCTGCCTACCGCTCGCCGAATAATGTGCCGTCCTGATTTTCCGCTTATTAGAGTAGGTAAAAACATGCGTGTTTTACAGCAAGCATTTATAGAATGGGCAGAAACACGCCGAATCTAAAAACTTTTTCTTAGCGACAAAATTCTCTCGAAAATCACATTGACATAGAGGATTTTGCCATGTTAAAATAATCTTAACAAGCAAGTCCTCTGTGTTTGTGGTAGAAAGGAGATAGTATGACAACCACTAAAACACAGAAAGTTAAAAGGCGCAGACCGAAAGGCACAGGAACAATTTACTATTCTGATAGTAGAAAACGTTTTATAGGCGAAGTTGTTGTCAATTTAGGGAACGGCAAAACCAAGCGCAAAACCGTTTCTGCAAAAACGAAAACGGCTGTTTCTGACAAAATCCGCGAGATTGAATATAAATCAATTAAGGGAGAATACATTGAAAAGGACAGCACTAAACTATACGATTTTATCGAAAAGCTCCTTAATGAACAGTTAGAGCTAAACGAAATATCGGAAGCAACTTATGACCGCAAATGCGAATCTCTTAAAATGATGTCTGAAATTTCAGATATGCAAATACAAGATATTTCGGAAACTGTTATTAAAGAGTTTTTTAAGAAAAAGCTTTACTATTCACAATCAACAATAAACAAAATCTATCAGCTTTTAAAGTACGCGCTAAAAAAGGCTGTCAAACAAAAAATTATTGTTGAAAATCCTATTAATGACTTTAAGCTTCCTAAGTCAAAAAAGAAAGCCTCTAAAGTCCGAGGCTTAACTATTGAGGAACAGTCAAAACTGCTTGAAATATTGAAAAGTGGTAATGTTCGATATTATGAGATTATGCTTATTTCAATGTTTACAGGTATGCGTGGCGGTGAAGT
>CADBSD010000003.1 GCA_902797225.1 uncultured Ruminococcus sp. | reverse complement strand
TCGCCCATTCCGAGAATACGGCTCGCCATACGGTCGGGGTGGAACTGCTCGAGATCCTCAAGCTTTTCGCCCGTACCCGCGAATTTAATCGGCTTGCCCGTCACCTTCTTAACCGAAAGCGCCGCGCCGCCTCGTGTATCGCCGTCGAGCTTTGTAATAATAACGCCCGAAACCTCTAAGAGCTCGTTGAAGCTTTTGGCTACGTTTACGGCGTCCTGACCTGTCATAGAGTCGATAACGAGCAGGATTTCCTGCGGGTTGACCTCCGCTTTGAGCTGTTTAAGCTCGTCCATAAGCTCCTCGTCAATATGAAGTCGGCCCGCGGTATCGAGAATTACGATGTCGTTACCGTAATCCTTAGCGTGCTTAATCGCCTCTTTAGCGATTTTAACGGGCTTATCCTGCCCCATTTCGAACACGCTCACTCCCGCTTTTTCACCGACAACCTTGAGCTGCTCGATAGCCGCGGGACGATATACGTCACAGGCGACGAGCAGGGGTCTGTGGTTCTGCTTTTTGAGCATAAGCGCGAGCTTACCGCTGTGGGTGGTTTTACCCGAGCCCTGAAGACCGCACATCATAATAACTGTGGGCGGGTGCGAGGAGAACTCAAGCCTCGAGGTTTCGCTTCCCATAAGCTCCGTGAGCTCCTCGTTTACTATTTTAATAACCATTTGAGCGGGAGTCAGGCTTTCCATAACATCGCTGCCAATCGCTCTTTCGGTTACCTTGTTTGTGAATTCTTTAGCGACTTTGTAGTTAACGTCCGCTTCCAGCAGGGCAAGTCTTACCTCGCGCATCGCTTCCTTTACATCGGACTCACTTAACTTACCTTTATTCCTAAGCCGCTTAAAAGCGCCTGAAAGCTTTTCGGATAAACCTTCAAATGCCATAAGCACACCTCTATTCGTGCAGGGATTTCGCAGTTTCAATAATCTGCTGTACTGTAGTTTTATCGTAACGGTCATTCAAGCTCTGAGCAAGGCTTTCTATTTTATATAAGCCCCGCTCGGTTTTTTGGAAACGCTCTAAAAGCCCGAGCTTTTCCTCAAACGCGTAGAGTCTTTTTTCGGCGCGCTTTATCGAGTCGAGAACGCCCTGCCTCGTGATCCCGAGCTGGTCGGAAATCTCGGAGAGCGAAAGGTCGTCGTTATAGTAAAGCGTTACGCACTTTTGCTGTCCCTCTTTAAGGAGCTGACCGTAGAAATCAAACAGCAGAGAAATTTCAATATTTTTTTCCAAAATTAACTCCGCCTTCGCTTAGTGTCAAGTGTTTTTCTTTACAGCTTAGCTATTATAATATATTGTGAATTATTTGTCAATACTAAAATCAAAAAAGCCAGAAAAAATCTGAGTTTTCGGGTTTTTTCGCTTTACCGCTGTGCTTCGTTGAAGCGCTTTTTTTACAAAAATATTGATTATTTGCAAAAAAATAAGCGGAAAATAATCAAAAAGAGTCAATTATTATGTACATAATACACTTCAAATGGAGAAGAAAATACACGTTTATGCATACTTTTCACAAACTTTTAGATTTTATGAATTAATTTGATTAAACTGTTTCATTTTACGGATAAGTATGCTATAATAATGTCAAAATTATTCTCTATACTTATGTATTTCTAAAAAGGGGAGTATGTACCACGGATAATTCTTTTAGCATCGGAAGAACTGAACACGCCGTCGCTTTATTCGGCAGTTTCGACGAGAACATCAAGCTTATTGAGCGCGAATTCAACGTAAAAATCATAGTACGCTCGGACGAACTGAAAATAAGCGGCGACGACGAAAACGTCTTTAAAACAAGGAAGGTTTTGGAAGCGCTTATGCACTTTATAAACCGAGGTGAAAATCTGAGCGAGCAAAATGTCCGCTATTGTATCGCCACAGTTAAAGACGGAACCTCCGAGGGCTTTGAGAAGCTTGCCGACGACTGCATTTGTATTACCGCTAAGGGAAAACCGATCAAGCCGAAAACAATTGGACAGAAAAAATATTGCAGGGCGATTTCGGACAATACCATAACCTTCGGCGTAGGGCCCGCGGGAACGGGAAAAACATACCTCGCTGTAGCGATGGCTGTAACCGCTTTCAGAAGCAAGCAGATTAACCGTATTATTCTCACACGTCCCGCTGTTGAGGCGGGAGAAAAGCTCGGATTTCTCCCGGGTGATTTACAGAGTAAGGTCGACCCGTATTTAAGGCCGCTTTACGACGCACTGTTCGATATGTTAGGTGTGGAAACATACCATAAATATGTCGAAAAAGGCAATATAGAAATCGCGCCGCTCGCGTATATGAGGGGAAGAACTCTTGACGACAGCTTCATCATTCTTGACGAAGCTCAAAACACCACAAAGGAACAGATGAAAATGTTCCTGACCCGTCTGGGCTTTAACAGCAAAATGGTTATTACGGGAGATATCACTCAGATTGACCTCCCTAACGGAGCGAAAAGCGGACTTAAGGATTGCCTGAGAATTCTCAGGGGTATAAACGATATTGCTCAGTGCACGTTTAACGAAAAAGATGTCGTAAGACATCGGCTGGTTCAAGACATTATTAAAGCATACGAAAAACACGAGGTGAAAAGAAAATGACAGAGAACAAGATCCGCGTAATCATTACCAACAAACAAAAAGCGGTAAAGATACCGACTGGACTTAGAATGCTCATAAGACGTTGCTGCCATGCCGTACTTGAACTTGAAAAGTTTCAGGGCCCCGCTGAAATCAGCGTTACTTTTACTGACAACAACGAGATTAAAGAGCTCAACGCGCAGTACAGAAACATCGATTCCGCGACAGACGTACTTTCGTTCCCAATGGGCGAAAACGGAGAATACGACACCAATATGGAAACAGGAGCTAAAATTCTGGGAGATATAGTTATTTCTATGGAAAAGGCGGTAGAGCAGTCTAAAGCCTACGGACATTCTCTCCAGAGAGAGGTAGCTTACCTTACGGCTCACAGCGTTCTTCATCTTCTCGGATATGACCACGTTCAGAATATGGAGAAAGTAAGAATGAGAGAAAAGGAAGAACTCGTTATGGAACAGCTGGGACTTCCCGCTTCCTCAAGCTACGTAATTAAAACTTGAAAAAACAATTAAAGAGCTTCGGGTTCGCGTTTAAAGGAATATACTCGGCGCTTAAGGAAGAAGGACATATGCGCTTTCACCTAGTTGCGGCAGTTTATGTGATTGTGTTCAGCTTTTTCTTCGATTTGAGCGTAACTGAGTTCGCGGTTGTGGCGCTTATTATCGGCGCGGTAATTTCGGCGGAACTGATAAACACCGCGTTGGAAAGACTTTGTGACAGAGTCACGACCGAGTTCGACACAAATATAAAATACATCAAGGACGTATGCGCCGCCGCGGTGCTTGTGCTTGCGGCGGCAGCTATAGCCGTAGCCTTTCTGATATTTTTTGATATCAAAAAAATAACGGCGATAGCGCTAAACATTATAAATAATCCCTTGCTATTGATTTTATTTATTCTTTCGCTTATAATATCGGTAGTGTTTATATGGCTCGGGCCGATAGGGATTAAACAATTAATCACTAAAGATAAAAAGTCGGCTTAACGCCGGCTTTTTTGAGTTATACCTAATTGAAATCGGGAGATAATAATGAATAATAACAATAATAAAAAATCCGCGTTTATCGCGATAGTGGGCAGACCTAACGTTGGAAAGAGCTCGCTTTTGAACAGAATGCTCGGCGCTAAGGTCGCTATAGTTTCCAGCAAACCCCAGACAACCAGAACACGTATTACGGGCGTGCTTACCGAGGACGACGTCCAGCTTGTTTTCGTCGACACTCCCGGTATGCACAAGCCGAAAAACAATCTCGGGAAATATATGGTGCGCTCCGTAAGCGAAAGCGTCAACGGCGTTGACTGCTGTATGCTCGTCGTTGAGGCGGACAAGGAAGCGGGTCCCGCTGAGCTCAACCTTATAGAAAAGTTCAAAAGCATGGAAATGCCCGTAATTCTCGCCATAAATAAAATAGATACGCTCAAGGAAAAGGACGTTCTTATGAAGCAGATTTTAGCTTACAGCTCGCTTTATGATTTTGAGGCTGTAGTACCTGTCTGCGCGGCTGACGGCAACGGTGTTGACGAGCTGAAGGACGAGCTCAAAAAGCAGAGCATGGAGGGCGGCTTCTTCTTTGAGGACGACACGCTGACCGACCAGCCCGAAAGAGTTCTCGCGAGCGAGATGATAAGAGAAAAAATCCTCAGGCTCTGCGATAAGGAAATCCCCCACGGTATCGCCGTAGTTATAGAAAAAATGCGTATGAGGAAAGACAAGGATATCCTCGACGTTGACGCGACGATTTACTGCGAAAGAGAAACCCACAAGCGTATTTTAATCGGCAAGAACGGAAGTATGCTGAAGAAAATTTCCACTTTCTCGCGTCAGGATATGGAGAATTTCTTCGGCTGTAAGGTATATCTGCAAACCTGGATTAAGGTTAAAGAGGATTGGCGAAACAGTATCCAGTTAATGAGAAACTTCGGTTATGACGAAAATGATTTCCGCAAATAACTCCTAAAAAGCTCAGTTTTTTAATTCATATTTTTTCCACCTTTATTTTTACGCGTTACGCGAAAAATAACACAGGGTGATACTATGAACGAGCTGGACGCTTGGAATTCTTTTCTGCACAGCGGAAGCATATACGATTATCTGATTTATAAAAGCATACACAACGACAGGACGGAGAATATTTTCCCCGAAAACGACAAAGATGAAATTTATTACAAACGGACTTATAATCAGGGAACAGAATATAAGGGAGAAGGATAAACTCGTTACCGTACTCACCGAGAGCCGCGGTGTGATAAAAGCCTTTGTTCACGGCGCTAAGGACATTAAAAGCTCCAAAGCCGCCGCGACAGGGCTTCTCTCCTACTCCAGATTCACGCTTCACACGCGAGGGGAAACCTACCTTATCTCGGACGCTAAGACGCTCAAAATATTTTCGGGGCTCGGGAAAAGTATCGAGAATATGTATCTCGCTCAGTATTTCTGCGAGCTTTCAGGCGTAATCTGCCCCAAGGAGCAGGAATCCGACGAACAGCTTAGGCTTATATTAAACGCGCTTTATCTGTTATCGGAGAAGGGACGGAGCTTGTTTATTATAAAGCCCTGCGTAGAACTGAGATTAATGTGTCTGGCGGGATATATGCCCGATATTATGATGTGCGGCGAATGCGGAGAGTACGAGAAAGAAACGATGTATTTTCTGCCGAAGCTCGGCAGGTTTATCTGCAAGGACTGCTACGAAAAAAACGAGGACACGGAATATAAAATCAGCCTTAACAAAAGCACGGTAACGGCTTTAAGGCACTGCTGTTACGCGGATATGGACAAGCTGTTCTCGTTCTCACTGCCCGAAAAGGATTTAAAAACACTCAACTTCTGTTCAGAAGAATACATAAAATTTATTTTAGAGCGTGATTTTAAAACATTGAAGTTTTTAAAAAGCTTATTATAGGTGACATATGGAAAGACACTGTAAATCACTTGAACTCGATAAAATTCTGAAAATCCTCGCGGACAAGACCTCTTGCGAAGAAGCCCGAGAAGCGGCGCTGAATTTAAAGCCCGAATACAAGCTTGAAAAAGCCGAGCGCAATCTTAAAATGACCGACGACGCCTATATCCTTACGGGTAAATACGGCGCGCCGACGTTCGGTAATATGAAAAGCGTCGCGAATGAGCTCAGACGAGGTGAAGCCGGAGGACTTCTCAGTATAAAAGAGCTGTTGAATATCGCCAGAACCTTGAGAACGATAAGGAGCGTAAAAAGCTGGCAGTCAAAATGCGCAAATGAGCGCACCTCGCTTGATATGCTGTTTCAGGGCTTGGTTGTAAATAAGTTTTTGGAAGATAAAATCAACACCTGCATAATTAGTGAAGAAGAAATCTCGGACGCCGCCTCCCCCGCTCTCGCGGACATAAGGAGGAAAATCAGAAACGCGACCTCAAAAGCGCGCCAGTCGCTCGACAAGATTATCCACAGCAGTACATACCAGAAGTATTTGCAGGACACAATAATCACCCAGCGCGACGGCAGATATGTCGTGCCCGTTAAGGCGGAATGCAGGGGTAATATTCCTGGACTCGTGCACGACACAAGCGCGAGCGGTCAGACGCTTTTTATAGAGCCTATGGGCGTGGTTCAGGCTAACAACGATATAAAGGTTCTGCTTTCCAAGGAGGAAGCGGAAATCGAAAAAATACTTTTTGAGCTTTCCGCTCTCGCGGGCTCATACGCCGACGTTATTATCGGAAGCTATGATTGTCTGGCTGAGCTCAATCTGATTTTCGCCAAGGCGGATTTAGCGTACTCTATGAAGGCTGTTATGCCGATATTAAACGACAAGGGCGTAATCGACTTGAAAAAAGCGCGTCATCCGCTTATTCCCGCCGACAAGGTCGTACCGATTGACGTAAATCTCGGCTCCGAGTTCGACACGCTGGTAATAACAGGCCCGAATACGGGCGGTAAAACCGTCACGCTGAAAACAATCGGACTCCTCACTCTTATGGCTATGTGCGGGCTTATGATACCCGCCGCCGACAACAGTAAGCTCTCTGTGTTCCGCAGAGTACTTGTCGATATAGGCGACGAGCAGAGCATTGAGCAAAGCCTTTCGACATTCTCGGCGCATATGACGAATATTATAGGAATACTGAAAAAGGCGAACTCCTCTACACTGGCTTTAATAGACGAGCTCGGCGCGGGCACAGACCCAGTCGAAGGCGCGGCGCTCGCAATATCCATTCTCGAAAAACTGAGAGAAAAGGGCGCGAAAATCGCCAGCACAACACATTACGCGGAGCTGAAGGAATTCGCTCTCAGAACCGAGGGAATTGAAAACGGAAGCTGTGAGTTTGATATTAAAACTCTACGCCCGACATACAGGCTTTTAATCGGCGTCCCCGGTAAAAGCAACGCTTTCGCGATAAGCAGGCGCTTGGGAATGGACGAAAACGTCGTTATCAGGGCTCAGGAGCTCGTGAGCTCCGACAGCCGTCAGTTTGAGGACGTTGTTACGAAGCTCGAAAGCCGCCGTCAAAGTCTTGAAAAGCAACTCGAAAACGCCCAGCGTTTAACGCAGAAAGCAAATACCGAAAAGCAAAAAGCCGAAAACGAGCTCAACAAGGCGAAGCGGCAGGCTCAGCAGGAGCTCGAACAGGCTAAAGCCGAGGCGGAGAAAATCGTATCCCGCACCAAAGCGCAGGCTTACGCGCTTCTGGACGAAATGGAAAAGGCGAAAAAAGCTAAATCAGACTCCGCTGACAGCCGAGCGAAGCTCCGCAGGGAAATCAACAAAATCGAGGACAGCTCCAATCCCGTAGAGAACAAATCGGCTCAGGACGACTACAAGCTCCCTCGTCCGCTCAGAATCGGCGACAACGTGCTTATCTACGATATCGACAAAGACGCCGTTGTGCTGGAGCTTCCCGATAAAGACGATATGGTTATGGTACAGGCGGGTATCATAAAAACCAGAGTCAAGCTTAAGAATCTACGCCTCAAAAAAGCCGACGCGAAGAAAGCTCCCGACTATAAAAACAGGCGCAGAACCGCAACAGCGAACGTGGACATAAAAGCCGCGACAGAGGTAGACGTAAGAGGACAGACGGCTATCGAGGCGATTATGGCGGTCGATTCGGCTATAGACAGCGCGATTCTCTCGAATATTGAAACGCTCACCATTATCCACGGCAAAGGCACGGGCGTTTTACGCAAAGAAATCCAGAAGCATTTAAGGTCGGTAAAATACGTAAAAAGCTTCCGTCTCGGAACGTTCGGCGAGGGCGAAAGCGGAGTTACGATTGTCACCCTAAAATAATTGATATTTACTGTTGAAAAAAGTGTTTTCTTGTGTTAGAATATACGAAACTTATTTGATTTTATGGAGGTAATAACTATGACAATTACTAAAGAAACAATTATCGGCGAGGTACTTGACACATATCCCGAGACAGCTCCCGTATTCTTTTCTATCGGTATGCACTGCTTAGGCTGTCCCGCTTCCAGAGGCGAGTCCGTAGCCGACGCTTGTATGGTTCACGGCGTTGACGCCGACGCGCTTATCGCCGAGCTCAACAAAGTTATAGCGAAATAATGGACAAGCTTTTTTGTCTTGACGAAAGATTAAAAAAATGCGCAAGCCTTGTACAAGAAAGTGCAAGGCTTGTTGACGTTGGTACAGACCACGCCTACTTACCCGTCTGGCTTTTAAAAAGCGAAAAAATATCCTTCGCGATAGCCTCGGACATAAACGAAAAGCCCCTCGAAAACGGCAGACTGACCGCGGAAAAATACGAAGTAAACAATATTGAATTCCGCCTGGGCTCGGGGCTTGAAACGATTACAGCCGAGGATAATATTTCAGACGTTGTAATCGCGGGAATGGGCGGAGAGGTAATAAGCGCTATAATAGACGAAAGCCCGCTTACAAGAAACAAAAGCCTGAACCTTATTCTCCAGCCCATGACGAAAAGCGAACAGCTTATTTCTTTTCTTTACGAAAACGGCTTCGAGATAAAGGAGCAAAGCTGCGTTATCAGCAAAGGAAAAATCTACACCGTTATGGCTGTCCGATATTCGGGGGACACGATTAAAACGGACGACGCTTTCCCCTACCTCGGTAAGCTGGATATAAAGGACGAAACAAACCTTATTTTCATAAGGACTCATATAAAACACCTCGAAAACAAAAGCCGCGGCGACAGCTCGCTTTTGCCGCTCGTTAACAAATTGAAAAGGGTGATTGAATGAACACGATAAAAGATGTAATTGATTTTTGCGAAACCTTCGCTCCGCTAGACAGCGCTATGGATTTCGACAACGTCGGGCTGTTGATAGGCGGCAAAAACACGGAGATAAAAAAAGTTGTTGTCGCTCTCGACATAACCGACGAGGTTATAGACGAAGCGCTTGAAAACGGCGCCGAGCTTATAATAAGCCACCACCCCGTTATTTTTGACGCGCTCAAAGGAATTCCCTCTGACAGCATTGTTTACCGACTTATTAATAACAATCTGAACGCGTTATGCCTGCACACAAATCTCGATTTAAGCCCGGAGTTCGGCGTTAACACCTGCCTTGCGGAAGCTGTCGGCGTTAAAAACGGCGCGTTTGTCGAAGGTGAATGTCTGTTCATAGGCGAGCTTGAAAGCGAAACAAGCAACAGAGCTTTCGCGGAAAATGTCAAAAAAGCGCTAAACTGCGAGGGACTGAGGTTTACTATGCCCGAAAAGAGCGTAAAAAAAGTCGCTATATGCTCGGGAAGCGGCGGCGACTTGGCTCCGCTTGCTTTCGAGAACAACGCCGACGTACTTCTTACGGGCGAAATCAAGCACCACGAAATCCTTGAAGCGAATAAGCTCGGCATAGCTGTAGTGGACGCGGGACATTTTAAGACCGAGGATATCGTTATAACTCCCTTTACCGAAAAGCTCAACTCGGAATTCTCCGATATAGAGTTTATCCGCAGTAAGAAATGCGCGGACAAGGTTCATTATCTCTGAAAAAACACAAAAAATCGTATTACTAACGGCACGGAATTTCCGTGCCGTAACTGTTTTTACAAGTTTTTAATTGCTTTATAGAATTATGTTACCTGAATGTAAAGAGTGTAAAAAAACAATTGCAATATTTGTAATTATTTGTTATAATATATGGTGATTAATAATGTAAAGGTGAAATATGCGTATTCGTAAAAAGAAATGGGCTGAACCCGAGCTTACGGCGTGCGATTTTTATGTTGCCGAGCCTAAAACCTACAAAAACCGCTGGAAAAGCTTCTTCAAAAACGATAACCCTATTATGCTTGAAGTTGGCTGCGGAAAAGGTTCTTTTGTCGGACAAATGGCTCTTATCCACCCTGAAATAAACTTTGTCGCTGTCGATATAAAGCTCGATATGCTCGGAGTGGGACGCAGGAATATAGTAGAGCTGTTCGGCGAAAAAGAAGTAAAGAATATAGCCCTCGTAAGATATAACGTTGAAATGCTCGACGAGATAGTCGGCAAAGATGACGAAATCGAGAGAATATATATAAATTTCTGTAACCCCTGGCCCAGAGAAAAACATAAAAAGCGCAGACTCACCCACCCGAGAAAGCTAAGGTTTTACAAGGCTCTCCTGAAAACGGGAAAAGAAATCCACTTTAAAACCGACGACGACGGTCTGTTCGAGGATAGCCTCGGGTATTTTAAAAGCGAGGGCTTTGAGATTAAAGCTTTGACCTACGATTTACATTCAAGCGATATCAACCCCGCCGATACTCCGATGACCGAGCACGAGAAGATGTTCTCGGACGAGGGAATCAAGATTAAATATTGCGTTATTGAGAATAGAGGATAGTCAATGAAAAAAGAATTGGGAATAATTGCTTTGTCTTTATGCGCCCTGACGTTTTTTTCGGGCTGTTCGCTTAAGATAAACGACCCGAGCCTTTTAAGACCGCCTAAAACAACGGGCAGAGAAGCTCAGCTCGAGAGCCTTATCGCCGATACCGCCCACAACAGCTACAAGCTTAAATATCCGCAAAGCGGAGAATACCGCTCGGCGATTATTACAAAGGATTTAAACGGCGACAAAAAGGACGAGGCTATCGCCTTTTACCGCGAAAACGACAACGAAACCGCCACCAAAATGCTTGTTATGTACGACGCGGGCAAGGAATGGAAAATATGCGGAGAATTCGAAATAAAGCTCACAGATGTCGATACAGTTCAGTTCGCCGATATTGACTACGACGGTATTGAGGAAATCTTCGCGGGATTTTCGTCTACAGGCAGGAACTCGAACGAGCTCAATATTTTTAGCTACAATCCTAAAACGCGTAAAGCAAAGCACAACGATTTTAAGATAAATTATTCAAGCTTTACCACAGGCGATTACGACCAGGACGGCGGAAGCGAAATCCTTACGCTTAATCTCGAGTCCACCGACGCGGGCGCGTGCGCCGTTCTTACCGATTACAACAAGGACAAGCTCTATACGCTTTCGAAATGCGATATGGACAGAAACGTAACAAAATACGAAAACGCCGATTCGGGACTTATCAACAAGGACACGATAGGCGTCGCCGTAGACGGGCTTATCGAGAACGGCTACAACAGCCAGATTGTTTACTACAACTCGTCCAAGCGTTCGCTTATCAATTATCCTATTACAATGGGTAAAAAGACGAGCGATACCGCCAGAGCCGAGAAAATCTACAGCACCGATATCGACCACGACGGTTTTATAGAAATTCCCGTTATAAACAACAACTCTCAGAAATCGGATTCCGACGAGGAAAACGTAGCGCCGATAATAAGCTGGAGCGGGCTCAACACCAAAAAGAACAAGCTTCAGACAAAGGTAAAATGTGTATCAAACACCGCTTACGGCTACTACTTTAAGCTCCCCGAGAGCTTTTCGGACACGACGGTTACAACGCTTTCGCAGGATAACCGAACAATGAAGATTTATTCCGAAAAATCGAACGCTCCCGACAGGCTTATCGCAACTTTCAAGATTTTTGACGTCGGAACCTCAGCCGACGATATGGGCGGTTACTCTACGCTCGAGAGCTACAACCAGTATATTTACACCTACAAAATCGAGGAAAATCCTCCTATTTACATCAGCGAGGATACATTAAAAGAAAACTTTGCGCTCAATGATTTAAGCGCTTAATTTAGAAGTTAACGGAGGTCACACACTATGAAAAAGGTACTTGTTTGCGAGGATGAATCCGCTATCCGCGACTTTGTCGTAATTAACCTGCAACGTGCCGGATATGAGGTTGTCGAAGCGGAAAGCGGCGAGGCCGCTTTAAAGCGCTACGACGAAAACGGCGGTGATTTTGACGTCGCTATTCTGGACGTTATGCTTCCCGGTATCGACGGATTCCAGGTTTGCAAGGAGCTCAGGAACAAAAACGGCGGACTCGGTATTATCATGCTTTCCGCCAAAACTCAGGAAATGGACAAGGTAACAGGTCTTATGCTCGGAGCTGACGACTATGTTACAAAGCCGTTCTCACCCTCAGAGCTTCTCGCGAGAGTAGACTCTCTGCACAGGAGAGTATCGCTCGCTCAGGCTAACGCGGAAAACAACTTCAAGGAGGAGCTCCATTCGGGAGATTTTACTCTTAATCTCAGAAACCGCGCTCTGCTCAAAAACGGCGAGGTTATAGAGCTTACTCAGGTTGAGTTCCAGATTATGGAATACTTCTTCTCCAACCCCGGCGAAACTCTCGACCGTACTGATATTCTCAGCCACGTTTGGGGCGACGCTTATGTCGGTGAGGAAAAAATCGTCGACGTTAATATAAGACGTCTCAGAATGAAGGTTGAGGACGAGCCCTCAAACCCGAAGTACATCGTTACGGTATGGGGACTCGGCTATAAGTGGGATACAAACTGATATCCTGAAATTAAACCAGCTGATTAAAAGGAGGCAGAAAGGATTTGCTTAAGGGCATTACGGGACGTTGGATTCTAAGCACAATGTTGCTTACGGTTCTGATAATAATTCTCATCGTAACAGGTCTGATTTGCGGAACTGCCTACCTTTTTAATAACGAGGTCGAGAGAACTCTTACCACGGCGGGCTCGGAGTTAAGCTCGGTTTTCGAGAACTACGAGGCTGACAACTCCTCCGCTTTCTCTGCGGGAGCGACGAACTACGTCGAAAACTTCCAGCACAAGGAGCAAATGGAGGTTATGGTTGTAAATTCCACGGGAAGAATAGTCTTTACCTCAACAGGCTTCTCCTACGACGAAAACGAGGATACAAAGGATTTTGAGGCGGCTAAAAACAGTAAAAACGGCTACGCTCTCCAAAACTCCACAACCGTATCGGGAGAACCTGTCACAAGCTATATACGGATAATTAAAAACCACAACGGCTACGCGGTCGGCGCTGTGCGCTACGTTGTATCTACCGCGGACGTCAACAACCGTATGATTATTATTACCGCGATTATTATTTTCGCGGGACTTCTCACCTTATTTATAATAATCCTTTCGGGCTCTTACTTTATCCGCTCAATAGTAGCTCCCGTAAGAGAGCTCAGCAAAACGGCTAACAAAATCGCTCACGGCGATTTCAGCACGAAAATCGAAAAAAGATACAACGACGAAATCGGAGACCTCTGCGACGCTATCACAGATATGGCGAAGGACTTAGAGGCTACCGAGCAAATGAAAAACGACTTTATCTCGCGTGTTTCACACGAGTTGAGAACTCCGCTTACGGCGATTAAGGGCTGGGCGGAAACCATGCAGCTTTCGGGCAGAAAGAAACTCGACAGAAGAACCTTCGACAAAGGTATGGGCGTTATAATTAAGGAAAGCGGTCGCCTTACGGGTATTGTTGAGGAGCTTCTCGACTTCTCGCGTATTCAGACGGGAAGAATGGTTCTTATAAACGAAAAGCTCGACATTCTCGCGGAGCTTGACGAGGTAATATATATGCTCAAGGACAGAGCCGTAAACGAGAACAAACACCTTATTTACGACGAGCCCGTTGAGATTTTCCCGCCTGTTTACGGCGACAGAAACCGCCTTAAGCAGGTCTTTATCAACGTAATAGACAACGCGCTTAAATATACTCCCGAGGACGGAGTTGTAGCTATAGAGATAAAATACGACAAAAAAACCGATCCCGATATTATTACAATCACAATTACCGACACGGGCTGCGGAATCGCCGCGGAGGATTTGCCGAAGGTTAAGGAAAAATTCTACAAAGCTAATCAGAAAATCAACGGTTCGGGTATCGGTCTGGCGGTTGCCGACGAAATCGTTCAGCTTCACAAGGGCAAGCTCGACATTGAGTCAGGCGTAGGCGTTGGAACTACAGTAACAATTACTCTCCCGATTTTAACCGAAAACAGGGAGTCAAAAGATAACAGGTGATTTAATGAGTAAAACACAAACAAAAATAATAACCTCTATAGGCGGTTCGGCGCTTATTGAGGGAATTATGATGAGAGGTCCGAAGAAAAGCACGGTTGCCGTGCGTACCGCGGACGGCGGTATAAAAACCGTAGATGTCAAAATCAAGTATTTAACCGAGTCCTCAAAATTCTGGAGGCTTCCTTTAATCAGAGGAGTTTCGGGAATGATTGACTCGATGCGTTTAAGCTATAAAAGCCTTATGATTTCGGCTGACAACGCTATGGAGGTCGCCGAGGAGGAAGACAAAAAGGCTGAGGCTGAAGCCGAAAAGGACGACAGCAAAAAGGAAAAGAAACCAAAAAAAGAGAAAAAGCCGAAAAAGGAAAAGGAAGAAAAAGACTCGGGCGTTCTTATGAAGATACTTATGGTAGTATCAAGCCTGATCGGCGTAGCGCTCGCGGTGCTTCTGTTCTTCTTCCTGCCCACCTGGATTTTCGGGCTTCTGGGAATGATATTCCCGCCGCTTAACAAAGCTAACGAGGGAATCGTGTTCTGGCAGTCGGTCATCGAGGGACTTTTAAAAATTATTATTTTCATATCCTACATTTTAATAGTTTCAATGACGCCCGATATGAAGCGCGTATTCCAGTATCACGGAGCTGAGCATAAGACGATTTTCTGCTATGAAAACGAGCTGGAATTAATACCCGAAAACGTAATGAAAATGAGACGTTTCCACCCTAGGTGCGGAACAAGCTTCATTCTTCTTATGCTTTTAGTCGGAATTATAATCGGGCTTTTCATTCCGCAGGGAATGTTCTTAAGACCGCTTATCAAAATTCTGCTTCTTCCGCTCACTATGGGTATCGGTTACGAGCTTATTAAATTCTGCGGAAAACACGATAATTTACTAACCAGAATAATTGCCGCCCCAGGTCTTTGGGCACAGAGGGTTACTACTAAAGAGCCCGACGAGGAAATGTGCGAAATCGCTATTGCCGCTATTGAGGCGGTTATCCCCGACGACGGCTCGGATATTGTGAAAAATGGTTGCTGTTAAGTTTTTATACAATAAGGCGAAAGAGGAATTGGACAAGGCAGGAATTTCAGATCCTGCCTTTAATTCTATGTGCCTTATCGAGAAGGTTTTCGGCGTAAATAAAGCTCAGCTTCTTACGGAAAACATTACCGCCGACGAAAAAAAAGGCGCGGAATTTGTAACTCTTTTGGGAAGAAGATTAAGCGGAGAACCGCTGCAATACATTCTCGGAGAATGGGAATTCTACGGCTATAAATTCAAGGTCGGAAGCGGTGTTTTAATCCCGCGCGACGATACCGAGGTACTCTTGAGAAAAGCCTTGGATTTTCTTAAAGACAAGCCGAAAGCCAGAGTGCTCGACCTTTGCTCGGGCAGCGGAGCGCTCGCCGTAGTAATAGCCAAAGAAACGGACGCCGAGGTTTACGCGCTCGAAAAATCCGCGCTCGCTCTGCCCTATCTCTGTGAGAATATTAATCTGAATAAAGCGAATATCGAGGTCATAGCGGGCGATGTTTTCAAATGCGCCGACCAGTTTTTTGACGGTCAGTTCGACTTAATCGTTTCCAATCCGCCGTACGTAGTTTACGACGAAATAAAAACTCTGCAAAAGGAAATCTCCTTTGAGCCCGAAATGGCGCTCGACGGCGGAAAGGACGGTCTTAAATTCTATCGAGCTATTACCAAAGATTACAAAAGCAAGCTGAAAAAAGGCGGTATGCTCGCGTACGAGCTCGGCGAAGGACAGTTTGACGAGGTAAAAGCGCTTATGGAAGCCGAAAACTTCGTAAAAATCGGCTCTGAACTCGATTTAGGCGGTATTCAGAGAGTTGTTTATGGGACTATGCTCTGATTTTAGAAAATTTGTTCGTGAAAATTACGGCTTTTATATTGATTTTTTTCTTACAATATTTTATAATTGAACAGTAAGTTTTTTAAGATGATTTATGAATAAAAAAACGGAGGTATAAAAATGGCAGTTGATAAGGCAAAAGCTCTTGAAACAGCGATGACTCAAATTGAGAAGCAGTTCGGAAAAGGCGCGGTTATGCGTTTAGGACAGAATCAGCATATGGCGGTCGACCATATTTCCACAGGCTCGCTTTCACTCGATATAGCTCTCGGAATCGGCGGATTGCCGAGAGGAAGAATTGTAGAAATATACGGACCTGAATCCTCGGGTAAAACAACCCTCTCGCTCCACTGTATCGCCGAGGGACAGAAAAACGGCGGAAACGTCGCGTTTATCGACGTTGAGCACGCCTTAGACCCTGTTTACGCGCAGGCGCTGGGCGTTGATATAGATTCTCTGCTCGTTTCTCAGCCCGACACAGGCGAGGACGCGCTCGAAATCGCCGAGGCTCTTATCAGAAGCGGCGCTATTGACGTAATCGTTGTCGACTCGGTAGCGGCTCTCGTTCCCAAGGCGGAAATAGAGGGCGAAATGGGCGACAGCCACGTAGGACTTCACGCCCGACTTATGTCGCAGGCTCTGAGAAAGCTCGCGGGCGCTATTAACAAGAGCAACTGCGTAGCGATATTCATTAACCAGCTCCGAGAAAAGGTGGGCGTAATCTACGGCAACCCCGAAGTTACAACAGGCGGACGCGCGCTTAAGTTCTATTCATCCGTACGTATAGACGTAAGACGAGTTGAAACTCTCAAGCAGAACGGCGAGATGATTGGTAACCGCACAAGAGCAAAGGTTGTAAAGAACAAAATCGCTCCTCCGTTCAAGGAAGCGGAATTTGATATTATGTACGGTCAGGGCATAAGCCGTATCGGCGAGCTCGTAGATTTATCCGTAAAAGCGGACGTTATACAGAAAGCGGGCGCTTGGTTCAGCTACAACGGAGAGCGTCTCGGACAGGGACGCGAAAATGTAAAAGAGCTTCTTTCCAATGATAAAGAGCTCGCGGACAGAATAGAAAAAGACCTCTGGGATAACATCGACAAGCTTTCCCCGAAGAAAAAGACCTCCGCTAAGGCTAAACCCGTAGCCGCTAAAGCCGCGGCAAAGCCCGACGCTAAAAAAGCGAATATCGATATTGAAGCGGAAGACTGATGATTATTACCGATATTGTTCCCAAGCGAAAAAGGCTTTCGGCAATTTATATCGACGGCGAATTCGCCTTAAAGCTCGACACGGAAACTGTTATATCAAGCCCCTACTCCGTAGGTTCGAACATTACCGATGAACAGCTCAAGAAGCTTATAGAAGCCTCGGGAGAAAAGCGCGCCAAGGAAAAAGCGTTGTGGCTTTTGTCCTCGCGCGACCACAGCAAGCGCGAGCTCGAAGCTAAAATCCGCAAAAGCTCGGACATTGATTCCGCGAAAAAAGCGGTTGAGCGTATGGAGGAGCTTGGGCTTGTAGACGACGAGAAATTCGCGAGAAGATACGCGGAACAGCTTATAAACGTAAAGCACCTCTCGAAAAAAGGAGCGAAATACAAGCTCATTGAAAAAGGCATAGACAAAGACCTTGCCGAACAGATTTTAGAGGAACTCGCCCCCGACCCGAGGGAGCATATCGAAACACTGATAGAAAGAAAGTACCTGCGGTATCTTTCGGACGAAAAGGGACGGCGCAAAACCGTCTCCGCCTTACAGCGTATGGGCTACAGTTGGAGCGACATCAAGGCTGTAATGAGTAATTATTTTGAGGACGAATACATATGAAATATAAGGTAGGTATAGTATCTCTCGGCTGCGCCAAAAATCAGGTTGACGCCGAAATGCTGCTCGCTAAACTTAATAAGGACGAATTTGAGATTTCTCAGGGCGTAGCTTTGTGCGACGCCGCGATAATAAACACCTGCGCCTTTATCGAGCCCGCGAAGCAGGAAAGCATCGAGGAAATTCTCGAGCTCGCAAAACTAAAAGACGAGGGACAGATAAAATGCCTTGTCGTAACGGGCTGTCTTGCCGAGCGTTACAAGGAGGAGGTTATGAAACAGCTCCCCGAAATCGACGCTTGTATCGGCATCGGCGCTAACGATAAAATCGCCGAAATAATAAGAAAAGCCCTTGTCGGCGAAAAGCAGGAGGTTTTCCCGCCTAAGGAGAATTTATCGCTTGAGGGCGACAGAATACAGAGCACCCCGAGACACTACGCTTATCTGAAAATAGCCGACGGCTGTGACAATCATTGTACCTACTGCGCTATTCCTATGATCAGAGGAAAATACAGAAGCCGAACGATAGAAAACCTCGTAAAAGAGGCGAAGTGGCTTTCCGAGGGCGGCGTAAAAGAGCTTATACTTATCGCTCAGGACACCTCGTACTACGGAACCGATATTTACGGAAAATGCGAGCTTCCGAAGCTTTTGAGGGAGCTGTGTAAAGTCGACGGTATAAAGTGGATAAGAGTGCTTTACTGTTATCCCGAGCGAATCACAGACGAGCTTATAGATACAATCGCCCGTGAGGATAAAATCGTTAAATACCTTGATTTACCTCTACAGCACTGCGACAAGGATATTCTCAAGGTTATGAACCGCAAGGGAAGCTACGAGGAGCTTACGGCGCTTATTAAAAAGCTCAGGGAAAGAATACCGAACATAACACTGCGCTCAACCTTTATTACGGGTTTTCCCGGCGAGAGCGAAAAGCAGTTTGAGCTGCTTTCCCGATTTGTGGACGAGGTCAAGTTCAACAGAATGGGCTGTTTCCCTTATTCTCAGGAGGAAAACACTCCCGCGGCGAAGCTTAAAAACCAGATTGACGAGGACATAAAACAAAAAAGAGCCGAGATTATCTTTGAGCAACAGCAGGCGATTATGGAAGAATACGCCGAAAAATCTGTCGGCAAAGAAGTCGAGGTGCTCGTCGAGGGATTTGACCGATACGCCGAGTGTTACTTCGGAAGAACTCAGGGCGACTGCCCCGAGGTTGACGGAAACATTTTCTTTACCGCCGACGTAAAACCCGCTGTCGGCAGCTTTGTAAACGTAAAAATTACCGACTGGCTCGGAATCGACCCTGTCGGCGAAATGATATAAAAAGAGTGATTTAATGAATCTACCCAACAAATTAACATTGATACGGATACTTCTCGTTCCGTTTTTTATAGCGGCGATACTTATAGAATTCCCGCTTCATTATCTTGTCGCGCTGGCGGTTTTCGGCGCGGCGAGCTTAACCGATATGTTCGACGGAAAAATCGCCAGAAAAAGAAATCTTGTAACGAATTTCGGAAAATTCAGCGACCCGCTCGCGGATAAAATACTGGTGCTCTCGGCGCTTCTGTGTTTTGTCCAGAACGGTCTGTGCGACGCGCTTTTAGTTATAGTCGTTATTTTCAGAGAATTCGCGGTAAGCTCCGTCAGATTAATGGCGGCGAGCGAGGGCAAGGTTGTTGCCGCTAATATCTGGGGCAAGGTGAAAACAGTTTCTCAGATTACGGCGATTATAATAATATTCGTGCTTCAGATTACGCTGGAAATAATAAATATGGCGTCGCCGAGCGTATTGTCCGAATACAAAATCGGCTTAGTTGCCGCTTATAATCTCGACTATATCTTCTTTATTATAGGCGAGGTCGCGCTGTGGATATCGACTGTATTCTGTATTATCTCGGGCGCGATTTATCTTAAAGACAATAAAGAGTTTATCAGTATGAAATAAAGGAAGGTTTGGCTATGATTTTATACAACACATTAGGTCAGAAAAAAACTGAGTTTGTCCCCCACACAGAGGGCAAAGTTAATATGTACACCTGCGGACCGACTGTTTATCACTACGCCCACATCGGTAATCTTCGTACCTATATTATGGAGGACGTTCTCGAAAAATATCTGCGTTACTCGGGATATGACGTTAAAAGAGTTATGAATATCACTGACGTGGGACACCTGACCTCCGACGCCGACACAGGCGACGACAAAATGCTCGAGGGGGCTAAGCGCGAGCATAAAACGGTTATGGAAATCGCTAAGTTCTACACCGACGCGTTTTTCGAGGACTGCAAAAAGCTCAACATTAAAACCCCCGACGTAGTTGAACCCGCCACAAATTGTATTGATGATTTTATAGAAATGGTAAGCACTTTAATGGACAAGGGCTACGCGTATTTCGCGGGCGGTAACGTTTATTTCGACACCTCCAAGCTCGACAATTACTATGTGTTCGGTAATATGAACGCCGACGATTTGGAGGTAGGCGTGCGTGAGGACGTTGAACACGACGACAACAAGCGCAACAAAACTGACTTTGTGCTCTGGTTTACTAAGTCAAAATTCGAGGACCAGGCGCTTAAATGGGACAGCCCATGGGGCGTCGGTTATCCAGGCTGGCATATCGAGTGTTCCTCTATAAGCATTAAGCACCTCGGCGAACACCTCGACATACACTGCGGAGGCGTAGACAACGCTTTCCCCCACCATACAAACGAAATCGCCCAAAGCGAGGCTTTTCTCGGTCATAAATGGTGCAACTACTGGTTCCACGTGCTTCACCTCAACGACAACACAGGTAAAATGAGTAAATCAAAGGGAGAGTTTCTGACCGTATCTCTGCTTGAAAGCAAAGGCTATAACCCGCTGGTTTACAGAATGTTCTGCTTGCAGAGCCACTACAGAAAACCGCTCACATTCTCCTACGAAAGTCTCGACAACACGGCGAAAGCCTACGATAAGCTCACAAAGCGTATCTCAGCGTTAAAGGACGACGGCGAAGTCGACGCTCAGAAAGCTGATGAACTCGACAAAAAGTTCAGGGAAGCGCTCGACAACGACCTCAACACCTCGCTCGGCTTAACGGCGGTTTATGATGTTCTTAAAGCGGATACGAACGACACCACAAAGAAATATGTAATCGAAAAATTCGACGAGGTACTCGGACTTGACTTAACAAAGGCGGAAACAGAAAACGGCGGCGACCTCGATACGGAAATCGAGCAGCTCATCGCTGAACGCCAGCAGGCAAGAGCCGACAGGGATTGGGCTACAGCCGATAAAATCCGCGACGATTTACTCGCGAGAAATATAAAGCTTATAGATACGCCCCAAGGCGTAACCTGGGAAAAGATTTAAAAATATCATATAAATAAAATGAAGCGCATATAATCAAATGGTGATTATATGCGTTTTATTATACTTACTAAACGTTCGATTTTAGTATTTGTGCTTTGTCTGCTGCTCGCTGTAGCTTCGGCGTCAATCGGGCTGAATTCCTTAAGCTCAGCTGTCGCTACCGTTTCAACTCAGCGGGTTATACCCATTTACTGCGTCGATACCAAGGATAAAATCTGTTCAATCTCCTTCGACGCGGCGTGGGGAAACGAGCAGACCGACGAGCTTCTGGATACTCTCGACGAATACGAGGTAAAAACCACGTTTTTCTTAGTCGGCGACTGGGTAAAAAAATACCCCGAGTCAGTCAAAAAAATCGCGAAAAAAGGTCACGATATAGGCAACCACAGCTCAACACACGCCCATATGCCGAACCTTTCCGCAGAACAGATGAAAGAGGAAATAAACGATTGTAACAGTGAAATAAAAAAGCTTACGGGCAAGTCCCCTACCCTGTTCCGCCCGCCTTACGGCGACTACGACAATAATGTAGTTAACACGGTGAAGTCTATGGATATGTACCCCGTTCAGTGGAACATCGACTCGCTCGACTGGAAAGACCCCTCTCCCGAGCAAATTGTTAAAAACTGCACCGACAAGCTGACTCCTGGCTCTATTATCCTGCTTCACAACGGAGCCGCCAACACTCCCGCGGCGCTCTCCAAGGTAATTGAGGGCATAAAAGAAAAAGGCTATAAAATAGTGCCGATTTCAGAGCTTATCCCAAAGGGCGACTACACAACCGACGTGACGGGAAAGATGATACTAAGCGATGAAAACTAAAAGGACTGCCGCGGCAGTCCTTTTTTGCAATATCTTATCCTTTTAGTTGTTTTGTCAAATTATGTTTTTTAAGCGCCAGTGTAAGCGGGATTCCAAGCACAAAGAGAACCACAACTTCTCCCAGAGCAACCAGACCGCCCTGAATTAGAAAATCCGCGAAATTAAAGGTTTTCATTTGTCCGACAAAGAAAAACTCAATCTCAAAGCCGACTATCAAGCCGTTGAAAACCGCGGGCATTAAAAGTCCGACAACGGGTATTCCCTTTACGCAAAGCTTTCTTAACATCCACATTGACGACACCGCCAAAAGCGTAGCGAGCGAGCCGAAAACCATATCGATCGGTCCGAGTCCTCCGAGGATATTGGCAAGAATACAGCCTACCGTAAGTCCCGGGATAGCTACAGGCGTAAAGAAAGCCAGAATAGTCATAGCCTCGGCAACACGAAACTGCACCGCCATTGATGTGCTTCCCGGAATAAGCAGAGCCTGAGCCGTTGTCAGAGTAGCGTAAAGCGCGGCAATAACCGCAGCCTGTACGATGTACAGGGTTGTTTTTTTAGTCATATTAAATTCCTCCGTAGTATTCATTTATAGTCCGGATATTGCGACGGACTCGCGCGTTTTGACGCGCTGAGAGAGATTATAACACATAAAGAATATTTTTTCAATCTTTTTATTGAAAAACCGTCACAAATCTCCTAAAATAAAGTTATAGTAAGTAGAGAGCTTTTTAAAGGAGGAAAAGTTATGAAAAAAACAGTCAGACTACTATCCGTATTTTTAGCGGTTCTGCTTTTAGCTTCAACCGCCGTTATAACTTCATCGGCAGAGGAGAAATCGCTTATATACTCCGAGAGCTTCCTCCGTCTTGCTAACGCTTCCATATTTCATATAGACGGAGTCAAATTCACGGCGGACAATATCGCCGACTACATAACCGTTTATAAGGAAAGCTCAAAAGGTCTTGTATTTAAGGCGAAAACCACAAGAAGAGGCAAAGCCAAATGCGTATTTGACAACTATGAATTCCCCTGCGATTATTACGAATTCTATGATTATCAGCCGTCGCTTTACGTGTATTTTCAGAATGACGATGACGGAAAATACACAATTTCATCTATAAAATACGCTGTACGCAGCGGCGTTTACACCGCAAAGGAGCTTTCCGAAATCATTCCCGACTCGAAACATCTCGACGAAAAAGGCTATATCGAAATGATGAAAAACGACAGAATAAACGTTACCTGGGTTAAAAATCTCGGCGGAGATCTATTCTACGCGGGCGACGACCGAAAGCCCGAGGATTACAGTCAGGAACTGAAATTTGATAATTTTAAATTAACAATCAACAAAAAGCTATCACCCGACAGCCTCGGTCTTTTCTGTCTTTCGAATAATCATTTCAGCTCGGTTCTCTCTAGTATAAACAGCATTGAAATCCCATTTTGCACAATCTTCGTCGATATAATAAGACAAGCCGAGAAAAACGGCGAGAAATTCAACTTTACTATTGAGCACAAGTTCGGCTCTAACGCGGAAAGATGCGCGATAGCCTTGAACAAACGCAACAGCGGTAACCTTATCGCGGGTATGAACAGCTTCGGCAAGGTCGGCGATTACTACGTATGCGCGACATACTCGTACGGCGTGGAATGTCTTGATTACAGAAAACGAATAGGTAATTATATATTTCATTCATACGCTCAGAATCCCGCTTACGATATCGGTATTTTCCTGGTTCGCTTCGACGATGACGGCGATGAAACATACACTCTCGACTACGCTAGTTACAAAAAGCTGATAAACGACGACGATCTGGATGAGATTATGGGTATAACAGGCTTAAGCGGCAGCGGCTGGACAGCTTATAAGCTCAGCGGTCTGGAGCTTGAGTTTGTAGACAAGCTGGATAATAACGACTCTACAAAAACGAATTACGATTATCTTGCTTATGATTTCCCGCGGCTTCCGATAATAAAAGCCGAGCTCGGCGAGGTTGACGGATATAAAATACTCGATATAAACTATAACGTCGGCACAGAGGGCTTGTATTATTTCAAAAACAAGCTCCAAAGAGACGGCAACGGAAAAACTCTCGGAATATATCTGTACAAGGACGGCGATTTTATAAGCTTTGAGCAGGCGGTAGATAAGGCGATTATAACCGAGGACAATATCAATTCTTATCTGACGCTGCTTCGTAAAACCGATATTAAAATAACCGATCCCGACAGCAAGCCTGACGAACCGGTTATAAACAACGAAGAAAAAGAAAAGCCGACAAAGGATATAAGACAGTTTACCCCGACGGGAATAAAGAACAGAGTATATACGGGAAAACCGCTCACTCAGGTCGTAAAGCTTCTCAATGACGGAAAATCTCCCGAAAAGAAGTATTATACTGTCGCCTACGAAAACAACGTAAACGTCGGCACAGCGACAGTTATAATTACAGGTCAGGGCAAATACTACGGAACAATCACAAGAACGTTTACAATCGCACCGAAAGCAACGAAATTCAGAAATATCCTGATAAGAAAAAAAGGCTATAAAATCAGGTGGAAAAAGGAAACCAGGCAGACCTCGGGCTACGAAATCCAATACTCCAGAAAAGCAAGCTTCAAAAGTCCGAAAACCAAGGTAATAAAGAAAAACACAACCACAAGCGTATTTATAAAAGCAAAGACAAAAACCGCTTATTTCAGAATCAGAACCTACAAAACCGTAAACGGTAAAAAATACCGCTCTCTGTGGTGTGTTAAGAAAGTAATAAAAGAAAACATAAAAATTATTAAACCGAGTAAAAAAAGAAAATAAAAAATAAACCGAGAAGGGCTGCCTAAATAGGCAGCCCCTCCCGGATTTAGAAGTTTTGAAATTAACGTGAAAACGTGGATGACTTTTTAATCGCTTAACCGACGTCTCTGAACATATTCAGTCGGAAAAGCTTTGACTCGTCGTTCTTATTTTCGCATACAATAGATGCTTCTGCTATCCTTCCACCCTCAATTAATTGAGTTAAACCGACGAGCTGAGAAAGTTTGCTTCGGAGATTAAGCTTATCTCCATCTCTGGTAACGAGATATACGTTGCCTTCGCAGGTATCAAGCACAGCTAAGAACTCAGAAACATTGATGTCATGCATGTTTAGAATCGGTGTCATCAGTCTGACCTCCTTTTCAATTTTCTGTAGCCATTTACCATTTGGCATTGTATTCGATTGTTGTCAACCGAATAATCTCAAGTGGTTTATTCACTTGACAATAATTATTATATCCGTTTTTTCGGAAAAGTCAACAGTTTTTAGGAAATTCCTTTGTGCACTATCACTAACAAAAAGTATAATTACACAGTAATTGGCAGTTTAAATTGTGCAACTCTCACAACGAGTGGTTACAATGGTTACAGCCTTCGCCATTATTTTTGTCATCACTTCGTCATTTTACACTTAGATTATTTATATTGATAATAATGATTTTACAGTTTTCACAAAGATGATTTCAGGGCTTATTTCAGCGTACTAAAGCAGTATTTCGCGATAATATTACATAATTCGAGCCTTTTTCCTGTTGTTAAACGGCTGTAAATAGTGTATAATTAGGTTGTCAAGGGGGTTAAAATATGAATTATAAAAGCTTTAAAAGCGGAACAGACATCCGCGGAGTGGCGCTTGAGGGCGTTGAAGGACAGAATATCAACTTAACCGACGAGGTTGTAGCCAATATTGCGAACGGCTTTTTGCTCTGGCTTTCAAAAAAAGTTTACAAGCCCTGTAGCGAGCTTATCGTTTCTATCGGACGCGACAGCAGAATAAGCGGTCCGAGAATTGTAAAGACTGTGTCCGCTGAACTCAAAAACGCGGGCGTTAAAGTACTTGACTGCGGTTTAGCCTCTACCCCGTCAATGTTTATGACTACAGTTGACTTAAACTGCGACGGCGCGGTACAAATCACCGCGAGCCACCACCCGTTCAACAGAAACGGTCTTAAATTCTTTACCAGAGGCGGCGGACTCGAGGGCACGGATATCGAAGCGATTCTGAACTATGCCGAAAAAAGCGAAAAGCCCGATCAGGCTGACGGCGGTTCAATTGAAAGCTCCGATTATATGGAAAAATACAAGGCGCATTTAGCCGATATAATAAAAAAAGGCGTTAACGCCGAGGATTATGAGCACCCGCTTAAAGGTTTTAAAATCGTGGTTGACGCGGGAAACGGAGTCGGCGGATTCTATGCAGACGTACTCGAGAGCTTAGGCGCTAATACAAACGGCAGCCGTTATCTCGACCCCGACGGAATGTTCCCCAACCATGTTCCTAATCCCGAAGACAAAGAAGCTATGAAGTCCATTACCGAAGCGGTGCTTGAAAGCCACGCCGATATGGGCGTAATATTCGACACAGACGTTGACCGCGGAGGAGCGGTAGACAAAAGCGGAAACGAAATCAACCGCAACCGCTTAGTGGCTTTAGCCTCGGCTATCGCGCTAGAGGGCAACGAGGGAGGAACAATCGTCACAGACTCGATAACCTCCAGCGGACTAAAGGAATTTATAGAAAAAGACCTCGGCTCAAAGCATTACCGCTACCGCAGAGGATATAAGAACGTAATCGACAAGGGGCTTGAGCTCAACGAAAAAGGCATTAACTGTCCGCTCGCTATAGAAACCTCGGGACACGCGGCTATGAGGGAAAACTATTTCCTCGACGACGGAGCGTATCTTTGCACAAAAATCATTATCAAAATGGCTCAGCTCAATAAAGAGGGAAAGAGTATAGAGAGCATCACAAGCACGCTTAAAGAGCCTGTTGAAGAAACCGAAATACGCTTTGAGATAACGGAAAAGGACTTCAGAGCCTGCGGTGAAAGGATAATAAAAGACCTGACCGCTTACGCCGAAAAAAACGAAGGCTGGATTTTAGCCGACGACAACCGCGAGGGCGTACGCGTTTCTTTCGGCGAAAACGACGGCAACGGCTGGTTCTTGTTAAGACTTTCCGTACACGATCCGATTATGCCGCTTAATATCGAAAGCGACAGCGTCGGCGGTGTTGAAATTATCAAGAATAAACTTTACGAATTTTTAAAGACAACAAAAGGACTTAAAATATAATAAGCGCTAAAAAATCACCCCTGTCTGTTAGTCATTATGTACAACAGACAGGGGGTTATTTTAGCACTATTATCAATATAAATCGGGTATTAGTTATGCTATAATCAGCGTATAAACACTTAGGAGCTGATACTATGTCAAAACGTATAATATCTGTCACGTTAACGCTTATAATGCTATTCGGTATTATTATTGTACCGAGCGTAAACGCAGAGGACATTAAAATTCTGACCACAAAGACCTTAAAGGTCGGTCAATCAGCCGACGTCGCTTTAACCGACCCCGATACGGGCAAAAAGCTTCAAACAATCTGGGAATCGACTAACCCGTCCGTAGCGACAGTCACCTCCGACGGCAAGGTCACAGGCAAAAAAGCGGGCGAATGTACCGTTTATACCTACTACAACAGCAAGTACTACGGCGTTAAAGTCACAGTTATAAACGCGGCTGAGAAAAAGACGTCCGATAAAACTTCGGCTTACACCAAGCTTGCGAACTACCTCGAAAAGAACGGCACTAAGACAACCGCTTACGGCGGCACTGACTACATCATCAATTGGAAAGAGGACGGCTATTTGCTTTGGTTATGCTTCCGCGTAAACGTTGGTATCAGTATTGTTATAACCATTCCTAAAGCGAACTCCAAGGACTGTTACACGGACTTTTCCGAGGGCGTTTACCTTGAACTTAAGAAGTCGGGGAAGAAAGCGCTTAGTTATTGGAAACAATCAAATAGTTGGACCTACTACAATAAGGAATGTAAAAAGGGAACTACCGTAAACACGGCAAAGCTTAAGCTAAAGCATAAAAGCGGTCCGAAGTTTTCGAAAGCGAATTCAAGAGCCCGAAAGCTCTCCAAGGCGGGAATGTCCCTTTGGACCAAGTTCCTGAAGGCGAGAGTCGGGATCACCGTAAAAAAGCTCGGCTTTATTTATAAAACGGGTTCTTCCGCCAAAAAGATTTCCATAAGCCAAAAGTCCGCGACACTTAAAAAGGGCAAGACCTTAAAGCTTAAGCTTAAAAACGCCAAAGCCTCTAAGGTAAAATGGAGCTCATCTAAAAAGAAGGTCGCGACCGTAAGCAAAAAGGGCGTAGTTAAAGCTAAGAAAAAAGGCAAGGCGACTATCACCGCTAAATACAAGGGCAAAAAGTACAAATGCAAAATCACCGTTAAAAAGGGCGGGATGAC
>CADBSD010000002.1 GCA_902797225.1 uncultured Ruminococcus sp. | reverse complement strand
TCTTCCCGACCATAACTTACCACTTACCACTATTACCACTTACCACTTGTAATCTTAGGACTCCGACTTTTCTTCTAAACCCGCGCTTCCCGCTTCCTGCTTCCCGCTAAAAAAAGCTGCCTAAAGTGCAGCTTTTTTTACTTCAATGTTTCAATCAGCGAATACGCGAATCGGGAGAAAATTATCGGCGATACAAATATCATCGCGGCGATTACCGAAACGACGCTCGCTATTATAATCATCAGGAAGAATGTCCATATCGGCTTTTTGCCGCCGAGAGCCTTGCTCACTCCCGCGAATAAAAGCATAGTCGAGGCGACTCCTGCCAAATTCGTTATCGGCTCTAAAAGAGAGCTTATAGCGCCCACCGTTATGATATTGAACGCTAAAACGAACATAACGGGTAAGTACGAGGCGGTAACGAGGTTCGCGCTTGAGAGGAAGTGACCGTCGCCCTTATGGAATTTTATAAAGGAGCGAACTCCGAGCGAAAGAGCGAAAACGAGCGTAAGGTTCAAAGCAAATGTAATAAAGAATACTTCTCCCGAACCGTAAGTAGTTTTCGCGCCCGCGAGCGAAGGCAACGCTGACTTAAACGCTCCGTTCGCGTTAAAGCTTACCGTAGCGCTTATAGCCGACAAAAGAGCGTAAACGGGAAGTAAAATAGCCCAAATCGGCAATTTTTCCTCACATTGAGAGGCGATAGTATTTACCGCGTCTTTTGAGCAGAAGCCTTTTACCAGATTCCAGACCTGCTTGACCGTCATAGCGAATTTAGCGCTCTGGTCGTCGGAGCTTTCCTGAGCTTCGACCTTTACGGGTTTTGTTTCTTCTTTTATTTCAGACTGAGTTTTTTGAGCCGTATCGGGCGTATTCACGGTTTCCTCGGAAACCGGCTCAGTCGTTTTCTTTTCCGATTCTTTCATACTTATACCTCCTTTTCCCTAATAAGCATTTTATCACTGTAAAGAAAATTTTACAACAGCTTTACGCCTTTTTTCAGGAAAAATTCAGATAAACGTCAATTTAGTAGTTGCGTACAAGCGAAATTACCTTGCCGAGAAGAATAACCTCGTCCACAATAATCGGCTCGAAATCGTCGTTTTCGGGCTGTAGACGGATATGCTCCTCCTCCTTGTAGAAGCGCTTTACCGTAGCGCTGTCGTCCACTAAGGCGACAACAATCTCGCCGTTTTCGGCAACAGGGGTGCGGTGCACGATAAGGATATCGTCGGGCAGAATACCCGCCTTAATCATACTTTCTCCCTGAACTCTGAGAGCGAAAAGCTCCTTTCCGCGTGAGAGGTTTTTATCCACCGTAACGTAACACTCCACGTCCTCAATAGCGACAATCGGGTTGCCCGCCGCTACGTTTCCGAGTACGGGAACGCTTTTCGCGGTAGTTTCGCCCACAATGCGGATACAGCGGTTAAGCCCCGCGTCACGTTCGATAAGACCGTGCTCCTCAAGAGCCTTGAGGTAGAGGTGAGCGGTGGAGGTCGATTTCAGTCCGACGTCCTTACAGATTTCTCTTACCGAGGGAACTCTGCTGTCCCTTGAACACTCAACGAGATATTCATAAACAGCCTTTTGTTTTTTGCTGAGCGGTTTTAATTCTTTCATAAGGGAAACCTCCTTTAAAGGTATGTTTATAGTAACATAGAATATGAAAATTGTCAAACGTTTGTTTATGGATTTTCCCGATATTTTTATATTTTTCAGCGTAATTTCAAAGAATTTTCACACAGCTGTCATATTTAAATGTTTTAATATACACGTACTCAAGAGCAGAACCGCAACTGCTGAGTACAAGTTCTACCCCTCCTCAGTAAGTCGACTTAGAGACTTACATTTTTGTACCCCTCATTTTCTTTTTTTAGAACTGGAAAGCGCCGAGTGACCCTCGGCGCTTTCGTTTTGCGCTGTAAAATAAAAAAAATAAAGAATAATTCTAATATTTATTTCATTAAAGCGGATTTTATAGTATAATGATTATGTATTTTGTTTAATACTAAACACTAATTAAAAACAGAACATTCTATTTGGTCTGATTTGCGCAAGACTTCGTTATTGTTTAGTATAAGGAGGTAAATATGAGATTAAGCACGGTAAAAGTACCTCATAAAAAGAATACCGCGAACAGCGTCCCCGAGCGGCTGCCGATTCCGAAGGAGGTTACAATACCTGTTTCAATGCATATAGGCAGGCCCGCCGAGGTAGTCGTCAAAAAGGGCGACGAGGTAAAGGTCGGCCAGCTTATCGCTAAGGCGAGCGGCTATGTGTCCGCGCCGATACACTCGAGCGTTTCGGGAACGGTTAAGAAAATCGACGAGATTACTATGTCCGTCGGCTCAAGGGTTAAAGCGGTCGTAATTGAAACAGATTCGAAGCAGGAGCTTTTCGAGGGGATAAAACCGCCCGAGGCGCGCGATTTCCAGAGCTTCACAAAAGTTATAGGCGAAAGCGGAATCGTCGGTCTTGGCGGAGCGGGCTTCCCGACCTTTGTAAAGCTCAACGTCACCCACCTCGATTTGGTTGACGTCGTAATAATCAACGCCGCCGAGTGCGAGCCCTACATCACGTCCGACACAAGGACTATGCTCGACAAAACCGAGTACATATTCAAGGGCATTGAAGCGATTAAAAAGTATATGGGCGTTAAGCGCTTTATAATCGGCGTCGAGGACAACAAGCCCGAGTGCGTAAAAAAGCTCGGGGAATTTATCACCGACGGTTCTGTCGAGATAAAAACGCTGCCCTCGCGTTACCCGCAGGGCGGAGAAAAGGTGCTTGTTTATAACACAATCGGTAAAATGGTTCCGAAAGGCGGTCTGCCGCTCGACGTAGGAGCTATCGTAATAAACGTGACGACAATGGCGTTTATCGGCGAGTATATGGAAACGGGAATACCGCTTGTCGAAAAATGCGTTACCGTTGACGGCTCGGCGGTCAAGGAGCCGAAAAACGTAATCGCGCCGATAGGAACGCCCTTAAAGGAGCTGTTCGAGTTTTCGGGAGGCTTTAAAAGCGAACCCAAAAAGGTGCTCTACGGCGGCCCGATGATGGGAATTTCAGTCCCGAACCTCGACGTTCCCGTACTCAAAATGACTAACGCGGCTATCGCTATGGACGAGAAAGAGGCAGCTCCGCCGAAAACCACCGCCTGTATAAACTGCGGAAGGTGTCTTAACCACTGTCCGTTAAAGCTCGACCCGAGAGCTATAGCGAAAGCCTACGCTCTTGACTCGGGAGAGGATTTGAAGAAGCTGTGCGTTGACCTTTGTATGGAATGCGGCTGCTGCTCCTACGTATGTCCCGCCAAGCGTCCGCTTGTACAGACAAACAAGCTCGCTAAAACGGTTTTAAGAAATTATATGAAAAAGAAAGAGGAGGATAAAAATGAATAAGCTTATCTCCTCTGTTTCTCCCCATTTCAACAGCACGCTGACGACGACAAAAATAATGCTCGACGTTATTATTGCGCTTATTCCCGCGGCTGTCGCTTCGGTAGTGGTTTTCGGATTCAGAAGTCTGCTTGTTATAGGAGTGTGCGTCGCGGTATGTATATTCGCGGAATGGGGATTTGAGAAAATCTGCAAGAAGGAAAACACGATAACCGACCTTTCCGCTGTGGTGACGGGTATGCTTCTGGCGTTTAACTTACCCGTAACGATTCCGCTTTGGCAGGCGGCGTTCGGCTCTTTAGTCGCTATAGTAGTTGTAAAACAGCTTTTCGGCGGAATAGGTCAGAACTTCGCGAACCCCGCCATTACGGCGAGAATTATAATGATGACCGCGTTTTCGGGCTCGATGACGAACTGGGTTATCCCCGACGCTTCGTCGGGCGCTACTCCTCTGGCGCTTATAACAAAAGGTCAGACCGACGCGCTTCCCTCGTATATCAATATGTTTCTGGGAGTAAGAGGCGGCTGTCTGGGCGAAACCTGCACGCTGGCGCTTCTGCTCGGCGGCGCTTATCTGCTCGTAAAACGGGTTATAAGCTGGCACACGCCCGTAGCGTTTATCGGAACTGTAGCGATAATGTCGCTTGTTTGCGGCAAGGACGTTTTGTACCAGCTTATGGCGGGCGGACTTATGCTCGGCGCGTTCTTTATGGCTACCGACTATTCCTCAACGCCCGCTACAAAATGGGGTAAGATTATTTTCGGAGTCGGCTGCGGACTGATTACCGCGCTTATCCGTTTCTGGGGCAACTTCCCCGAGGGCGTAAGCTTCTCGATACTTATTATGAATATCCTCACGCCCTATATCGAAAGGCTCACCCGAGCCAAGCCTCTGACGGGAGGTATAGACTGATGAAAAACGATATCTTTAAGCCCGTCGCGGCGCTTGTTTGTATTTGCCTTGCGGTTACGGCGCTTCTGGCTTATATAAATTCGATTACCGCTCCGATAATAAAAGCGGCTGACGAAAAAGCCGCCTCGCAGGCGAGGGTAGAGGTACTGCCCGAGGCGAAAGGCTTCAAGCTTATGAAAACGGATAAGCTTCCCGAATGCGTTACCGAGGTCTATAAGGCTGAAAACGGCGCGGGTTATGTATTTATGCTTACCGTAAAGGGCTACGGCGGAGATATGAACCTTATTTGCGGAATAAACTCCGACGGAAAAATAGAAAAAACAAAAACGCTCACACATTCCGAAACAAGCGGACTCGGCTCGAAAACAGCCGAAGAACCTTACAAAAAGCAGTACGTCGGCAAAACCGAGGGCTCGCTCAAGGAGGTTGACGCGATTTCGGGAGCGACGATTTCCTCAACAGCTTATATGAAAGCGATAAAAGACGCGTTCAAGGCGTACAATCAGGTAAAGGAGGCGGGGTAAATGACAAAGCTTGAAAATTTTTCCAAGGGTATTATTAAGGAAAACCCCGTGCTCGTGCTTGTGCTCGGCACCTGCCCGACGCTCGCCACCTCCACAAACGTAATGAGCGCACTTGGAATGGGAGCCGCCGCGACGGTGGTTCTGCTGTGCTCCAATATCGTTATATCGGCGCTGAGAAAGGTTATTCCCGACAAGGTTAGAATCCCGTGCTTTATCGTTTTGATAGCGGGCTTCGTTACAATGGTTCAAATGCTCGTAAAGGCGTTCGCGCCCGCTCTTGACCAGGCGCTGGGAATCTACCTGCCGCTTATTGTCGTAAACTGCATTATCCTGGGCAGAGCGGAGATGTTCGCCCAGAAAAACAGCGTAATAGACTCAGCGATAGACGGACTCGGAATGGGCGCGGGATTTACGCTCACGCTCGTTATGATGGGCACGATAAGAGAGGTGTTCGGAAGCGGAAGCTGGCTTGGATATCCCATACCCGTGCTTTCCGATAACAATATCTCAATTCTCACAATGGCTCCGGGCGGATTCTTTGTGTTCGGACTTCTTATCGCTCTCGTAAACAAGCTGAGCGAGAATAAACCGAAAAAGCACACGGGCTGCGCGGGTTGTCCGTCCGCGGGACTTTGCAAGATGAAAAAGGAGGTAAGCGCTGATGACTAAGCTTATAATAATCCTCCTGTCCGCCGTATTTATCAACAACTATATTCTCACGCGTTTTCTGGGAATATGTCCGTTCCTCGGAGTAAGCAAGAAGCTCGACTCCGCGACGGGAATGAGCCTCGCGGTAATCTTCGTTATGCTTATCGCTACGGCGGTGACGTGGCCTATACAGATGTTTTTGCTCGTGCCCTCAAAGCTCGGCTATTTGCAGACGATTGTATTTATCCTCGTCATAGCGGCACTGGTGCAGCTTGTCGAAATAGTTTTAAAGAGATATATCCCGTCGCTCCATAAGTCGCTCGGCGTATATCTTCCGCTTATAACGACGAACTGCGCTATCCTGGGCGTTACAATCCTCAACATAGACGAGGGTTATACATTTATAGAGTCAATGGTAAACTCGCTCGGTTCGGGACTCGGCTTTATGCTAGCGATGATTATGTTCTCGGGAGTAAGGAGCAAGCTCGAGGGAGCCGATATCCCGAAATCGTTTAAAGGCCTGCCGATTACGCTTGTGGCGGCGTCGATTACCTCGCTGTCGTTTATGGGCTTCGGCGGAGTAATAGAGAATTTGTTTAAATAAGGGGGACGCCTGAATGAATGTTATTTTAGCGGCGGTTATCCCCGTAGTGATTATTGGTTTTGTATGCGCGGTTGTACTCGTAGTCGCCGCGAAGGTTATGGCTGTCAAGGAGGACGAGAGGTTTCCGCTCGTAAGGGACTGCCTTCCCGGGGCGAACTGCGGAGCGTGCGGCTTCGCGGGCTGTGACGGCTACGCAAAGGCGCTTGTGGAAAAAGAGGGAACTCCAACTAACCTCTGTATCCCCGGAGCGGACGCGGTTTCAAAACAGCTCAGCGAGGTTCTGGGCGTTGAGTTCGAGGACGTCGTGGAGATGAAGGCTGTCGTTCACTGCTCGGGCGACTGCTCCAGCACCGAGGACAGCGTAGACTACCGCGGTATAGAGAGCTGCTCGGCGGCTAAGCTTCTTTTCGGCGGAAAAGGTAAATGCGGCTACGGCTGTCTGGGCTTCGGCGACTGTAAAAGCGTCTGTCCCAACGACGCGGTCGTAATCGAGAACGGCTTGGCTAAAATCTGCCGTCCGTACTGCGTAGGCTGCGGGCTTTGCGCTAAAGCCTGTCCGAACTCGCTTATTTCTCTCGTTCCCGAGGTAAAGACCGCGGCGGTGCTCTGCTCCAACAAGGACAAGGGCGCTGTCACGAGAAAGGTCTGTACAAGCGGCTGTATCGGCTGTCGAAAATGCGAGAAGGTATGCCCCTCACAGGCGATAAAGGTTATTGACAACGTCGCGGTTATCGACTACGATAAATGCGAAAACTGCGGAGCCTGCGCCGAGAATTGTACGACAAAATGTATCGAAATCCTGAATAATATGTAAAACCTTTCGGTCGGATTACTTTTGTTACGCTAATCCGACCGAATTTTCTTTTCAGGGGGCTTTTATAATTTGTCGTTTTGTGGTATAATAAACATTACGCTACTCTTGAAAGGAAAAACGCTATGCTTAAAATTGAGAATTTAGCTTTTAACGTAAATACAGGAAAGAAAGAAATAATCAAGGACATAAGCCTTGAAATCCCCGACGGAAAGCTGATTGTAATAACAGGCCCGAACGGCGGAGGAAAATCGACTCTCGCTAAATTAATCGCGGGACTTGAAAAGCCGACCTCGGGAAAAATCTCCTTCAACGGCACGGATATCACAAATATGAGCATAACCGAACGCGCGAAGCTCGGTATCGGCTTCGCGTTTCAGCAGCCCGTAAAATTCAAGGGAATAAGGGTTATAGATTTGATACGCCTTTCGGCGGGCAGAGAGCTTACTATCGCCGAGGCGTGCGAGTACCTTTCTCTCGTCGGCTTATGCGCCAGAGAATATATTGACCGCGAGGTGAACGCGAGCCTTTCGGGCGGAGAGCTCAAGCGAATTGAAATAGCGGTGGTTCTCGCCAGAAAATCCCTGCTCACCGTATTCGACGAGCCCGAGGCGGGTATCGACCTCTGGAGCTTCAGCAACCTTATCGACGTTTTCCGTAAGCAGCGCGAGGAGATAAAGGACAGGTCTATTATGATAATTTCCCACCAGGAGCGTATTCTCAATATCGCCGACGAAATCGTTGTGCTTAACGACGGCGAAATCGAAAAGCAGGGAACACGAGATGATATTCTGCCCGAGCTTATCGGAACATCTTCCGCCGTACAAACCTGTCTGGGAATAAAAAAGGAGCTTGACTAAATGAAACTCGATAAAATACAGCAGTATCTGCTTAAGGAAATCGCGGATATAACCGACACTCCCGAGGGAGCGTACAATATCCGCTCGAACAGTCAGTCAATCGGACGCCAATCCTCCGCTAATATCACCATTACTCCCAAAACAGAGGTCAGCGGAATTGATATAAGAATAAAGGAAGGCACAAAAAACGAGCGCGTTCATATCCCCGTCGTTATGACCGAGAGCGGTCTTAAGGAGGAGGTTTATAACGACTTCTATATAGGCGAAAACTCGGACGTGGAAATCGTAGCGGGCTGCGGAATCGACAACTGCGGCAGCCACGACTCGGAGCACGACGGAATCCACCGCTTTTTTATCGGCAAAAACGCTAAGGTAAAATATGTCGAAAAGCATTTCGGCTCGGGCGAGGGTACGGGAAAGCGTATTCTAAACCCCGTAACCGAGGTCTATATGGATGAAAACAGCTCCTGCGAAATGGAAATGGTTCAGATTAAGGGCGTTGACGATACAGTCCGCACCACCATAGCGGAACTTAAATCGGGCGCGAGCCTTGTTGTCCGCGAAAGACTTATGACGCATAATAAACAGCAGGCGTTTAGCGTTTATACGGTAAGCCTTAACGGAAAGGGTTCCTCCGCCGACGTCGTATCGAGAGCGGTCGCGAGGGACAGCTCCTTCCAGAAGTTCGAGGCGAAAATCGTCGGAAACGCCGAATGTAAGGGACATACCGAGTGCGACTCGATTATTATGGATAACGGAAAAATCCTCGCCGTACCCGCGCTTGAGGCGAACGACGTAGACGCGGCGCTCGTTCACGAAGCCGCTATCGGCAAAATAGCGGGCGAACAGATTGAAAAGCTGATGACCTTAGGACTTACCGAAGCCGAGGCTGAGGAAGAAATAATAAACGGATTTTTGAGATAAGAAAAGACCTCCTTTTTTCAGGAGGTCTTTTATGTTATAGGGAAATACTCAAAACCGCGTTTGTCTTGAATAAGTCCGTCACATAAATTTATTGACCGCTCAACGGCGCTGTTTTATTGTTTGAAATAGTTTCTCGCGCCCCAGAGAGTTACGGCGATTTTTTTGCGGTTCTCGGCAACCTTGAGAGTTTTTGTCTTGTTAATCTTAATCTTCTTGTCGCTGTTGCCGTTCCACTTCTTTGTGATTTTAAGCGTAACCTTAAAACCGTCCTTGCTTACCGAGTACTTGCCCGAACAACCCTTTAAGCCTAAAATGCACTTGAAGTTGTTCTTTTTGCTGAATTTGATGAACGCGCCTGTTGTTTTTACAACAGAGCCGTACTGTTCGGCGGGAGTTTTCTTCTCGCCCTTTACAACGCAGGCGTAGCAATTCCACTTTTTGTTTATCAAAACTTTTTTGGTAATGCTTGCGGGAGTTGCTTTAGCCGAAGCGGAAATACCCGCGAGAAGTGACATCATCATCACAGCGCTTAAAATAATTGAGATTGTTTTTTTCATTTTGTTTACCTCCGGTATTATTTTCTGAGCCTTTCAGGGCTCGGTTTTGTATTGCTATATTTTTGAGAGGAGCTCGAGCGCTCTCTTTCCGTTTTCCTTAATCTCCGCCTTGAGCTCGCCGAGGCTTTCGAATTTGCGCTCGGGGCGGATAAATTCCTTTAGCCTTACGTCTATCGTTTTGCCGTACAGCTTTCCGCCTTTGTACTCGGGAAGCCAGGTTTCGCAGTTCGGGAGATTTCGGTTTCCGACGGTGGGCTTTACGCCGATATTCGTAACGCCGATATATTCTTTTCCGTCTATGGTGACGGTTGAGGCGTAAACGCCGAACTTCGGCAGGATAATTCCGCTCTCAAACACCTGATTGATAGTCGGGGTGTCGATTTTCGAGCCGATTCCTTTTCCCTTTACCGCCTCGCTTTTAAGCCCGAAATCGTAGCCTAAAAGCGCGTTGGCGGATTTTATATCGCCTTTTTTCAGCGCGTTGCGGATTTGTGTTGAGCAGACGACGGTGTCGCCGAGCTTTACGGGCTCACAGATTTTCACCTCGATATTATCCTGAGCGCACAAAAGCTTCAAGGTCGAGGTGTCGCCTGTTTTGCGCCTGCCGAAACGGTAATTGTAACCGCAGAAAACGATTTTGGCGTTGAATACGTTTTTTATAATCTGATGTACGAACTCGTCGGGAGTTTTGCCCCTGAGTTGTTCGAAATCGAGAATATAAAGCACCTCAATCCCCAGCTTTTCGAGCGCCGCGATTTTTTCCCCGCGGGTAATAAGCTGGGCGTTTTTGTCCTTTGATTTCGGCGTGGAGTAAAAGGTGAACGCCGCGGGGGTAAGCCCGCGTTTTTTCGCCTTTACCGCCTCGTTTAAAACCGCCTTGTGGCCGAGGTGAATCCCGTCGAAGTATCCCAGAGCGACGGCGGTTTCTCTTTCGCAGGGTATCAATTCACGAAAAATACGCATTTTGCCACTCCTTTCGAATACTTTAATGTCTAAATTTTGCCCGATTTCAAAAGCATTTCGAGCTTAAGTACAGTAATCTGGGTTTTAGCGTCGGGAATCTGATTATTTAAAACCATTTCGACCGCTTTATTCAGGGGGATTTTCTCGACGTTAAGAAACTCGTCCTCGTCGGGCTGTTGTTCGCCTACGGATTTTACCTTGCAGGCGAAAAGATGAATTATCTCGTCGGTGTAGCCCGTGCTGGGATACATAGCGCCGAGCGTCATAAAGCTGTAGCCCTCGCAGCCCGTTTCCTCTTTTAGCTCGCGCTTGCCGTTTTCCAGCGGAGAAGCGCCCTTTTCAAGCTTGCCCGCGGGAAGCTCCAGAGTGACCTCTCTGTACGGATAACGGAACTGTCTTACGAAATAGAGGTTGTTTTCCTCGTCCAGAGCGGCGATACACACCCCGCCCGGGTGGTTTACCACCTCGCGGAACGAGCGGTTGCCGTCGGGGAGTTCTACCTCGTCGTAGGAAACGTGCAGGATTTTTCCGTCGTATATCGTTTTACTTGTTAAGGTTTTTTCGCTTAAGTCGTTCAATCTTCTTCCAACTCTCTGTCGTCGCTTAACGATTCTCTTTTTATGTCGTTCATATCGTTTATAATGCTGTCGATAACGTCGTCGAGGATAATTCCGTTGTCGTCGGTGATTTCGGACTGCTTAGTAATATCGATAAGCTCCTCTTTAATCGGCTCGCTTACGTAGGTTTCCTCGGGTTCCTCGATAACGTGCTCGTCCTCCTCAGCTTCCTCCTCCTCGATTTCCATTTCCATAGCGACTTGTTCAGCCTGCTGGAGAGGTGTGAGGTTTTCGCTCGGGAGAGAGCCCACAACCTTTTCCTGGAGATTCTGGAATTTTGAGGCGAGCTTATCCTCGTCGTCAAACGCTTCCTCTACGTTGTCGATAGCGTTCTCCGCGTAGCCGTCGTCGCCGAGTCCCTCCTGAGAGGCGAGCTCAGCCTGAACCTTCGCGATAGCCGCTTTCTGCTTGGCGAGCTTACGCTGAGCCTCAGCCTTGGCTTTGAGCTCAACGAGGTGGTTCTGAGGTTTTTTAACGTGCTTTTCGTTTTCGTTGAAATAAATATTGTACCAAACAATAAAGATATATACAGTCCAGATTTTTCGGCTGTTGTCCTCAATCTGATTGTAATGCTGGTCGAGCCAGGCGACGAGAATGTCGCTGTTAAAGAACTTCTGAGCCGTTTCGGACTCAAAAGCGTTCTTTACTATATTGTAATAGCGCTCGTCCTTGAGCCATTCTCTTGTGGGTACGGGGAAACCGAGCTTTTCCTTTTCAGCGGTTTCCTGCGGAAGGTGGCGCTGAGCGGCTCTGCGCATAGCGTATTTAGTGTTATACTTGTTAACTCTGAGCTTAGTCGGCAGGGTAGAGGCAACCTTGAATACCTCCTTGTCGAGGAAAGGTACTCTGAGCTCGAGCGAATTAGCCATAGACATTCTGTCCGCCTTGAGGAGAATGTCGCCTACCATCCAGAGATTAATGTCGAGCGTCTGCATTTTTGTAACGTCGTCGTGACGGCGAGAGCGGTTGTAGATTCTGCGCAGAGATTTAAGCTTCTGCGGCGGAGTTGCGATAGACGGGTCGCGCAAAAGCTCGCGCTTCTGCTCGTAATCGTACATAAACGCGTTTCCGATATAGCGCTTCTCAAGCGGATGTGTAGCTCTTATAATATAATCCCTGCCCTTTATATCGGGAAGCTTTTTAGCGAGCTTACAGAGAGCTCGTCTTATACAATAGGGCACTAAGGTCTGGTAAATCTTGAAAACTCTCGGGTCGTTGTAACAGGTGTAACCGCCGAAAAGCTCGTCGGCGCCCTCGCCCGAAAGCACTACCTTTACGTACTCGCTCGCGAGCCTCGACACAAAGTACAGCGCGATACAGCTCGGGTCGGCTAAGGGCTGGTCCATATGGTACTGAACTGTCGGTACGGCGTCCCAGAATTCCTCGCTGGAAATGAGGTGGGTGTGGTGCTCCACGCCGATTTCCTTGGAGAGATTGCTCGCCCAGGAGATTTCGTTGTATCTCTGACCGAAATCAAAGCCTACGGTAAAGGTTTTCTGGTCGGCGAAATAGGTGGAAACGTAGCTGGAGTCAACTCCGCTGGATAAAAAGCAGCCTACCTCAACGTCGGCGATTTTATGAGCGTTGACTGAGTTTTCGAAAACCTGCTCGATTTTGTCGACAGCCTCGTCCTCGGTCATATTTTCGTCGGGCTTGAATTTAGCCTCCCAGTAACGGATAGTTTCCACCTCTCCGTTTTTGAAGGTCATATAGTGACCGGGGAGCAGGCAGTAAACGCCCTCGAAAAACGTTTCGGGAGGTACGGCGTACTGGAACGAAAGGTATGTGTCCAGAGCTTTGGTGTTGAATTTTTTCTCGTATTTCGGGTGCTCGAGAATACTTTTTATCTCGCTTGCGTAGATTAAATCCTTGCCGACAACAGTGTAGTGCATAGGCTTTATTCCGAAAAAGTCGCGCGCTATGAACAGGCTGTTGTCAACAGTGTTGTAAATCGCGAAGCCGAACATACCGCGAAGCTTCAAAAGCATATCCTCGCGCCATTGCTCGTAGCCGTGAACGAGAACCTCGCTGTCGGCGTCGGTGGAAAACTTATGTCCCGCCTGCTGCAGCTCTTTTCTCAATTCCTTATAGTTATAAATCTCGCCGTTAAAGGTGAGCACGAGAGTTTTATCCTCGTTGTAAATCGGCTGGTGTCCCGCTTCAAGGTCGATAATACTGAGTCTGCGGAATCCCATACTGATATATTTATCCTGGTAAAATCCGTCGGAATCAGGGCCTCGGTGAGTGATAACCTCGGTCATGTTGTGAATCGTTTTTTCCCGGTCGAGAACTTCGCCCGTAAATCCGCATATACCGCACATGATGTATTTCCCTCCAAATTTAAATATAGATATACAAATACACAGTAATTCTACCACATTTCAGACCGCCTTGCAATTGGTAACGGTAAAAAATTCAAAAAATGTTTTTCATAGCGAAAATGTTATTGATTTTCACAAACGGCGAAGGTATAATAGAACTAAAGAAAACCGTTTTAAAAGGAGGGGAACAATGAATTTATTCAAAAAACCTTTGGCGATAGTTTTAACGCTGATGATTATTCTGAGCTGCGCTGTAGTCGCCTCGGCGGTTGAGAGCAAAACCGCAACGGGCTCACAGGGCTCTATCAACTTCAACGCAAGCGGCTGGAAGAACTTCTCAGAAGTCTATTGCCACATCTGGAAGAGAGGAAGCGAAGCTTTCTATTCCTGGCAGAGTAGGAAAGAGAAATGTAAGGGCTCAGGGGCTAACTGGTCATATGATGTTTCAGGTATTGACCTCCAGGATGGTGAGGACTACTGCGTTATCTTCTCAACAAATATCGGTCAGCAGACATACGACGCAACTTTCTCCAAGTCCTGTATAGGCGATACATTAAAGCTCACAGGCAACAAGATTGAGAACCCATTTGACTCCGCTAAGAGAGCCGACGAGGCTGTATGGACAAAGAACAGCGGTTCTTACGGCCCTCATCTCGCGCTTACTTCTATCGGTAATATAGTTGGAGAATATCTTTGTCCTCACGAGAGCGCGATAGAGGTTATCGGCGACTGGCTTTCTGATTACTATAAAAGCGCGGAGATAAAAAATAAGGTTGTGGTTCTGGCAAACGCTTTTAAACGTTTTGGTATAAAAACGGCTCAGAATGTTAAAGATATTTTTGATTATATTTGCAACAAAGAAACAGACAAAGATGAAAGTTTTATGAAGGAGTTGCTTAGTGAGGCGTTCGTTACGGCTTATCCGGGTAAAACCGCGCCGTTTACGGTTTTTTCTTTAAAAAAAGACAAGGCAACGGTTTATGTGCATAAAACTTATAAAATACAATTTGAGAAAAATAGCGGCGGTTTAACATATAAAAGTTCTGATAAATCTGTAGCAGATGTTAAAAACGGAAAAATATACCCCAATAAAACAGGCAAGGTAACTATATCTGTTTCAAAAGGAAATATATCAAAAAAACTGAAGGTTACCGTTAAAAACCCTTATTTAAAAAACAAGAAAATAACAATAAAAAAGGGAAGCGCAAAAAAGATTAAAATTATCGGTAAAAATAATAAAACAATATATTATTCAAAAAACAAAAAGATAGCGAAAGTAAGTTCAAGCGGAAAAGTGAAAGCGTTGAAAAAAGGAACAACTAAGATAAATATTCTGACAAACGGAACGTCTATCGAAAAGGTAACAAGTCTTGAAACAGGAAAAACAAAGACAACTATGCATGACGGCGTTTTGCTTGTTCTGACTGTAAAGGTAAAATAAACTATATTCTATGATACTGTAAATCATTTTAAGGAGGAAAAACAATGAAAAATTTCAAAAGAATACTGGCGGCAGCTTTATCCCTGATGATTATTCTGAGCTGCGCTGTAGTCGCCTCGGCGGCTGAGAGCAAAACCGCGACGGGCTCACAGAGCTTTATCTACTTTAACTCGGGCGACTGGAAAAACGTTAATCAGGTTTTCTGTCATATCTGGGAAAGAGGCGGAGCGGCGTTTTTTGAATGGCAGGCAAAGGGAGAAAAATGCGAAGGCTCGGGCAACGAATGGGCGTATGACGTGTCGGGAATCCTTTTAGAGTCGGACAAGGACTACTGCGTTATCTTCTCGGATGATAACGGTATGCAGACCTACGATGTAACGCTCGGCGCGGAGTGTATCGGCGATACTCTTAAGATAACGGGAAAGCATATCGAAAACCCCGTTGACTCCGCTAAGAGAGCCGACGAGGCTGTATGGACTAAAAACAGCTCGAAATACGGCCCTCACCTCTCAATAACTTCTATAGGAAATATCGTAGGCTCAAAGCTCTGCCCCCGCGAAAAGGGATATGAGGTTATCGGCGACTGGCTTCCCGTTTATTACAATAGCCCCTATGTAAGTCCCGTAGAGGCGCTCGCCAACGCGTTCCCGAAGTTCGGAATCAAAACCGAAAAGGATATTACCGATATTTATAATTATATCGTTAAAAAGCAGACGGGCGAGGACGAAAAGGCCATTAAGAAGATTCTTGACGAGGCGTTTAAAAAGGCGTATACAAAGCGTTCCAACACAATGAAGGTCAGCGTTACGAACAAGAGCTTCAAGGCTAAAGCGCTCAAGAAAAAAGCGGCTTCCTACAGCGCGGTCAAGGTTACAAAGGCGCAGGGAAAGGTTACTTACAGCGTCACAAAGAAGAACTCAAAGCTTACGTTTAAAAACGGAAAAATAACCGTTAAGAAAAAGACCAAAAAGGGCACATACAAAATCACCGTAAAGATTACGGCGTCGGGCAACAGCTCCTACAAATCCGCGACGGTGACAAGAACGATTTCGGTTAGAGTAAAATAATTTTTTAAAGGCGGCGTGAAAGCGCCGTCTTTTGATTTATCGTAAAATTTATCGTAAATAAATAATGTTTTTAATTCCCTATTTTAAACATAATATATTCGCGGTGTGTTAAAATAAAATGTAATTTTATGTGAGTCGGGAAAGCAAGTGAGGCTTACTCTCGGTTTCCCGCTTCAGACTTCCAGCATAATAATAAAATCGGAGGAATTTTTATGGCTGATGTAATCAGACTTTTTGTTGAAAAACGCGGCGAAATGAATGTTGTCGCCGAGCAGACAAAGTGGGATTTACGCCACAATCTCGGTATCCGTGCTATCGAGGAGCTTCGCTTCCTTAATCGCTACGATATCGAGGGTATGACGAGAGAGGAGTTTGAAAAAGCTAAGAATATTATCCTCTCCGAGCCTAACCAGGATATCGTTTACGAGGAAACTCTGCCCGTAGAGGAAGGCTTTAAGGTTTTCGCTATGGAGTATCTCCCGGGACAGTACGACCAGAGAGCCGACTCCGCCGAGCAGTGCGTTCAGCTTCTGACTCAGGGCGAGCGTTGTAAGATTCTTACCGCCCGCGTTGTTTGCGTAAAGGGCGATATCACCGACGACGAGTTCAAAAAGATTCAGGATTATATGATCAACCCTGTCGAGAGCCGTCTTGCGTCGCTTGAAAAGCCCGAGTCGCTTGAGATGCCCGTTGAGGTTCCCGAAAACGTAAAGCGCGTTGAGGGCTTTATAAGCTGGAGTGACGAAGAAATGGAAAAATTCTTCGGTTCTATGGGCTTCGCTATGACGCTTTCGGACTTGAAATTTACCCGCGACTATTTCCGCGATACCGAAAAACGCGACCCGACCGTAACAGAGCTCAGGGTTATCGACACCTACTGGTCAGACCACTGCCGCCATACTACGTTCCTTACAAAATTAAATAAAGTTGAAATAGAGAAATCCGCGCTTTCGACGGCTATAGAAAACGCTTTAAAGGCGTATTACGAAACGCGAGACGAGGTTTACGGCAAGGACACGACACGCGACGTAAGCCTTATGGATATGGCGCTTATCGGTATGAAAGCGCTCAAAAAGAGAGGGCTTATCCCCGACCTCGACGAGAGCGAGGAGATTAACGCCTGCTCGATAGAGGTTCCCGTTACAATCGACGGAAAAACAGAAAAATGGCTCGTTCAGTTCAAGAACGAAACCCATAACCACCCCACGGAAATCGAGCCGTTCGGCGGCGCGGCGACCTGTCTCGGCGGAGCTATCCGCGACCCGCTCTCGGGCAGAGCTTATATTTATCAGGCTATGCGCGTTACAGGCTCGGGCGACCCGACAGTACCCTTTAAGGACACTTTGGAGGGTAAGCTTCCCAGCCGTAAAATCACCACGGGCGCGGCTCAGGGCTATTCGTCCTACGGAAACCAGATTGGTCTTGCCACAGGTCAGGTCGTAGAGCTTTACGACAAGGGCTATGTAGCCAAGCGTATGGAAATCGGCGCGGTAATCGGAGCTTCTCCCAAGGAGAACGTTATCCGCGAGGTTCCCGCTCCCGACGACGTAATCGTCCTTTTAGGCGGACGTACGGGACGCGACGGCTGCGGCGGAGCTACAGGCTCCTCCAAGGCTCACACATTAAGCTCAATCGAAACCTGCGGAGCCGAGGTTCAGAAGGGTAACCCGCCCACAGAGAGAAAAATCCAGCGCCTGTTCCGCAACCCCGAGGTCGCTAAGATGATTAAGCGCTGCAACGATTTCGGCGCGGGCGGAGTTTGCGTAGCGATAGGCGAGCTTGCCGACGGACTTACAGTAAACCTCGACAAGGTAACGAAGAAATACGAAGGACTCGACGGCACAGAGCTCGCGATTTCCGAGAGCCAGGAGAGAATGGCGGTTGTGCTCGACAAAAACGACGTCGATAGATTTATCGCCCTTTCCGAAACCGAAAATCTTGAGGCTACGGCTGTCGCGGTCGTAAGCGAAAATCCCCGTCTTACAATGACCTGGCGCGGCGACACTATCGTTGATATAAGCCGCGAGTTTCTTAACACAAACGGCGTAACCCAGAGCTCGAGCGCGTATATCACGGCGCCCGACGAGAATAACTGTTACAGAGAGAAATGTCCCGAAAGCTTAAAGGGACTTTCCAAGGCTCAGGCGATAAAGAAAAATATGGCTCGTCTGGAGGTTTGCTCGCAAATCGGACTTAGCGAGCGCTTCGACGCGAGTATCGGCGCGGGTACGGTAATTATGCCGTTCGGCGGAAAAACCCAGCTCACTCCTCAGGAGGCTATGGCTGCTAAAATCCCGCTTCTCAAGGGCGAAACCGACGACGCCACCGCTATGAGCTACGGCTTTATCCCCGCGGTATCGCGCTGGAGTCCGTTCCACGGCTCGGCTTACGCTGTTGTCGAGTCGCTCTCTAAAATCCTCGCTATAGGCGCTTATCCCTTAAAGGCAAGACTTACTTTCCAGGAATATTTTGAAAAGCTTCTGGACAAGCCCGAACGCTGGGGCAAGCCCGCGGCGGCTCTGCTCGGCGCTATGGAGGCTCAGCTCAAGTTGGGAATCCCCTCAATCGGCGGTAAGGATTCCATGAGCGGTACATTCGAGCAAATCGACGTTCCGCCTACTCTCGTTTCGTTCGCCGTAGCTATGACGAAGGCGAGCAAAACAATCTCCGCCGAGTTCAAAAAGGCGGGCTCTAAGGTAATTTACGTTCCCGTTCCCGAGAACAAGCAGACGCTTATGCCCGATTGGGACAAGTTAAAGGCTATGTACAACGCTGTATACGAGCTTATGGACAACGGAAATGTGCTGTCCGCTTCCGTAGTTAAGGAAGGCGGCGCTGCCGCTTCGGTATGCAAGGCGTGCTTCGGTAATAAATTCGGATTTAAATTCTATAAAGACTTAAGCTTCGACGAGCTTTTCGCTCCGCTTTCGGGTTCGCTTATTCTCGAATTAAAGGACGGAGCTGAGCTTGGCGGCGACGTATTGTATTATCCTCTCGGAGAGGTAACGGAAAATGAAGAAATCGAAATCAACAATGAGAAAATTAAAATTTCTGAAATACTCGGTGAGTGGACTGCTCCTCTTGAAAAAGTATTCCCAACAAAGGCGCAATGCCCGAAAATGGGAAGAAGCGCAGAACT
>CADBSD010000001.1 GCA_902797225.1 uncultured Ruminococcus sp. | reverse complement strand
TTACCCTCGATAGAAGTCATAAGCGAGGTTTCCTCACCGCATACGAACGCGCCCGCGCCTAAGCGGAGCTGTAAGTCAAAGTCAAAGCCTGTACCGAAGATATCCTTGCCTAAAAGGCCGTACTCGTGAGCCTGGTCGATAGCAATCTGTAAACGCTTAACAGCGATAGGATACTCAGCACGAACGTAGATGTAACCCTGTGAAGCGCCGATAGCGTAACCCGCGATAGCCATAGCCTCGATAACGGTATGGGGATCGCCCTCCAGTACGGAACGGTCCATGAACGCGCCCGGGTCGCCTTCGTCAGCATTACAGCATACATATTTCTGGTCGGCGTCGTTAGCCGCCGCGAATTTCCATTTTAAGCCTGTAGGGAAGCCGGCGCCGCCTCTGCCTCTGAGTCCCGAGTCGAGTACAGTCTGGATAACCTGCTCAGGAGTCATTTCGGTAAGAACCTTACCTAATGCAGCGTAACCGTCCTGAGCGATATAGTCGTCAATCTTTTCAGGATCGATAACACCGCAGTTTCTTAAAGCTACACGCTTCTGCTTAGCGTAGAAAGCGGTTTTGTTAAGAGATTTGATAGTATCCTCCTCGACTGTCTCCTGATAGAGAAGACGAGTAACGATTCTACCCTTTAAGAGATGCTCCTCAACGATTTCGGGGATATCCTCAACCTTAACCATTGAATAGAAGCTGCCCTCGGGGTAAACTACCATAATCGGACCTAAAGCGCAAAGACCGAAGCAGCCTGTTGTAATAACGTTAACTTCTTTTTCGAGTCCTTTTGCCTTGAGTTCTTCTTTAAGCTTCTCAACAATTTTCAAGCTGTTTGAGGAGGTACATCCGGTACCGCCGCAAACAAGTACATTAGAACGATACATTCTTGCCCTCCTTACTTAACTGTTCCGATAGTATATTCGGTAACAACATTCTTATTTACAATATGGTCGTTAACAACCTTTACCGCTTTTTCAGGAGTCATCTTAACGTATGTAACCTTTTCCTCGCCCGGGATTTCGATTTCTACAACGGGCTCGTACTGGCAGATACCGATACAGCCTGTCTGTGTAACGGTTACGCTGTCTGTAAGACCTCTTTTAGCGATTTCCTCAGTAAAAGCGTTGAGAACGGGTCTTGCGCCAGCGGCGATACCGCAGGTAGCCATACCTACCAGTACGCGGCAAGCGTTGGGATTTTCTTTTCTGAGGTCGAGATCAGCCTTAGCTCTATCTCTGATTGCCTTTAATTCAGCTAAAGATTTCATTATCTATACACCTCCGAGAATAATTTGAGTTTGTTCTTCTAAGTATTGTTTTATCCATTCTAAAACGTCGGGATTGTCAAGGCTTACGTCGCCGAGAACCTCTCTGAGTTCTCTTGTATCAAGCGTAAAGCTTCCTTTGTCCGTGCTGTGTGTAAACACAAAGTCGATTTCGGGATTACATCTTATTAAAATCTCAACCGTTGAGTTTATGTCCCCGAGCGGAGTCATATCAACGTGGCTTTTTTTGTATGAGGCTTTTGTTGTAGTACCTTCACCAAGCCGAGATTTTATGTCGAAAGAGCCTCCCGTCTGTTCGGCTGACAGCTTGAACAGCGGTATTCCCAGCCCGACCTTTCTTGTTGTTCTGGTTGTAAAAAACGGGTCAATAACCTGCTCGACCTGTTCTTCGGTCATTCCGCAGCCGTCGTCCTCGATTGTAATCGAGAGGAAATCGTCCTTATCGCTTTCGTTTACGATAATTTTAACAAGATCAGCCTCTGCTCTTACCGAGTTTTGGGCTACGTCCATTACATTAAGCGACAGCTCCCGCATTACGCGTTCTGGTATTTTTCGATAATACCCGGTACGTCGTCAACTGTAAGACGACCGTAAACATCTTCGTTAACCGTAAGTACGGGCGCGAGACCGCAGGCGCCGATACAACGGCACGCTGTAAGCGAGAATAAACCGTCGGGGGTGCATTCTTCCGCACCGATTCCGAGAATTTCACACAGCTTGTCGAGAATATCGCCTGAGCCCTTTACGTAACAAGCAGTACCTAAGCATACGGAAATGTGATATTTTCCCTTAGGCGAAAGAGCAAACTGCGAATAGAAGGTGGATACACCGTAAACTTCCTCGAGCGGAACGTTAAGTCCGTCCGCAACCATTGTCTGAACTTCAATCGGAAGATAACCGTAAATGTCCTGCGCTTCCTGCAATACAGGCATCACAGCACCGGGGTCATCCTGATGTTTAGCAATAACCTCTTTCAGCTTGGCTTCCTGTTCAGGTGTACCGTTAAAAGGTAGATTGCTGATTTTCTTTTGCATCGTTTTTCCTCCTTTAAATTGATATTGTGCGCTTGTTTAGGTAACGTTTGAACGCACGTATACGTTTAGAGTTATTATATCACAAATTATGTCGATTGTCTATAATTTTTTCGGTCTTTTTAATAAAAATCGTTGGTAAAAATAGCGTAAAATAGTGCACATTGGTTAGATACGACTAACCGTTTTGACGATTATTCCAAATAAGAAAAAAGACTGACTCGCGCCAGTCTTTTAATATTAGATTATTACTTAAAAACAATTCTTATTTCCTGCTCAGTAGCGCGCACGGCTCGCTTTGTTGTTGTCGAGATATTGGATTACGCTCTCGGAAGAGAGTGTGTCGAGCTCAAGAAAGTTCTCGGCTTCCTTCGTATTCTCGAGGTAATGCGCGTCAGAGCAGGTAATAATATTCATACTGTTAAGTATGGGGTGCTGCTTTTTTAAAGCGGGTTCTTTTTTTATATCGGCAAGCTCCGCGGTTTTGAATCCGCAGTATTCGTCAATCTCGCCGAGCACGGATAGTATCGAGAGGCTGTCGCGGTCGATGTGAGCGGGGTAACAGATTCCTCCGAACTCCTTTGCTTTGCGGTAGACCTCCGTAATGCCGATATTGCTCGACGGCAGGAGCAGGTGCTCTACCTCGCCGATTTCAACGTCAAGGCTGTTCATGATAACCTGTCTGCCGTAAATCTCCGCTTTGTTTTTGATTTTTACGCGCTTGCTGTCTACAAATTCATTCCAGTTATTCGCTTTTTCAAGCGTGGGGAACAGACACACCGCGTGTATATCCTCGCTGGTGGTGAGTTCCATTCCCGGGATTACTACCAGTCCGATTTCGCGTCCGACCTCCATAGCCGCCTTGCAGTTCAAGGTGGAATTATGGTCTGTAAGCGCTATAACGTCGAGCCCTAAAAGCTTTGCCATATTCACGATGTTATTTGGAGTCATATCCATATCACCGCAGGGGGACAGACAGGAATGAAGATGTAAATCGTAATAGTATTTCATTATATCAAACCGTTTATTTTTACAGCCAGATTGTAGCTGTTTTCCTCGGTCTGGAGAATGTTCACGCCGTGCATTTCCGCCTTTGCTTTTGCCTCGGCGTCTAAGGCGGCGTTTTCCACGAGAATGATACAGCTAACATAGGCTAAGGTGGCTACGGCGATAGAGTTTATGTTGCCCATAACCGTCAGCCACGCGCTGTCGGCGGGAGCTCTGCCCATAACCCAGCTTAAAAGGTCGCCGATATAACAGTCGTTTACCTCGCGTTCCATATCATCCTCAACGAGTATTTTAAGTTCAAGTTTTTCTGTCAGCTGTTTAACTGTCATAGCTTCTCCTCATATCGTATCTTTAAGCTTGTTGTATACCTGATGTATCTGCTCCTTGAGCTTGTGTATACAATCCGTTTCCTTTGAGTTGCCTTTAACGATATCCTCAGCCAGAGCGCGGCAGGTCGGCGAACCGCACGAACCGCAGTCGAGCCCGGGTAAATCCTTAAGTATAGTTTCCATTTTATCCATCATTTCCATAGCTTTGACAATGTCGTCGCTTAAACGGAAAATATTTGCGTCAAACTGAAGCTCGTTTTCCCAGTTCATTCTTTCCATATCGCCGTCCTCAAGGTGGTTGAGGGTAACGGGGAGATATTTTCTCAGCTTCTGGATACGAGCCTGCGCCACATATGGATTCTCAACAGTCAGAACTCCGCCTACGCATCCGCCTGAGCAGGCGTTTAGCTCTACGAAATCAACGTCCCTTATATGCTCGTCCTCAAGCTCCTCGAGTATTCTTATTACGTTTTCTATACCGTCCGCGGCAAGGTATTTGTCCCTTAAAATTCCCGCGCTTTCTCCGCCCGAGGTTGCCCAGCCGATACCGATTAAGCCTGAGCGTCCCAGGCTTTCTACGTGATCCAGGTGATCCATAGCCTTAGTAAGCTCAGGGTAGATTCTGGAAATACCGATAGCTCCGTTACAGGCGGATTTCTCTACGCTGTTGGGAGTGTGGATTTCCGTAACCTTGGCGGGGCAGGGGGTAATGAAAAATACGCCTATCTCCTCTGATTTAAGCCCCGTTCTTTCTATTGCTTCTTTCCTTGCCGTTTTAGCCGCGACCTCAATCGGAGCTAAGAGCGGGAGAACGTTCTCGCACAGCTCGGGAAATCTGATTTTTATAAGTCTTACTATCGCGGGACAAGCCGAACTGATTACAGGCATTTTTACCTTGCCTTCCTTAACCAGCTTTCTTGTTGCCTCCGAAACAAGTTCCGCGGCTCTCGCTACCTCATAAATCTCGTCGAAGCCTACAGCTTTAAGACCTGTAAGAACGATGTTAACGTTATCAAGGTTGTTGAACTGTCCGTAAAGCGAGGGCGCGGGTATAGCGACCTTGTATTTGAATTTTTTTATATCGTCAAGCTCAGCGCTGTGAGCTTTTTTAGCGTGGTGGGGACAAACGCGTATACATTCTCCGCAGTCGATACATCTTTCCGAAAGAATATGAGCCTTACCGTCCTTGATTCTTATAGCCTCGGTGGGACAGCGTTTAAGGCAGTTGGTACATCCGCAGCACTTGTCCACTTCCAACTCAACGGAGTGAAAATATGTACTCATAGTTACTCCTTAATTCTTTATTTATGCCTTATTGTTTAACTTTAACCGTTAAATATAGATTAGTTCCGACGCCTATTGTAGTTTCAATACGCATTTCGTCGGTGTATTTTTTTATATTGGGAAGTCCCATACCGGCTCCGAAGCCCAAGCTTCTCACGTTGTCGGGCGCTGTCGAAAAGCCCTCCTGCATAGCCTTTTCCACATCGGGAATACCCGGGCCTTTATCGGAGAGAAGAATCTCGACCTTGTCGGGATAAATATCAACGTCGCAGAAACCGCCCTCGGCGTGGATAACCATATTGATTTCCGCCTCGTACATAGCGATTGCCACGCGTCTGATTGCGTCGGAATCATAGCCGAGCGATTTTAACCTTTTTTTGACGGAGCCGCTTGCCTCGCCTGCTCTGGTGAAATCCTCGCCCGACACATCATAATGAAGATGTATTGCGCTCATACCTTAGTACCTCCGCTCAGACCGTTTGAGTAAAGGAGTCCGCACGCGGTGAACATTCTGTATTTCGTTTTTAAAAGGGTGATATCTCTCTGCTCGGCGAGGTCAATAATTGACTGGTCGGGGTCTTTGCCGCGCACGAATACGATACACGCCATATCCATCATTTCGGCTGTTCGTACAACCTGAGGATTAACAAGACCTGTAAGCAGAACGGACTGATCCTTAACGAACGCGAGCACGTCGCTCATCATATCCGAACCGCAGGCGGTTTTGATCTCTTTCGATAAATCGCCCTCACATATTATCTCGCCCTCTAAGATATCTATAATATCTTTTACTACCATAACTTTACACACCTTTCATTATTGGAGTAGTGATTTTATACTAATCAATTTATTATATCATATATATAACGCCGAAAACAATGTGCATTTCTTATATAAAATAACTGTCAAAATTATGCACTTTAACAAAAGTTTTTTTAGCGCTTGACAAGCGGAGTTGTTGGTGATACTATCAATACATAGAATTACTAGGCATATAGAGCAAGTAGGTAAGGAATGTGAATTATGAAACTAAGTAAAGAATTAATAAAAGGCAGTACATCTATGTTGATTCTGAGCGTATTAAAGGGAAAAGATTTGTACGGCTATAAAATCATAAAGGAGCTTGAACTCAGAAGCGAAAATGTTTTTGAGTTTAAGGAGGGTACGTTGTACCCAATCCTACACGCGCTTGAAAAGGAAAACTATCTTGAAAGCTACTGGGATGAAGTCGACAACCGCAAAAGAAAATACTATCACTTGACCCGCAAGGGCTTAAAACAGCTCAATGAGAAAAAAGAGGAGTGGAAGCTGTATTCCGATTCTGTAGAAAAAGTTCTCGGATTTTCGTATTGATCGTGGTGTATTATGAATAATTACCTTGAAGAAGTATCAAAAAACATAAAAAATAAAACCGCCCAAAAAGCAGTCGTAGCCGAGCTTGAAGCTCATATCGAGGAAAAGAAAGCTTATTATATCGAAATCGGCTATTCCGAGAAAGAGGCGGAGAAAAAAGCCATTGAGGAAATGGGCGAGGCAGAGGAAGCCGCGGTTTCGTTGAACGCTTTGCATAGCAAGAAGTGGTATAAAATACCGATTAATATCGTGGCATTATTCTTGTATGGAATTATACTCGTGTATTGTTCAACAGTTGAATATGATTACGGCGATGTTTTAAATTCAGTTAATCATAGTGTTATAAAAGATTTTGGTTCAACATTATTTTTGGGGATTTTTGTCGCCGTAATATTTACCGCGTATAAAAAGAAAAATAAGTTTTTAATGCTATCTGTGCCGTGTTTTATTCTTTTGATGTTTATTTTGGGACAGGTATCAGATATTGCGTTTATGAACTGGGAAATGCTTGCTGATATGAATCCCGATCTGATAAATTGTATTGTAGACTTAAGACATTGGTATATGTTGTTCACTCCGTTTTTCTATCTTTTGGTAAAAATCTTTGTCAGCGGACCTGCGGAATATATTCATTCGGTTTTATCATTTGAGGTTTTTGATTTGAAAATCCGTTTTATACTCACGACGTTATCTGTTTTACTTTTAATTGTACTGTTTTCGGTATCTGTTCTTTTAGCTGTTATTCAATATCGAAAGGAGCGGTTGAAGAACACAAAAAATATTTATAAAAAGACTGGATCAGCAATAAAAGCCTTGGCGGTATTCTTTTTTATCAATTGCTTTATGCTTTTTGCGTTATCCTTGTATTCGGGAGGGTACGCTGTAAATAATAAAACAGATATTGACAATACCAGAGTGAAAATGCTTGAATTCGCGGTTGATAACAAGAAATTTGATAAAGCTTCCATTTTAAAGGATATGAGAACGTTTAAATTGTATCCTCAAAAAGCTGATGAGGGAGAGTATATTTCTTATACATACTATAATTATAATTCTTCACTTTCGATAATTTATTTCAAGGATTATGGTTTTGACGACGTATTAAACTACAAAATCGACTTTTATGATACACTGAGTCCGCAAGTATTTGATGAAAAAGATTTTTACGTAAGCGGTGATAAGTTCAATAAATATAAGATTAATTCGTATAAACTAAAGGATTTTGTTAAAGAGGATATATTCGACAAAGCCGTTCTAGCCCAAACCGAGGGGAAAGAATTATTGATTGAGTACCTAACTAATAACGAAACGTATATCCAATTGAAATTCAAAAAGGGCGTGCTTATCTCTAAAGAGGTAATTGATAGCGGACTTGGTTTTGATGATACTGAGGGTGAGTGTTTTACAGATCCAACAGATATGACCCTGCCTCCGACAACCTCTACGTTTATTTTTTGAGATAAAAGCTTGAAATTTCAGCGACCGCCTGTCGAGTTCACGTAAAGAGGAAAAGTTTCATCAACGCTCCTCGCTAAAATTGTCCCACAGGGACAATTTTTTAACGCTCGGTTTCAAGTCCCGTCGCATCTCTAATACCAAAAAAGCAGGAGTACCTTGTTGGTACGAGCGACGTATATTCATCTTTAGAAAACTCAGCTATCGCCAATGTGGTTCACGTAAAGGGGAAAAGTTTCAACAACGCTCCTCGCTAAAATTGTCCCACAGGGACAATTTTTTAACGCTCGGTTTCAAGTCCCGTC